>NZJB01000043.1 GCA_002691885.1 Gammaproteobacteria bacterium
AGCTTGCTCTGATTCTCTCCGGAGGAAATATTGACCCTCTTGTACTTGAAGATTGCCTGAGCCAGTTTTCAGATCCTTAACGGAACCGGGCGCCGGGTTTCCTGTTCTTAGCCTGAATGGAGGAACCCCATGAGAAATCGGTATTGCATGATCAGCCTTTTAACTCGTTTGTTGAGCATGAATACCGCTTTCTCAGCATTGTCAGGGACAGAGCTTAAGCGCCAGCGGCAGCGTATTCTTCTTCTACCACCTCCAGAATACGTTGTCGGGTCGGGCGGGCCAGTTGTTGGCCGTTGATGAAAACGGCGGGTGTTCCCCGAACCCCGGCGGCATTGCCGCCGCGCTGGTCATTGCGGATTTTTGCGACAACCTCGTCGGATGCCATATCGGCATGCAGGCGATCGATATCCAGATTGAGCTCAAGTGCATAGCTTTCGAATTCGGATTCGGCGTCGGGCAGAGCTGACCACAAACTTTGCGTGGCGAACAGGTAGTCGTGCATTTCCCAGAATCTTCCCTGTCTGGCGGCAGCTTCAGCATACAGCGACGCTCCCCATGTGTTCTGGTGTGTTGAGGTCACCGGGAAATGCCGGAATATGAGATGGGCCTTGTCGCTAAGCTGAGGCCACAGCCGCGTCATGGTCTCATTCTCGACTGCGCAGGCGGGGCATTGAAAATCGGCATAGACCACGATGCTGACGGGATGCTCACGCTCCCCCCGGATGTGATCGCTATTAGCAATTTCGACCGGTGAGAAAGTGGGTCCCTGATTAAGCAGGGTATACAGGATAAACAAAGCCAGCACGGGTGTTATGCCAAAAAAGGCAACCTTGGAGGCGAGTGCTTTGTACTGTGCTTTTTGTTGTGCGGCCTGCTGCTTCTCTTGTTTGATTTTTCGCTGTTGTTCTCTCTTGTTCATTTTCTAACCCTGATTGACATCTTCGGTTGCTGATCATGCCGCAGCCATTTTCACCGGCAGGACGTAATATACAAAAAATCCGGATTTCCGGCACTGAAGCAAGGCGGTATTCGATACTCTCGACTGCCGATGCGGGTTACGCTGGCAATTGTCGTCGCCGTATCGCGTCGGAGATGGCGCGGCAAGACGCCCGTTTCAGTCGTCATTGGGGTGGGTCTCCGTGACGCTCGAGTGGATGGTGCCATCGGCAAGTCTGGTGATAAGAGTTTGCCCGGGCGCAACATCAGCTGTTTGTCTGACTACCTGACTGCTGTCCGTCAGGCTGATACTGAAGCCGCGGCCCAGCACGGCCAGTGGACTGACTGCATTGAGATTTCTGCTGAGGGAAACAAGCTGTTCCTGGCGCTGATCAAGATGTCTGCGGCCTGCATGGGCCAGTCGCTGACTGAGGGCAGTATGCTGCGTCTGCTTCTGCGACAGCTTTTGTACGGGGCTGACCGCGACAAGTGCTCGCTGCTGCAAGGCCAACTGCGCTGTGGCCTGCTGTAGTCGGTTACGCAGAACGCGTTTTAGCTGCATCTCCAGTCTGTCGAGCGTCTGGGCATGGTCCTGCAGTCGTTTGTCTGGCCGGCGCAGCCGCCTAGCCATCCAGATCAGTCGCTCGTTGCGCCGCGTGAGGGATTGCCCAGCCAAGTTGCTGAAACGCTGCAGCAGGCCTTGCACCTGCTCGAGATAGTCNAGCTGGTCCGGACTCAANANTTCGGCTGCCGCAGACGGTGTCGGCGCCCTNAGATCTGCGACCAGATCGGCGATGGTAAANTCGATTTCATGTCCGACCGCCGAGACGACGGGTAGCTCGCTGGCAAAAATGGCTCTGGCGACGGATTCTTCGTTGAATGCCTGCAGGTCCTCCAGAGNGCCACCGCCCCGGCCAACGATTAAAGCTTGTAAACCCAGCGCGTCGGTGAGCGCGTTGGCCANCGCCACTGCTGAACTGATCTCAGCCGAGGCTTCCGGACCCTGAACCNCNACCGGGAAGACAGTGAGTCGCGTCGCGGGGAATCGGCGTCCAAAAACGCTCACCATGTCACGGATCGCTGCTCCGGTGGCTGAGGTGATCAGCCCGACGTGGTGGTAACCCTCCAGAATCCCNTGTTTGTGTCTTTGGTCAAACAGGCCTTCAGCCTGCAAGCGTTGCTTGAGCTCCTCAAAGGCACGCCGCAAAGCCCCNTCGCCAGANTCCTCCATCTGGCTCACGATCAGCTGGTAGTCACCGCGGTTAGGATAGATGCTCAGCTGGCCGCGTACGATTAGCTGAACGCCGTTTTTCGGGTTGAATCGGACCAAGCGGTTGCGGCCGGCAAACATGGCGCAGCGCAGCTGTGATTTCTGATCTTTTAGTGTGAAATACCAGTGGCCGGATGCCGGATTAGCAAAGTTTGAGATTTCACCTTCAACGGCGACCTGCGAAAAGTGCCCTTCAAGCAGAGATTTTGCCATCTGGTTTAGACTGCTGACACTGAGGACTTTGGCGGTTTCAGTTGCCGAAATTTCGGGTGTCTCAGGCAAATTCACCGCCCAACCTCGGCACGGACCCTCAGGCTCCGGATGAAAGCTTCCGCGCACAGTTTACTCAGTGACATTGTTGCTAGACCCGCTGCTGTACCGTTCAATGATCAGTGTTGCCGCCATATTGGCTGCAATGTTTGCCCCGGTGATAAACATGTCAATGATGAGGTCAACCGCGATCAGCAGTCCGATACCTTCAACAGGCAGATCGAGCGCCACAAAGACGGGTGTGATGACCAGCAGGCCGCCGCTGGGAATGCCGGGGCTGTAGAAGCTCAGCACCCCGATAGCGAGTGCGATAGCAATCGTTTCTGGCAGCGCAAGCTCGATGCCGTAGAGCGCCGCAATAAAATAGGCGCCACAGGTCCGGGCCAGGGGAGAAGCAAATTTGAACAGAGTGACCGCGGTAGGCAGCACCAGGCCTGCCGTGTTCTGGTCGACCGCCAGATCCCGGCTCGCAGCCAGAGTCGCCGGCAGCGCCGCCAGGGAGGACCGGGTCCCGAGCCCGATCACCTGCACCGGCGCCATGGTCCTAGCAAACCGCCAGACGTCATAGCCTAATAGCCCGACGATCAGGTACAGCGTGCCTGCCAGCAGCACGATCAGGCTGCAGGTCAGGAATATAAAGCTGCCCAGCAGCACAACCGATTCTGTGCCGAGATTGGCGGCTAAGGGCAGTACCAGCGCGAAGATTCCATAGGGCGACAGCGCCATCACCCAGGCGATCACCACAAACAGCGCTTCTTTAACAGCGGCGAAAAACCCGACAAGCTGTTTGCGGCTCTGCGGATCGATTTTCAACAGAGCCAGCGCAAATATGCCGGTGAACACCATCAGCGGCAGAATCTCACCGTTCGCAGCGGCCGAGAAAGGGTTGGCTGGCACCAGATTGATTAACCAGTTACTGAAGGGGGGAAGAGCGCCGCGATGTTCTGTCTGTTGAACGAAGCTGCGCATCAGTTCGGCAGATTCGCTGCTGAGTGTCAGACCCGATATCATTGGTGCGGCGAACAGAACTGAAAACGAACTGGACAGCAGGATCAGTCCTGCAAACATGCACAGTGAACGCCCTCCGATTGCCAGGACCTGATGGCTTTGTGCAGTGCCGCCGATGGCGACAATGATTAACGACATCAGCAGGGGAACAATGGTCATACGAATGGCATTGATCCAAAGGCTGCCAATCGGAGCCATTATTGCCGGCAGCCCGTTCAGCCACTGGGACTCACTCTGAGCGATGAACAACCCGAACAGGCAACCGGCAAACAGGCCTATAAGGATTTTGTAGGATAGGTTCATACTTTTTCCTGTCAGTCTGCTGAACCAGTGGGCTCTCGTCTTCCGGCGACCACTTTTAGTCCGCAGACTCAGGGCCNAATTAAGAATGCTGCTCTGCTCGGCATGAGAGGCGAGCCCTCACCGTAAATTGAGACGCCGGATCAGATTTGCGATGGTCATTCTACTCAAGATTTTTATTAGGTGCAGTGATGAGTAACTTAAAGACCCTGCATGACCAGAATGAATATGACGCAGAAGCCGAATGCCAGCATGAGCATTTCGATACTTTGCTTTAGCAATACGAAAGCAAGCACCTGTCCAGACGACAATTGTTTGGTGCACTGGTGGCTTCTGCTGCCAGCATTTCAATGACTCCCGTTCAGGGGCAAGCGCCCGCTGCGGTGGGGCGTCCAATGAATCATGGTTCCCTGTCGGCTGATGGTGTGCAGCGCTCCGCGGATTTCTACAGGCGGGTTCTGAGGCTAGAAATCAGCAGCCGGNCAGCCAGCGGGAGCTTTAATGTGGGGATGGGGTCGGAGAGTTTTCTCGGCCTTTATGAGCTGGGGAATCCCGGGCGTATGCATCATCTTTGCGTCGGCGTGGACAACTACAATCCGGATCTGTTGGCTGGAAGGCTGTCGAATCACGGGATCCAGGCCAACATCAACAGGGATCCGGTCAATCGGACCAGCGGGGGGGATCAGCTGTATTTCAATGACCCGGAACGTATTCTGGTACAGTTGGTCCAGCCCGGGTACCTTGGCTAATTTTACTTGTTCGGCGGCTTCAGCCACTTTTGCTCGGTTCGCAGAGGTGCTGTCAGGGTTGTCATAAAGGCTTCCAGCTGTTTGAGCTGGACTGACCGCAAGGCCAGAGGTTTCGCCTCATTGTGGCTGAGCATGGAAGTGGGGGCCTCGTTGTAATGCTCCATAACCGCTTCAAGATCGGCGATCTGACCCCCGTGCATGTAAGGTGCAGTTTCGGTGACGTTCCTCAGCGTTGGCGTCTTATGGGCGCCGACCAATTCATTGTCATCTTTGGCAAACCTGAGTTCCGTGCACTGACCCGGCTCAGCATCGCTGTATTTCCCTAGACAGTTGAACTCATCCTGACGCGCGAGTCTAATGCCATTATANCTTCCCATAGGGGGCAGCTGTCCCGNGATGGCAAGNACNCCGGTATTGTGAAATTCGAAATTGGTTAACAGCGGGCCATTGTGACAGCTGATGCATTGGGCTTGGTCAATGAAAAGCGCAAGACCTGCCAACTCGTCTTTGTTGAGCAGACTTCCCGGCATCAAAGCAGAGCTGTCAGTCAAGCTGTCGGCATAGTCGTCAAAGCGACTGCGCCCCGGTGTAATCTTGCGTTGGTAGGCGGCGAGTGTCTTGCCGACATTGGCAAAAACTTGGTTGATGTCCAGCTGCAGGTCTGACTTCAGAGATTCCCAGTTGTTCCGGAGCAGCTCGTTGCCCAGCGGCGAGGCCGAGTTAGGNACTGNCGGCAATGCGGGCAGTGGGTTAAAGAGATTNTCGTATTGCGATTTGTAAANCGGATCCTCGGCGATCAGGCGCACTACCTGTAAGCGATCCAGATTNTGTTCATGACCGGCTTCAATCGGAGCAAGGGCCTGCGCCCATTGCGAATCTTTTCGACCGTTCCAGTAAAACCAGGGGCTGTACGCGAGCCCAACGAGTGAAGGCGTATGCCTGAACCCCGTCTGGGTGCCCACTGCGAGAATCCGGTCATCGGTGAAGTAGTTTTGTGGCCGATGACAGTTCGCACAGGCGACTTCGCCATTGCCGCTGAGGCGCTTGTCGAAATACAGNCGNTGGCCAAGCTGGGCAGCAAGCTCGCTCTCTGCTACCGAGTTACTCGGGTCACCCGGGGTTGCCGGAAGNCGGGAAAGAGACAGAGACTGNATGAGTGCNCGCTGCGCCGGCGTCCATTCGGCGGGCAGGGGATNCGGTANCANTCTCCAGGCCAGCAAGCCCACCGNCGCTGTCAGAGTANATCCCGCGATCAGGATTCTTGTCATAGCTGGAATTCCAGAGTCGCCGAGTCGCTGCCCTCATCACTGATTACGTCGAACGTCAGCAGCCAGCGACCCGGCATGTGAAACCTCACGCCGTCCAGCANATAANGGCCAGGGGTGATCTCTCCGGTGACGACAGGCGAGGTTGGTAAACCGTGGTCATGATCAGGCATGCCGCCAACGACTGACATCCGGGCCCCACTCAAAGGGGCGCCATCGGCGGTGTACAGCACGAGCTCCCAGCTGTGAATAGTATTGATTGCCACCGGATCGAGNTGACTGAAGATCTCGAGCGCTGAGCCCTGATCAGTTGTCAGGGAAAAAGTGGCCGACTGGCTCCAGCCNTTAGTGGCGGGCAGCCAGAGCAAAAGTCCNGTGAGAAGAAGAATNCTGAGGTTNGGTAGAGTCATATTTCTTACTGATCAGCTGCTGTGGTAANTCTCGAGNCTGAACCGGGGGCTGCAGATGGCCATCAACTCCAGATCACTCTCGCCGGTGTTGCTAATACGTTGTCTAGTGCCGGGCGGGATTAGTACGACGTCACCCGCGTTCACTGCAGCGGCAGCGGCATCGCCAACCTCGACAAGCCCCTGCCCGCGGAGAATGACATAGCGTTCATAGGTTTCGCTCAGCCAGTGCCATGCTGTTTGCTGCCCTGCCAGCACTCTGGCATGGGCGATTGAGACCGCACTGTCCTGATCAGTATTAGAGACTTCGATGATGTAACAGCCTTCCTTGAAGTAGTACTCGTCGGCTCTCTGGAGCTTCCTGACGTAAGGATGCATGGGTATCTCTGATGCCTTGTTTCAGAATTGAGGAGCCCTGTCTCTGCGGAGCCGCTGCCTAGGGTTTTCGGAATGTCAGGGTGAACCGATCGGTATTGCCCCGGATGCCGGGAGTGCCGACTTCCTGAGCGAGATCGTCTTCAGGATGATAATGGAGCGGGCTGTAATCTTCGAATTCAAAGCCGAGTTCGGTCAGTTCCTTAATGACAACTACCGGATCGAGACGGCGCCCTATCGCGCGATTATCAGGTTGCATATGACGACGGGTGTGATCAACAATTCCGTAGACACCACCGGATTTCAGCGCCTCGAAAACAGCCCGGTTCAGATGAGTTCGCCGCTCATCATTGAGATTGTGTAAATTCCAGAAGGTAAGGATCAGATCGAAGTTTGCTTCAGCAAACCTGAATTCAGGAATATTCAGTAGGGTGAGCTCTTCGTTGATGGCTGAAGTGCATTCCAGACCCGGGAGTGCCATGACCTCATTTTTGAAGGTTTCACTGAGACCGATGGCGAACACCAGTTGCCCTTCTTTACTGCACAATACGGGCCCGAGGATCTTCGACCAGTACCCACTTGCCGGGGAAAGCTCCAGCACCTTCATGCTGCTGTCGAAGCCAAAAAAACTCAGCGCTTGCGCGGGCTTACGATTGGTATCTCTGGCAATCTCGGATGGCTCTCTAATGCTGCTCTGAAGCGCGCTTTCAATCAGGGAGCGCGTGCTGGCTACGTCAGCCGCAAAGAGCTGGGTGCTGACGAAGAGCAGGATCAGAGAGAGTAGGGCTTGAGGCATTTACTTAATGTGCTTTGGTGCGAAAGCGCGATTAAAGCAAATTTCGTCTCAAATGTTTATCACTGATCCACGCGGATGTGACGGCTCGCAGAATCCGGCGGCAGGTTGTTTAGAATCCGGTGTAAAGCCCGAAGTTAGTTGCTGGCCGCCCGGTCGTGCTAAAATCTTTACATATCTTCTTGTCAGCGGAAAATAAGGGGGAAAGCGATGTCAACCTTGAGAAAAGCAAGACTAGCGAGTGGGTGTCTGTTGGTAAGCCTGAGCCTTGCCTTTGGCACAGCGTATTCTCAGCAGGGCGAGAACCTTGGCTCAGGTGGGATACCTGACCTACAGGGCGTGTACAGTATTGCCACGGTGACTATGCTGGAACGGGGTGAGCAGTTCGGCGGTGAACTGGTGATCAGCGCCGAACAGGCTGCAGCCGTCGGTGAAACCGGAGCCAGCTATCTTGATGATCTCGTCAGCAATGTGGGCGGGGCCGAGGCTCAGGTCGGTGGCTACAACACGTTCTGGATGGACCCGGGTGAAAGAATGGCCGTGATTGACGGCGGGATCAGATCCTCGATCATCGTCGAGCCGGAAGACGGACGACTGCCGTGGGCCGGAGGGGCTCAGCGACGCATTTTTGGCAGTATGCGCGCTCAAGGGGCCTTCGATGGCCCGGAAGTGCGCCCGATGGGTGAGCGTTGCCTGGTCGGTTTCGGATCATCCGGTGGGCCGCCCATGCTGCCGGTTCTTTACAACAATCACAGCCAGATCGTTCAGACTGATGACTACGTGATGATTCTCGCTGAGATGAATCATGATGCGCGCATTATTCGCCTGAAAGACAGACAGCATGACGAAATGCACAAGTGGCTGGGGGACTCTATCGGATACTACGATGGTGATACGCTGGTTGTCGAAACGACCTACTTTCACGCGCAGGAGAGTTTCCGAGGTGCCCTTCGTCATTTTTTCTATTTGTCTGCGGATGCCAGGATTACCGAGAAATTTTCCCGCCTTGATGAAAGCACGCTGCTATACCGATTCACGGTCGATGATCCTGCCGTCTATTCTCGACCCTGGAGCGGTGAACTGCCGATGAATGCCGTTGAGGATCGGATCTATGAGTACGCCTGCCATGAGGGAAACTATGCGCTTCCCGGAATCCTTGCCGGAGCAAGGCGACAAGAGCTGCAGGCAGAATTCGGGCCGGTGGGTCAATAATTAGGGGAACGTGTTATGACAGGTTGTCGCTTTGCAGGTTTGATCGCTATCTTAATGTCGGTTTCCGCGAGCGTGGCGGATGAGCTGTCTCCGGAGTTGTCCGTCAAGGAGATTATGAACAGCATCGTGACTCCGGCAACCAACACCATCTGGGGAGCTTACCAGTTGGAAACCGAATCGCAGTGGCAGGAAGTGGGCCGGGCGGCGACGGCGGTGATCGGCGCGGCCAACCTGCTGATGTTGGGTGGAACCGGCGAGGGTGAGGCGGAGATCGCCGGTGAGGCCGAATGGCAGCGCTTTAATCAGCAGTTGCTTGCTGCGGCCGGACAAGTCCTGGTGGCGGTAGATAAGCGCGATGAAAATGCGCTGTCACTGGTGGGTAANGATGCGCTATACCCGCCTTGTGAGAGCTGTCATCAAGCCTATCAGAAATAACAGGACGTCCAGTATCTAAGACGCCACAAAGAGCGCAGGCAGCCGCTCCAGAAACCAAAAGCACGCGATTCCACCAAGTCCATAGGCCAGGCCGCGATGGATACTACCCAGACTGTCGGATAAAAATTTGCTGACCATCAAGTTCGCCAGAATCATGGCGCAAATAAAGATTACCTGGCCCCCTTCAACGCCCAGATTGAAGAACAGCAGGGCGAGCGGGATGTCGGACTCGCTCAATCCCAGCTCACCNAGAGCGCCGGCAAAGCCAAANCCGTGAAACAGCCCGAACACAAAAGCGACAATCCAGGGCTTTCGATGTACCAGNGTCATCTGGNCACGTTGGCTCATCACGACTTCCCGTGCCAGCATNAGGATCGACAGCGCGATCAGCACTTCGATCGGCGGTCCGGGTACCGGGAAAATGCCCAGCACCGCGCAGGCCAGCGTGATGCTGTGGGCAACCGTAAACGCCGTAATAGTCTTCAGCAGCCTCCAGAATCCGTTCAAGAGCAACAGCAGTCCGATGACGAACAGCAGGTGATCAATGCCAAACAGGATGTGATCGGCCCCCAGTAAAAGATAGCGATAAGCGAGATTTCCGAGCGACCCTGCGCCGGCTTTGAGATCGCTCATTGGGACCGAGATGGTGGCGCCAGCGCCCGGGAAATAACCGGAGACATCTTCGCCGTCTGCCCANTCAGCGATAGCGACGACGCCCTGAAGCGACCANGGAAAAATCAGGCTGTCGGCAATGTTCAGNGCGGGGCTGCACTGAAACCGGTAGGCAAAATTACCGGGCGCCAAACCCTCGCAGCGTTCAGGGAGAATCCGCTCGATATTGAACANGGGAGGAACCTGCTGATCGACCACAGACAGGCTATAGTTGCCCGGGCTCTGTTCATCGAGAAAAATTCTTGCGACACCGGTGACATCGACGTCATGCCCATGCGCCGAGGCCGAAATGAGCANGAAGCAGAGCATGAGGCGATGGAGTGATTTCATTAAGATGAAGATTCCCGGCAGGTCACAGGTCCGACTAGTGGACTGAATTGTCGTTGAGTATGCGGATGGTGTACTGCTNCCANAGTCGATCTATTTCNGTCTGCAGNCGCTGGTCTTCTTCCATGGCAATCCATTCCAGCCTGACGCGGTCGCGAATCTCCGCCAGTGACGGCAGCACTGACTCAGTTCTGGATTTGACCTGAAGCCAGTGCTGACCGCGATTACTTAGGAAAGGGCCCTGCCATGGACCGATGTCGGCGNCAAAAACCTGCTCAGCAAAAGGTTCATCAAAGATATTGGACAGATCAAGCCGGTTGACATTCGGAAGGGGGTCGANGTTCCCGAGGGACCGGGACAGCAAAGANTCAGCCTCCGCGCCGGCGGCGAGCTGTGCCAACAACTCCTCGGGTAGAGTCTCACGGCTGTTGAATACAATTTCGGCAGTATCCAGCGTCGGCTGGGTCCGATAGCGTTCAAGATTGGCCTGATAAAAAGCCTGTANCTCAGCTTCACTGGGCTGAATGATATCGCCGCTCAGCACATGACGCATTTTCTGGGCAAGGATGTCGTGAATTCGGGCATCATCATCCAGACCTATCTTCAGCGCTTCCTGTACCAGAATCTGTTCCTCGACGAAGGCGGCGGTGAAGTATTCCCGCTGCTCCTCGCTGAGGGCCTGACCGGTCGCCATCTCCTGCATGAACAGACGTCCATCTATGTCGGCCTGGTCTAGTTCTACCAGCACGGTCTGGGTTCGATTGCTGAGCGCATATANGGCAAAAATNATCAGGGCCATCAGGAAAAAATGNATCAGCGGTTCTCGTATAAGCCATCTGATCGTGTCGGGTTGTGCATCTTCGCTCATCGGTTCCTGTCCTTNAGGCTTGTTATTNTGTGAGGGCGCCGGCACACTCTGAGAGTCNAGGGTGNCCNGGNAGTGTTAAACCTGCAGCGNGTGCCCGTGTCACTTTNAATCAGATTCTATAACCGGGAGTGGGATGCGGCNAGTCNTGGAGCCACTTAGTCGAGAATTTATTGACAGCTGCCGCCGCGAGGAAGGCCGGATTATTCGCGGCGACAACATGACCCGCATCGAAACCTTNGTCGANGCGGCCTTTGCGTTTGCTTTTACCATGTTGGTGATCAGCATAGATGAGATTCCGANAAGCCCTCCAGAACTGTTTGANCTTTCNAAAGACATTCCTGCGTTTGTCTTCAGCGCNCTGAGCATCGGTGCGGTGTGGCTGGCGCATGCCAAATGGAGCCGCACTTTNGGATTGCAGGATTCGATCACCGTGTATCTGAGTCTGGCGCTGGTGATTCTGANGCTGGTGTTCGTCTATCCGATCAAGCTGATGANGCAGGCGTCTGTGCNCTACATTTCGATAACAATTTTTGACACTCAGGTGTTGGATACNGGGCTTTTTGACGAGNTCGGCTGGGCAGATGGTNCGGTGGCAGGCCTGTTCGTCTATGTNGCTGTCGGGCTGATGTCNCTGGGCGCGATTATTGTCGCGTTCTATCAGAACGCGCTCCGTTATGCGAAGGAGCTTCACATCACGGCGTTTGAGCGTGACTATTGCCACAAAATTACGCTGGCCTGGAGCCTGGTGATTGTCACAGCCATGCTGTCGCTAGTGGTGGCCTTGGTGTCCGACGAAGAGATTGTTTCTGGTGCCGGTTTTCTGTACCTCAGTCTTTCCGTGACCATCCCCGTGGGGCNATCTCTCTACCGAAGATCGCGGTTTGCTGTGTCGCCGTTCGGCCCCGAAAACAGCGGTCACTAGACCATCCGGAGCCACGTCACGTTGGCCAATATATACAAAATCCCCTCTCATCTGTACAATCTTGCTTTTGCGGTTGAGTGAGATCTTATGTTACGCATTGCTCAAGAAGCTTTAACATTCGATGACGTCTTGCTCCTGCCCGCGCATTCCACCGTGCTTCCTCGCACAGTCACTCTGCAGTCCCAAATCACCAAAGCAATCTCGCTGAACATCCCACTGATTTCCGCAGCAATGGATACGGTAACGGAAGCGCNTCTGGCTATTGCCATGGCGCAGGAAGGCGGTCTGGGCGTCATTCATAAGAGCATGACCATTGAGCATCAAGCGCGTGAAGTACGCGCGGTAAAGAAGTATGAAAGTGGGGTTGTGAAGGATCCGATCACTATTTCCGCTCAGGCGACAGTGCGAGAGCTGGTGGCCGTGATGAAGGAAAATAACATCTCCGGCATGCCGGTTATGAATGGTTCAGGTCTGGCAGGGATTGTGACCAGTCGAGACGTGCGCTTCGAGTCCAATCTGGATGCAGCAATAGACACGATCATGACGCCAAGAGACCGCCTGGTCACCGTGAAGGANGATTTTAACCTGGCCGAGGTGAAAGCGCTGCTTCATCGACACCGGATCGAGAAAATCCTTGTGGTTAATGCTGGCTTTGAGCTCAAGGGGCTCATCACCCTGAAAGACATTCTCAAGTCAGAAGATTTTCCCAATGCCTGCAAAGATGAACAGGGGAGGCTAAGATCAGCCGCAGCAGTCGGCACCTCGGCGGACACCGATGATAGAGTGTCGGCGCTGGTTGAGGCGGGCGTGGATGTGGTTATCGTGGATACAGCCCATGGACACCANCAGGGTGTCATTGACAAGGTGGCGAGTATCAAGCAGCGCCACGGTGATCTNTCAGTAGTCGGTGGCAATATCGGAACCGCTCAGGCTGCCCGAGATCTGGCTGCGGCGGGCGCTGATGCGGTCAAGGTAGGCATCGGCCCGGGCTCCATCTGCACGACCCGTATTGTCACTGGCGTTGGTGTCCCGCAGATATCCGCTGTGGCCAATGTGGTGGATGCCCTGAAGGACACCGANGTTTGCGTGATTTCAGACGGNGGTATCCGTTACTCAGGCGATATCGCCAAAGTGATTGCAGCCGGCGCTAATGTGGTGATGGTAGGCAGCCTACTGGCTGGTTCAGAGGAAGCCCCGGGCGAAGTTGAACTCTATCAGGGGCGCAGCTATAAGTCCTATCGCGGTATGGGAAGTCTTAGCGCNATGTCCCACTCTCAGGGGTCGAGTGATCGTTACTTTCAGGATGACAAGGCCGGTCAGGAAAAACTGGTGCCGGAAGGTATTGAGGGAAGGGTTCCCTATAAAGGCCCGATGGCAGCNATTGTTCATCAGTTGATGGGAGGGCTGCGGTCCAGCATGGGCTATACCGGCTGTGCAGACATCGAACAGATGCGCACGAAGACTCATTTTGTAAAGATCACCGGTGCCGGCATGTCGGAGTCCCACGTGCACGATGTNTCTATTACCAAAGAAGCGCCGAACTACCGGGTATCNTAGACTCCAGGGTCCNAAGCTTTCAGCCAGTGATGGCGTAGACAGCCAGGTCCGGGCCAACGGACGGAGNGCGGTCATCCGGGGACAACAGGACAAATTCTCTAATCCATGCCGAGGGCTTTCTGTTACTGATGGCTAGCATCAATATACATAGCCAAAAGATTCTGATTCTCGACTTTGGGTCACAATATACGCAGCTCATTGCCCGCAGNATTCGTGAAGCGGGTGTTTACTGTGAAATCTGGGATTACGACGTCGCAAAGGACGANTTTACCGCCTTCGCGCCTCANGGAATTGTCCTTTCCGGCAGTCCTGAATCTGCGAACACCGCAGTGTCGCCAAGACCACCGGCGTTTATTTATGAGGCCGGCTTGCCGATACTCGGCATCTGCTATGGCATGCAGACCATGGCCGAGGAATTTGGCGGCAGGGTTGAGGCCTCCGATAAATCCGAATTTGGCTTTGCGCAGGTTAACATTGTCTCTGGCAGTGTCTTGCTGGACGATATTGAAGATCGTCGTCTGGACAGTGGGACCTCTCAGTTGGATGTCTGGATGAGCCATGGAGATAAAGTGACCGCGGTACCTCCAGACTTTAAGATTGTGGCTGCAACCGACAGTGCGCCCATTGCTGCCATGCGCCATCGCGAGAAGCCGTTTTTCGGACTCCANTTTCATCCGGAAGTCACACATACGCTGCAGGGAATGCNCATAATCGAGAAATTTGCCCTCGAAATTTGTGGCTGCGAGAGTTTGTGGACCGCGGCCAGCATCATTGAGGACGCAATTGCGACGGTTCAGGAGAGAGTCGGCAAGGACCAGGTGCTTTTGGGGCTTTCAGGGGGGGTGGATTCCTCGGTGGTAGCAGCATTGCTGCACCGGGCTATTGGCGATCAGTTAACCTGTGTGTTTGTCGACAATGGCTTGNTGCGTCTTAATGAAGGTGATCAGGTAATGGCGACCTTTGCCCAGAATATGGGTATCCGGGTGATCCGCGCAGATGCTGAGGAGAAATTTCTTGGAAAGCTCGCCGGTGTCGAGGACCCTGAAGCCAAGCGCAAGATCATTGGTAATACCTTTATCGAGGTATTTGACGAAGAGGCAATGAAACTGGGTGAAGTGAAATGGCTGGCGCAGGGAACTATTTATCCTGACGTGATTGAATCTGCTGGTTCAAGAACCGGTAAAGCGCACGTCATTAAGTCTCACCACAACGTCGGTGGTTTGCCAGACGACATGGCCATGGATCTGGTAGAGCCACTTCGGGAGTTGTTCAAAGACGAGGTCCGGCACATCGGTCTGGAACTGGGTCTGCCACATGATATGGTTTATCGACATCCATTTCCGGGGCCAGGACTTGGCGTCAGGGTGTTGGGTGAAGTGCGCAAGGAATACTGCGATATTCTGCGACAGGCGGATGCGATTTTCATTGAGGAGCTGCACCGGTTCGGCAAATATCACGAGGTGAGTCAGGCCTTCGCGGTGTTTCTGCCGGTCAGATCAGTCGGGGTGGTGGGCGATGCCCGCCGCTATGCCTACGTGGTCAGCCTGCGAGCGGTTGAAACCATCGACTTCATGACGGCCCGCTGGGCCCGGCTCAATCCGGAACTGCTGGAACACGCTTCTAACCGTATCATGAATGAAATCCCCGAGGTGTCCCGGGTTGCCTATGATATCTCTAGCAAGCCACCGGCTACTATCGAGTGGGAATAGTGGCTGATTTTTGATCCATGGAACTCACTATTGAACAAGCGCTTCAGCGAGCTGTGGCTGCGCACAAAAAAGGCAAGCTTCAAGAAGCGGAGCATCTGTATCGGGTCATCCTACAATCACAACCTTTGCATCCAGATGCCAACCATAACCTTGGGCTAATAGAAGTATCCATTAATAAAGCTGATGTGGCATTGTCGTTGTTTAAAACTGCTCTCGAAGCCAATCCAAAGATAGAACAATTTTGGTTAAGCTATATTGACGCTCTTATCAAAGAACAACAGTTTGATAATGCCAAGCAAGTGATTGAGCTGGCGAAGAAGCAGGGTGTAGATGAAGAGAAATTAAACATCATAAAGATACCGCTAGCTTCTGAGAATGAAGCTGTGAATGCTGTTAGTGAAGACCCATCTCAGCAACAACTCAGTAATTTATTAAAGTACTATCAAAACGGACGGTTAGATGACGCTGAAAAGCTAGCAGTATCTATTACTGACGAGTTTCCCAAACATCAATTTGCCTGGAAAGTGTTAGGCGCTGTACTAGGACGAACAGGTAGAACTTCTGAAGCTGTAAATGCTAATCAGACAGCAGTTACATTAGCTCCTCAAGACGCTGACGCCCACATTAACTTGGGCGTCACACTCAAAGGACTAGGAAGATTAGACGAAGCGGAAGCATGTTACAACCAAGCGATAGCATTAAAACCTAACTATGCCGAAGCCCACAGCAACTTGGGCAATATTTTAAAAGAATTGGGCAGATTAGACGAAGCTGAAGCCAGCTATAATCGAGCGATCGTATTGAAGCCTGACTATGCCGACGCTCATTATAACTTGGGTATCGCGCTCAAAGAATTTGGCAGATTGGATGAAGCTGAAGCCAGCTATAAACAAGCAATAGCATTCAAACCTGGTCATGCGGCAGCGCACAACAATTTGGGCATCGTGTTCCAAGAATCGGGGAGATTAGACGAAGCTGAAGCAAGCCAAAGGCAAGCAACAGCATTGAAACCTGACTATGCTGAAGCGCACAGCAATTTGGGTAACACGTTCAAGGAACTGGGAAGATTCGACGAAGCTGAAGTAAGTTATAAAAAAGCGATAGCATTAAAGCCTGACTATGCCGAAGCTTACAACAACTTGGGCATTACGCTTCAAGAACTAGGAAGGTTAGACGAAGCTGTAGATAGCTGCGCACAAGCGATAGCGTTGAAACCTGACTATGATGTTGCCTATGAGAATCTCGGTGTCTCTCTCAAAAACGTAAAATTCAATTCATCAAACCCTAAGCTGTACCCTCCACTAATCCAACTGTTGACCGTTGGGAATTTTGTGCGTCCGAAAGATGTGGCTAAAAGCACCTTAAGTCTCGTAAAGCAAGACAATCAAGTCAGGGAGTTACTGCTTGAGAAAAATCTTGCTGAGAGCCTTGCTGAGGCTACTTATGCGATTGGAACTCTTGGTAAGTTTCCGCTTCTTCATCATCTAATGCGTGTGTGCCCACTGCCCGATCTGCAGTTTGAGGAACTCCTTGTTGCGATGCGAAGTATCCTTCTCAAAAATCTGGATAAGATGGAGGTATCTCCTGAACTCATCGGTTTTTTATCAACGCTTTCTATTCAGTGTTTTATCAATGAGTATGTTTACATCGAAAGTGATGAAGAGACTCATTTGATTGACGAGCTACAAGTTAAGATTTCTGAAGTTCTGGCGAAATCAAAGCAGCCAGATGCAATAGAAATTTTGTGCTTAGCGTCTTACCGTCCTGTACACCGATATGCTTGGTGTCAAAAGCTAGAATCTCTTGATAATTT
>NZJB01000044.1 GCA_002691885.1 Gammaproteobacteria bacterium
CTTTTGATTTTTGAAAGGGTGGCCTGGGAGGTGGCGAGGTTGCCCGCGGTCAGGACAACAAACTGTTTTTCGCCGTCAACGCCAAAGCTAAACATCTTACTGTAGGTAGATACCTGATCGATGCCTGCGTTGGTCAGTGAGTCCGAACAGAAGACTATTCCGGTATCTACCGCTACTGCGACGCAATATGTCATAGCCAGATCAGCTTGTAGTTCATCATTCCATAATACTAAGGTTAAGCTGAGGCGCAAAGCGCTATTTGAGTATCGCGGAAACCGGCAATCAGAGGCTGCCTGCGGGTCAGACGGATTGGAGCAGACGCTTGGCTCCGTTAACCATCGTGGAACCGCCCGGGCTATTCTAGGTCGTCGTAATCAACCTGAGGATCAATCTTTAAGGCGTCTGCGCATTTTTGTCAGGCTCGTGCCGTTAGCGGCTGACTCGTTAGAAGGTGTCATTGTCGACACCAAATAGGGAATTTCAATGTGGGTCTCTTACAGTTCTTCCCGGTTGTGCCCTTTCATTGTCAGTCTAACTCCGTACCAACGATGTGATTGCATGTGTTGGAGTAGCGGGCAACGGTCCCTTTTTTTGTTGCCAGGGTGATATGACATCAGAAAATTGGTTCCAATGTTGAAGACACCCGCGCAAGTATCTTCGGGGATGGCGAATGCGCCGGAGCTCAGGCGTTGGCAAGGCGATCGATTGCTTTCTGGCGCAAGACTTTTTTAGCAATTTTGCCGGAGGCGATGCGAGGGAGTTGCTCACGCTGGAAGTAAAATTTTTCCGGTACCTTGAAAGCGGCGATTTTGTCTCGCAGAAAGCCGGTTAGCTCTTCTGTCGTCAGGCTATGCCCTTCTTTCAACATGATGGTGGCGCAAGGCACCTCGCCAAGTCGAGTGTCTGGAATGCCGTATACAGATGCCTCGCTCACCGCAGAATGCTCGTGGATCGCATACTCTACCTCCGCGCAGCCAATATTTTCTCCGCCGCGAATTACGATGTCTTTGGCGCGATCCAGAATAATCAGGAATCCAAGATCATCCAGCAAGCCCAGATCTCCGGTGTGGAACCAGCCATCTTTCAGCACTTCCGCTGTAGCCTCCGGTTTGTTCCAGTATCCTGTCATGACGGAAGGGCCTTTGATGCAAATTTCGCCAACTTCGTTTGCAGACAGCGTTTGTCCCTGTTCGTTAACGATTCTTACCTGGGTCAGTGGGGGAGTCGGTCTGCCGGTGCTGTTGGGTCTGGACTGGTAGAATTTCCCTGAGATGATAGCGCCGAGCGCATTGGTCTCAGTCAGCCCGTAGCCTAAGCCGGGTAGCGCTTTGTCCGGAAATTTCTCGACCATCATTGCCAGATGCTCCGGTGGCCGTGGTGCGCCACCACTCTGCACGCTGCGGAGGCTGGAGAGATCAGTAGTGATGAAATTTGGCGACTGCATGACTTCCCAGGTCATCGTCGGCACGCCATGCAGGATAGAGATACGTTCACTCTCGATCAGTTCCAGCGCAGCCTCTGCATTCCATTTATGCATCATCACGAACTTGCGCTGATAGATAAAACTTGCGAGGAATTGCGCATGACTGCCGGTCACGTGAAAGAGCGGCACGTTAGCGAGCAGTGCGGCTTGATAGGGCGGGTTGTCCTCGCGCAGCTCTGGTCTCAGTATTTCATTGATTTCTTTTACAAATTTCCAGGTAAAAAGAGCACTGATGATGCCGCGATGCGAAGACAGCACGCCTTTGGGATGGCCGGTGGAACCGGAGGTGTACATGATGGACGCGTCGTGTTCCGGCGTAATCCCAAGTGCTTCGAAGTAGGATTTCTCCAGCGGTTCACAGCCGGCTATCAGGCTATGAATTTCCGGGGTGGCAGAGTCGGCACCCGTCGGCCGCATTAATATGACGTCGATGCTCAATTTGCTGAGGCTGTCGTATATTGCCTCATAGCGGGGGCTGTCGGCGAAGATAAGCCTTGCCCCGGAATCCTCCAGACCATATTCCAGCTCTGGCCCGGTCCACCAGGAGTTCATGGGCACAACAACGGCTCCGAGCATCGTGATCGCCATATAGGCAAGGCACCACTCTGGTGAATTCCGGCCACAGACCGCGACGCGGTCCCCTGTTTGAATGCCGTATTGTTCTTGCAGCTGTCGCGCCAGTTTGCTCGCGGCAGCAAAGGCTTCGCCAAAGCTGTAACGTTCCGCCTCGTAGACTAGGAAGTCCTGGTCGGCGTCAGTCAGTCCAATGCGGTAAAGTTCGCAGAGATTAGCGGGGGCCTTAGTGAAGACCGGGAGTTCATGCCCATTAATAATCGCAGAGCCAACTGCAAGCGGGGCATCTGGCGCTTTATGGGATTCAACAATATCTCTCAGCAGCCCCAGATCTTCCAAAATTTCAGCGTCACTTAGCATGGTTTGCTCAATCAGACTTAAATTCCAGCGTGACTTTGCCTTTCGCCTGACGCTTAGTAAAGATATTAAACGCTTCGACGAATTGCTCTTTGGGAAAAGTTTGTGTGACTACAGGATTCAACTGGCCCTTCGCATACATTGTCAGCAGTTCATCGAGATTTTGTTCGTAGGCTTTCGGTTCTTCTTTACGGAACCTTCCCAGAAATACGCCAACCATCGAGGAGCCTTTTAGTAGAGCCAGATTTGCTTTGTACTCCGAAATTCGGCCGCTAGTGAAGCCGATCACGAGAAGACGGCCATTCCAATTTATGCAGCGGCAGCTCTGGTCAAAAAGATCTCCGCCAACTGGGTCGTAAATGACGTCAGCACCACGCCCTTCTGTTAGCTCCTTAACCTTCTCCTTGAGCTCTCCGTCACCGTAATTGATCGTGGCATCCGGATTGAACTGACGAACGAAATCAAGCTTATCTTCAGTGCTTGCTGCCGCAATCACCCTCGCTCCCATAACTTTACCCAGTTCCACAGCCGAGAGACCGACGCCTCCGCTTGCTCCTAACACCAGTAGCGTTTCTCCGGATTGCAGTCTGGCTCGCTGTTTAAGCGCGTGATAGGAAGTTGTGTAAACCATGGCAAAACCGGCAGCAGTTTTGAAATCCATATTGTCTGGGATACGGCGCACACTCTCGGGTTTTACGATCACCTGCTCAGCCAGGCCTCCGATCCCAGGTATGGCCATGACTCGATCACCGATTTCCAGTGCGGTGAATTCTGCACCGACAGACTTGATGACGCCGCCAACTTCTGAGCCGGGCGTGAAGGGCATGGGCGGCTGAAACTGATATTTGCCCTGAATTTGGAGACCATCAGGAAAATTGAGTGAGGCTGCATGTACTTCTACCACCGCTTCGTCTTCGTTAGGTTCGAGGTCGGGAATGTCCTCCAGAACCAGGTTTTCAGGTGGGCCATAGGAATTACACATTACAGCTTTCATAGGGAACTCTCTTCTAACGCGAAGCGGGATTCAATCATGAATAGAACGTGACTTCAAACCTGTTGAAGTGCAGCCCCGAACACGCGTCGAATCTACATAAAACCGCCAAAGAGGGACCCTTGTTGTGACAGTATCAACGCAGTATATTGGCGTTACCCGAAAAGGAAGACCCGTCGTGGATGAAGCGCAGCGCATCGCCTATCTCAAACATATGGGGTATGAACAATACTACTCCCGGTATGTTCTGGCCGGAGCGAAAGCGTCTGTCATTCCTGCAACAGTAGAAGATGTCCATGACCCTGAAGGTCACCATCAGTTGCCTTCGAAGGCACGCCAGGCGGATCCGCCGCTCAGGGCGCTGGAAGAAAAGCCCACGGTTGGCGACGGCAGGCGTTACAATGCGATTGCTGCAGAAGAAGACTCCACCCACCACCGAAGACAGAGCGGACCTGCGGGAGCAGAGACAGGGAAAGTCGAGGCCGAAAATGAGCAGATGCGAAGCGGAGAATTGCGAT
This sequence comes from Gammaproteobacteria bacterium, assembly GCA_002691885.1. Lineage (GTDB taxonomy): Bacteria > Pseudomonadota > Gammaproteobacteria > Pseudomonadales > Pseudohongiellaceae > UBA9145. Next base: position 3,923 of record NZJB01000044.1, read on the forward strand.
TCAGTGTGCAGTTCATCCGCGTGAATGCTCAGCTTGCAGTGATTAATGAAGCGCCACATGAAGCCGGCGGCAGAGAAAATCAGCAGGCGACTTCACTGCTGGCCAACCTACTTGCTGCGCTTGGCATAGGNCAGAAAGAGCTAGCAGGCCTGACTGCAGACAGTTTTAACTGGCCGATCGCAGAGNTAATAGGCGCGATGGGGAACTCCCGGCATGCCGCCAAGTTGGCGCTCAATGGATTCATCGCTCAACGGCATGATCAGCAGGGGTTCCCGAATCTGCTGTTGCTNACGGCCCAGCTCGTCGACCTGATGTCAGATCACTCAGTGCAGCCGGACATGGGNGACCAGAACCTGGTGGATGCGCCGTTCAAACTNACGATCACCCACAGCCTGCATGCCATGTTGGCACANTCGGACTTGAAGCGTGANGCCTGGCAGCATNTGACGGCTTTACGCGAGCGCCTTCAGTCAGCCTAGACTATAATGCCCATGGAGACTTCCAGCCTGGCCGGCACGCAATTTTTCGCGCGCACCATGCGCTACAGCGATCTCGATCTGGTCGTCAAGAATGAGGCTGCCGCCTACGCGCACCCCTGGACCAAGCGAATCTTCATCGACTGCCTGCGCGCCGGCTATCAGGCATGGGTGCTGGCGAACAAGCAGGAAATTGCCGCCCACGGGGTAATGTCGGTTGCGGTCGAAGAATGTCATCTCCTGACCCTGTGTGTTCATCCTGCATTTCAAAGGATGGGTTACGGCCGCAAGCTGTTTACCCTGCTTTTGGACCGTGCCGCCAGCCTTGACGCAAAAGCGTGTTTTCTGGAGGTGCGGGTTTCTAATGACAGGGCGATCAGTCTTTATCGCTCTCTCGGATTTACCCAGATTGGCGAGCGATCAAATTATTATCCGGGAGATACGGGGCGGGAGGCTGCGCTGATTCTCTTCCGTTCGCTGCCGCTGCCCTGACTTGAATTCAGTCCTGATCAGAAGAGGGCTGGTTTGCAGAAAGCATCCGACTTATCAGGCGCACCACAAGCTTAAGACCGGCGACTGCTAAAAGCGCTGTCACCATCACACCGCCCAACATCAGTAAAGAGGCGAGCAGAATGTCAATGAGCTCTTCGCGCGAAATGTTCTGCCACGCGGAGATAGCCCAAAGACAGGTTGCACCGATCGCAAGCCCGGCAATGATCGCCGCGGTTTTCTTACGGACGTTTAGCAGGGAGAAAATCAAAATCTGGACTGCCGTTGAGATTATTAAAGGTTGCTTTGCAGTCAGGATAGCCACTACAGCCCCAGAATTCACCATTTTTCCCTGTACGTTGAGCGAGCATTGAGCCGCACTCCGGGCATTTGAAGGCGGCTTCGGGCTGGCCATTGTTGTCTGAGATCGTTGCCTTGCAGCCCTTGCTGTAGCCACTGCAGAACCAGTAGTCACCTTTCTCGGGAGCGGCTCGGACTAAACGTCTGGTACATAGAGGACAGCGATAGAGGTCATCGACGTCTTTGCTTGGTTTCCCATGGATGTCGTTCAGCGTAGCCCGGCATTTGGGGAATTCAGAACACCCCCAGAAAGGGCCCATTTTTCCTTCACGCCTTCGAAGGGGGGCTCCACACTCAGGGCAATTGAACGTTGAGCCTCCTTTTGATTCAGGGTCGACCATCACTAGTCCGGCTATTCAGGCAAATCTGCTTGTCAGCGCGGCAAGGAGCGAAGCGTTTTCCGAAGGCGTGCCCACAGAGATGCGCAGTTTGTCTCGCAGTCGTTCCTGATCAAAAAATCTAACTAGGATGTTTTCAGATTTCAGCTGCCGATAGAGCAGTTCGGCACTGTGGCCATCGGGCAGTGTGGCTAGCAGGAAGTTGGCTTGACTGGGTGTGACGCTGAAACCTAAGTGTCTGAGTGCTTCCGCAAGCTTTTCTCGTGCTTCACGAACTTTTTCCCAGATATTTTCCGCATATTCACGTGACTGCATGGCAGCAGCGGCGAGTTGCTGAGCGATATAGTCTGTGTTGTAGCTGTCCCGTGTTTTATAAAGGATCGGATGGATCAGTTCTGCTGAGCCGATGCCGTAGCCGAATCGCAGGCCAGCCAGGGAATACCCTTTGGAAAGTGTGCGCAGCAGCAGGACATTGTCGCGTTCGATCGCCAAAGGCACCGCGTCGTGTTCCCGGGCCGGGTCAACGAAATCCACATAGGCTTCATCCACCAGCAGCAGACCATCAAAGTTCGATGCGATCTCGGACAGCGTCGCAACGGACAGCAATTTGCCCGTTGGGGCATGAGGATTGACTAAGATGCACAATTTGGCCCCGGCATCCATGAGTTGCCGGACAAAATTCTCCGGTAGATCCCAAGTGTCCTCGAGCGCGATTTCGTGCAGCGGATTGGCCTGAATTTCGGTCAGCACCCGGTACAGGGAATAAGTTGGTCGGGTGACGGCCACCGATTCGCCGGGCTCTGCGAAGGTCGTCAGTACCAGACGCAGCAGTTCGTCACCCCCGTTAGTAGGGACTATGTTGTCAACGCTGATGCCGTGACATCGCGCTGCCGCTTCTCGGAATGGCTCAGCCGTTGGTGATGGATAACGTCTCAGAAACGCTGAATCGATCTCTTTGAGCGTTGCTGTCACTGTTGGGCTGGGTGGGTAAGGGTTTTCGTTTGTGTTCAGCTTTATGATATCAGCGCTGTTGACTTGCTCGCCGGGTACGTAGCCGTCCATGGTGGCGATGTTTCTTCGCTGAAAGGACATAGTTTAGGGCTCTACTGTATGTAACGGGAGCAAGAAGGTTAATGACTATTGCCGCGGTGGGCAATCACTTCAATTTGCTGGCGGCAAATAAGACCGCAAACGGTTATGCCAGCCAGCTCGCCAGCGAGACTCCCTGCGTTCGACGGGGGCGTTGTTGATGCGTCGGTCCAGCACCGCTGTGCCCGCTTTGACAAATTGTTGAAGGGAAACTTCCGCCCCAAGCATCTCTGTGATGACCTGCTTCAGGCCCCATCCCATATTGTGATACCGCTCCGCGGAATTCAATCCTGAGCCTTTGAAATGGAGGTAGTCAATGAGAGCATACTGTCCCAAGGGCGGGTGTTCAGCGGCCAGTCCCTGCAGGATCCGCCGTGCTTTTCTGCGGTCTGCTTGTGGAAAACTGAATACGATTTTCTCCTCAGTCCGGGAAAAGCGGGAGATGATAAACTCTGCCTGCAGAGAAGCGGTAGCGAGCAATAACGCCCTCAGCTCGCGCATTTGCTCGTCGTGTTGCGCGGCGTTAAACGCAGCACGATTGGGCCAGGGGTTGTCAGGGTCAGTGGAATTCTGCAGCCATGTGGGCAGCGCGACCTGCCGTTGCTGAAGGAATAACAGCAGTTGTGGAAAGGTTTCTTCAAAAATCTCCTGCTGTCCGGCGCGATACCAGATAAAGTGCCCGATGCCCAGCGAGGGAAAATCCTCTCCTGCATTCCAGCTGGTCAGGCAGGCGGGCCTGGAACGGCATTCATTNTGGAATACCTGNCGGCCCAGCCAGTCCAAATGCTGTGCGTAAAGNCTGTCTTGGCCGCTNGCCGTCCCCGAAAGTCCCAATAAGCTCGTGACTAGAAGGCNTATAAACGTGTTAGGTCTAACTGAATTTACTAACATTNTCGCTCGTTACCCTATTGCNGTGACTGGTCAGGTNNATAGCCGGTTCATAACAGCAANCGCTCCATACTCTCGTTTGCGCCGCGCCANGGTTTGCCGTCATAGTGGTCAGTNTTCCAAATCCCGCCTGCGTCGTTGTGACAGTCGACTGGAGCGCGGCGTGNGACACCTGACGAAGAAACGCAGGACATCAAGAGGCAACCAACGAGCATGCCAGACCAATGGTGACGGTCGTGTGGNCTTGTTTGACCGCCGCTTCNCCNCNCGAGCAATCTATCCGATATTTTCTCTACGCACTGAAGCCGAAGCTGACCAGAAGCAGGACAAGTACTGTTGATAGCGTGCAGAAGAGAACGGACTGAAGCCTGCCCCATGAGTGGTCAAAAACGTTTTATGAACGACCGGTATTATAGGAGCAAAAACTTCAATAAAAACAGTAATAAAACGAAGCCTTTTTTTTAAAAAACCGTTTTAACCCGTGAATTTATGCACAAAAATAGCACAGCATTCAGAAAAGCCTACAAAATAGCGGGTTTTATTTTTATATCATCGTTCAACAAACCGTAAAGCATTGATATTTATAAAAATAAAATATTGTTCAAATTTTAGTCAATTTGAGTGGGGTTCACAAAAACTCGTGCCTCGCAACTGGATTTCAGAAACTATCCACTGAGTTATCCACAGATTCTGTGGAAAAATTCAAAAGACTCCCTCCATTAGAATTTTCAGCTTGTTCAATACNTTAATTAAAANTGCTGGAACCCGCTTGAGCATTNCNTGCTAANTTGGTCTGATCGCCANGGTGTNNGGTCTGNAAAAAAGTTGATNNCGTTGCTAATTTTGTCAATCATTCTGTCGACANTTTNGTNANACTATGAATCTTTTTCGTTCCTGTTAGCGATNTCTTATGTTCGAACTGAGCAGCGAAGTTTCCTTCCTCTGGCGCCTCAGCGCNGAGCGCAGCGACGGTTACTGTTCCGTCTCCATGATAGTGCCTTGTCCGCCGGACACCAAAGTCCGAGACCTGACTATCGAAACTGACGTGCAGAGTCTGTCATCGGACAGCACGCGGTCTGTGTCGGAAGAAACGCTGGAATGGAATCAGGAAGACATTGATCTTTTTCTTCGGCTGATCAACCGCCGGCAGCTAGAGGTGAATCAGCCGCTTGCCGAGACCGTTCGGGTTGATCTGACCGATCCGGAAGTAGTGGAGATAATCAACGTAGTCGCTGCGGCAGGCTTCGGGGTTGCTTTCACCTCCTACGGATTACTTCAGCATGTCAGTGGGTCTTTACCGGTTTATCAGTTCGATGTGGGTTCGCTGGCCTCGATTAATACGGTGGACGGTTTTAAATCCTGCATCGTCGTCGATGTCGACGATGATGATGTCGTTTGCGTGATGCTGGAGGACGTCGAGGTTCGTTCAGACATAGAGCATGATAATCTCTGCCGCCATGATCTTTTGCTGGTCAAACNGAGCGATATCCTCCACCCGGATTTCGCCGAACGTCGCTTTCGTCCAGCGGGCCGATCCCTGCACTAGATCGCTCAGGTTGCTCGCTGACTAAACCGTCGGTTCACTAGTGCAGAGGTAATGTTCACTTTCTGAATATCGATGGATCCCCCTGCAATACCCCAGCCCCAAGCATCACGAAGCTTTTGCTCAATGGGAAATTCCTTTGAATAGCCATATCCGCCCATGATCTGCATCGCTTTACCCGTTACTTCTCGTACTGCTTCGTTTGCGAAGCATTTGGCAACTGAGCTTTCTCCAATTGACGGCAGGCCCGATTCGGCATTGACCACTGCCCGGTAAAGCAGCAGCCGCGCAGCTTCCAACTTCATTTTCATTTCGGCAAGCTGTATCTGNACCGCCTGAAAATCTATCAGCGGTTTGCCNAATTGCACACGCTCCTGACTGTAGTTCAGCACGTAATCAAATGCTGACTGAGCCAACGCAAGTGACATGGTAGTGTTGCCGCAGCGTTCTAGATCGAAGGCATCCATTAGCTTGCCAAAACTGCCGCCCGGTACGAGCATGTTTTCCAGCGGCACTTCGACATTGTCAAAATACATGTCNCAACTGTAAACACCTCTGAATCCCATATGATGGTCACGCNTGCCGAAACTGAAGCCGGCAGTGCCTTTGTCNACAACCACAGCTCCAATGCCTCTGGCGCCCGGAGCGTCCGACAGTCGGCAGTACACCACATAAGCTTCCGAGTGACCGGCGCCTGAGCACCATCNTTTAGTCCCGTTGAGGATAATTTTTTNTCCGGTGATTTCTCCCCGGGTGCTCAGGTCGGTCAGTGCAGATCCGGCACCCGGCTCCGACATGGACACTGCCACAACTTTCTCCCCAGCACAGACCTTGGGCAGGTAGCGCTGCTTGAGTGATTCGCTGCCGAAGTGGGCGATGGCCAAACTAGGGCCAAAACAGGCCTCGAATATCGGAAACGCCACTGCAATNGAAATTTTGGCAATTTCCTCCAGNACGATCACGGCGTCGAGATGACTCATGCCACCGCCGCCGACCGAGCTGTCAAGATTCACGCCTAGATAGCCGAGTTCGCCATAGCGACGGCGCAGGGCGAGATCCACTGGTTCATCGTCAATCTCAATTTGTCGAGCAATGTCNGGCAGTTCCTGTTGTGCAAATTTTCTGACCGCTTCCNGGAGAGCGTGTTGTTGTTCTGTCAAAGTGAAATCCATGATGTGGTNCGTCCTGTATANAGATATGCAGACTGTCGGGCTTTATTGCAAAGNCNCATTGTAATGCATGGCGGCTCTGAGCTAAAAGCCGCTGACATCTGAAGATCCATTGTCCGGTGCTGATGTGANGCGTTCANGCAGCTGTTATAATTCCGCCACATTGGAATCCACCTGCAGCCACTGCGAGTTTTTTGTGTCCCAGACAGCACCATTAGAGCGCGAAATTGGTCGCCGGCGAGTACTGGCCATCATTTCTCACCCCGATGCCGGCAAAACCACCATCACCGAAAAACTTTTGCTGTTCGGCAATCTGATTCAGGTGGCTGGAACGGTCAAAGGCAAGAAATCAGACCGTCACGCGACTTCTGACTGGATGGTTATGGAGCAGCAGCGGGGGATTTCGGTGACCTCTTCCGTTATGCAGTTTCCGTACAAGGGCCGTGTAGTCAATCTGCTNGACACGCCGGGCCATGAAGACTTCTCGGAAGATACCTACCGGGTGCTGACCGCGGTGGATTCTGCGCTGATGGTGGTTGATGGTGCCAAGGGTGTAGAAGAGCGGACCATCAAACTGATGGAAGTTTGCCGGCTGCGGGACACGCCGATATTTACCTTCGTCAACAAGCTGGACCGCGACATCCGTGATCCGATAGAGATTCTCGACGAGATAGAGAACGTACTGAATATTCANTGTGCGCCCATTAACTGGCCCCTNGGTATGGGAAANGAGTTCAAGGGAGTTTANAACCTGGTAACCGACACGATTCATGTNTACCAGCAGGGTCAACGNAACCAGATTCCGGATGACGTCTGCATNAAAGGTTTGCAAAGTCGGCAAGCAGAAGACTTGCTGGGAGCCTATCATCGGGATTTTCTGGAAGAAATTGAACTGGTGAGAGGCGCTTCCTATGAATTTGACCGGCNGGCCTATCTTCGCGGTGAGATGACACCCGTCTATTTCGGCACTGCGCTGGGGAATTTCAGTGTGAGGGAAATGCTGGATGATTTTGTCGAATGGGCGCCCGGCCCAATGGACAGAGAAACAGAATCAAGAACGGTTGCCGCTGATGATTCCAGCTTCTCCGGATTTATTTTCAAGATACAGGCAAATATGGACCCCAAGCACCGTGACAGGATCGCCTTCATGCGCATCTGCTCCGGTGAGTACCATAAAGGCATGAAGATGCATCACAGCCGCATTGGTAAAGAGATTAAAGTCAGCGATGCCGTCACGTTCGTTGCAGGAGATCGTGAACATACTGAGACGGCCGTATCGGGGGACATCATCGGATTACACAATCACGGAACCATTCAGATCGGCGATACCTTCACGGCTGGCGAAGCACTTAAGTTTAAAGGTATTCCTCACTTTGCTCCGGAATTGTTCAAACGGATTCGCCTGAAAGACCCGCTCAAGCTCAAGCAACTCCAGAAAGGTCTCACCCAGCTGTCCGAAGAAGGATCAACTCAAGTGTTCATGCCGCTGCGTAATAATGATCTNATAGTGGGCGCGGTCGGTGTATTGCAGTTCGAGGTTGTGGCGTTTCGCCTGAAGGATGAATACAAAGTTGATTGCATGTACGAACCAGTTTCGATTCATGTTGCCCGCTGGGTTGATGCGGCTGATACGGCACGGCTTGAAGAGTTCCGAAGAAAAGCTTTTGACAATCTGGCCATAGACGGTGGCGGATACTTGACCTACCTAGCGCCCACCCGGGTCAATCTTAACCTGATGGAAGAGCGCTGGTCTGAAATGTCCTTCAGATCGACTCGTGAGCACTGAGGCATGTCGTCAAACCTGCATAGCTGTGCGATGAAGTTTTCTGTGTCGGCCTGCGATGGAAAGGCGCGCACGGGGACACTCAGCTTTCCCAGAGGCGAAGTGCGCACGCCCGCATTTATGCCAGTTGGAACCTACGGTACGGTCAAGGNTCTGACGCCTGCTCAGCTTCGCGATNTCGATGCGGATATCATTCTGGGCAATACCTTTCATCTCATGCTGCGGCCGGGAACAGACATTATCCAGCAGCACGGTGACTTGCATGATTTTATGGCATGGCCTAAACCCATCCTGACAGACTCTGGCGGGTTTCAGGTTTTCAGCCTCGGTGCGATGCGAAAAATTTCAGAAGAGGGCGTGCGATTCCGGTCGCCGGTTGATGGNGCTGAAGTCTTTCTTGGTCCGGAATCCGCGGTCGAGGTTCAGCAAAAACTAGGGGCAGACATCATCATGGTGTTTGACGAGTGTACTCCCTACCCNGCAGGCGAGAAGCAGGCCCGGGAATCTATGGAACTTTCGCTGCGCTGGGCCGCGCGCTGTCATCAAGCGCATGCGGATCATCCCGCTGCCCTGTTTGGTATCATTCAGGGGGGGATGCACGGTAATCTGCGTCTGGCATCTTTAGAGGGTCTTCAGGCTCAGGGGTATCCGGGATANGCCATAGGTGGGCTTTCAGTCGGCGAACCCAAGGAGGAGATGGTAAGTATCGTCGAAGAAATCACCCCCCACATGCCGAAAGCAAACCCCCGCTACCTGATGGGCGTTGGCACGCCTGAAGACATCATCGACGCCGTGGTTCAGGGTGTTGATATGTTTGACTGTGTGATGCCTACGCGAAACGCGCGCAATGCTCATNTATTCACGTCCGCCGGATTGCTCCGATTGCGAAATGCCAGATACCGCAATGATCCTCGGCCGCTTGATGANAGCTGTGATTGCTATACCTGTCAGAATTTTTCTAGAGCTTATCTTCATCATCTGGACAAATGTAANGAAATACTCGGNTCCAGCCTAAATACCATTCATAATCTGCGCTATTATCAGCGGGTGATGGCTGGATTGCGTGAGGCGATAGAACAGGGTAGATTGAGCGCCTTTGCGCGCCAGTATCGGGCGGAACAGCTCCGTCTCGCAGATGACTGATCTCAGNAAAGGGCGCCAATATGAGGTACCGTNGCCGGTAATGACGGTCTGAAAGGCNNACNGCCGTNCGTTCTGCCACACTNAGCACCCAACTGCCGACAATAACGAGTGACACTGACACATGGACTTCATTTTTCCAACTGCCTTCGCACAGGAGGCTGCCNCGGCCTCTCCTTCACTGACCTACAATCTATTTTTGTTTGGCGGCATGTTTGTGCTGTTCTACTTCATCCTGTGGCGACCGCAGTCCAAGCGGGCAAAGGAGCNCAAAGATCTGGTCAACAGCATCAGCAAAGGTGACGAAGTCATGACGTCCGGTGGATTGATGGGCAAAGTTACCCGAGTCAACGAAGAATATGTAGCCATCGAAGTTGCCAAAGAGGTTGAGCTGAAACTTCAGAAGTCAGCCATCGCTGCGGCGCTACCCAAAGGCACGATCAATCAGATATAAAGTTCGAGGCTAGGCTGAACCGCCGGAAGCCAGCATCCGATCAGTGTTCTCGCTTCGGCAGCGAGAAATCGATTCGAAACCGGAATCCGTTATGTTGAACCGCTATCCGCTCTGGAAAAATCTTCTAATACTTTTCATTGTCGTCCTNGGCCTGCTGTATTCTGCGCCNAATCTCTATCCCGATGACGAAGCGATTCTCATCAATAACGAGAATCTCGAGATCAGCGAAGCCGATGTTGCGGTGGTTGAAACTGCCCTTGAGGCTGCGCAAATTGACTTCTTCGGAGTGGTGTCCGATGAAAACAGCATGCAGTTCCGCTTCGAGGATGTGGATGATCAGTTTCGCGCGAAGACAGTTATTGAACAGGCATTGACCGACGATTACATCGTGGCGCTAAATCTCGCGCCGACAACCCCCGGTTGGATGCAGGCCATCGGTGCCGACAAAATGAATCTCGGATTGGATCTGCAGGGCGGAGTACACTTTCTGATGGAAGTGGACATGGAAGCGGCCCTCGAGCGGCGGATGGAAGACAATCTGAGCAACGTTCGTTCAATTCTCAGAGAGCAGCGTATCCGTACCCGGGGCATCAATCTGATCGACAACACCCATCTTGAGGTAAGGTTCTCGAGTANGCAGGAGCGCTCCGCCGCTCGTTCAGAACTGATTGATAATTTTCCCGAAATTCAGTTTCAGAACCGGGAGGCCAATGACCTGTTTCTGCTGGANATGCGGTTGACACCGGANGTCATTCTGCAAATTCAGAGNGACACGCTNCAGGCGAATCGGACTACCTTGCTGAACCGGGTTGACGCCCTCGGTGTCTCCGAGCCAACGGTGCAGCAGCAAGGCGCTGATCGAATTGTAGTGGAGCTGCCTGGGGTGCAGGACCCGGCTCAGGCAATCAGGATTCTGCAGCGTATTGCCACCCTGGAATTCCACCTCGAGGCAGAACTGGGTGCCCCTAGGACGTCGTTCGAAGCCCATCAGACGCCAGATGGTCTTTCTGTGAACGTCGACAATGACGTTATTCTGCAGGGCGACCGTATTTCTTCGGTACGCTCAACACTCGATCAGAGCGGCCTGCCTCAAGTGCAAATAAACCTCGACGCTCAGGGGGGCAATCAGATCAATCGGGTGACCCGAGAGAACGTGGGTCGCAATATGGATATCCTGCTCATTGAAACTAAATCCAGGACGATCGCTTCGCTTGATGGGCAAGGTAACGAAGTTAAAGAAGTTGAGTTCTATGAAGAGAAGCGCCTGATCAGTCACGCGACTATCAGGACGGCTTTGCCTCGTACTTTTGTGATTACCGGCTTGACTGCCAGAGAAGCAAATGATTTGTCGCTGCTTATTTCTTCTGGTTCTCTGGCCGCTCCGATGACGATTGTGGAGCAGTCAGTCATTGGTCCTTCCATGGGGCGTGAAAATCTTGAAGCAGGTTTTCGAGGTGTGCAGATCGCCTCAGCGCTGGTGGTGTTGTTTATGTTGCTGTACTACCGATTGTTCGGCCTAGCCGCTAATGCAGCCCTGATTATGAACATTCTGCTGATCTTCTCTGTCATGTCTCTGATCGGAGCAACGCTGACCTTGCCCGGGATTGTCGGGATTGTGTTGACAGTGGGCATGGCGGTGGACGCCAATGTGCTAATCTTCACTCGGATTAGGGAGGAGTTGGCCAATGGNATTCCTCCGCAGCAAGCCATTGATGCAGGCTATAACCGCGCCTTCACTACGATCTTTGACGCCAATCTGACAACTTTTCTTGTTGCGGTGGTCTTGTTTACGATAGGCACCGGNCCCGTAAAGGGNTTTGCGGTGACGCTCATGATTGGTATTGTGACCTCGATGTTTACGGCCATAGTCGGAACCCGCGCGATTATCAATCTTATCTACGGCGGGCGGTCGGTAAAGATGCTGTCGATAGGCAGATATGCCGGCTTTTTGCCGTCCTCAATCTGAGCAGAACCCGAGATGCTTTCGACAACCGAAATCGATTTTATGGGCGTCCGCAGGATCGCTGCCGGAATCTCTGCGTTGCTTGCTGTTGTTTCGGTGATTTCACTGTTCGTAAATTCGTTGAATTTCGGACTGGACTTTACCAGTGGCACATCGGTGCGTCTGAATTATTCGGAGACCGTTGACCTTGATCAGGTAAACTTAACGCTGCAGCAAAACGGATATGGGGATACCGTTGTTGTAACTTTTGGGTCAGATCGCGATATCCGAGTGCTTCTGCCGGTAGACAGTTCAGTCGCAGAACAGGACCAGGCGGAACAGGCGGCTCAGGTTGGTGAATCCCTTGCTGCCATGCTGCAACAGAAAACCCGAAGTCAGGTAACGCTGCTCGGGTCTGACTATGTCAGCGCGAAAGTCGGGGAAGAGCTGGCAGAGCAGGGTGGGCTCGGCATGCTGGTCGCGCTGGGCATAATCATGGTCTACATTGCAGTGCGCTTTCAGCTTAAATTTTCAGTGGGTGCGGTGGTAGCCCTGGCACATGACTTGATTATTACCCTCGGGATTTTCTCAGTATTTCAAATGGAATTTAACCTGAATACGCTTGCTGCCATGCTCGCTATCATTGGCTATTCGCTGAATGACACCATTGTTGTGTCAGACAGAATAAGGGAAAACTTCCGGCGCNTGCGCAAAGGGTCTCCCATCGAGATGGTCAACGNATCCCTGAATCAGACCCTNAGCAGAACCTTGATCACGTCACTCACCACGTTGCTGGTATTATTCTCTATTCTGTTTATTGGAGGTGAATCTACTCAGGGTTTTGCGATTGCTCTCATCATCGGAGTGGTCATCGGAACTTACAGCTCTATCTACATTGCTTCGAATGTCATTATTTATATGAATGTCACTCGCGAAGATTTGATGATCCCGGTCAAAGAAGGGGCGGAACTGGATGACCTGCCTTGACGGCCGGGCCGCTGTTCGCCCGGCTAAACTCCAGCAGGGCGCTTGTCGACATCAGTCTGCCACGCTTGGCGAGTCAGGTGATAGCTGCTATCGTTTGCTCATCCAAGCCATAGTGAAATACAGGGCAAGATGTTTTTGGATTTCCGCTCGATTTCAATCATATTCCTCTTTTTTACGCTGCTGCCTGCACACTCAGTAGCACAGGATACGCAACTGTTTCCGCGTCCACCGGAGCTGGAACCGGCCGTGCGTTTCTGGACTCGCGTTTACACCGAAGTCGACACCCAGAGTGGTTTACTTCATGACGCGCGCGATCTGGCCGTGGTCTATGCCCGGACGCCTCTTGACCGGCGTCAGATTGAAAATCGGCGCAAACAGATTCAAACGGATTTGCGTGTCTTAGCGGGCGGCAGGCGAAGCGGCCTGTCCGAAGGGCAGCGGGAGATTCTGTCCCTTTGGCCGGAGGATGTCAGCAACGAAGCTCTGAGTGAGGCCGTCGATAATGTCCGCTTTCAGCTAGGCCAGTCGGACCGCTTTTTAAGCGGCCTGCGCCGTTCGGGTGCTTACCGACAGCACATCGACGCCGTCATTCGGGAAAAGGGTCTGCCCGCGGAGCTTGCGGTACTGCCCCATGTAGAGTCTTCCTTCAACCCGAATGCTTACTCCAGCGCTGCTGCCGCNGGAATGTGGCAATTCGGTCGCGCGACCGGTCAGCGCTTCATGCGTATTGATCACATTGTTGATGAGCGGATGGATCCTTATATTGCGTCGAATGCGGCCATGAGCCTGCTTGAGTACAACCATTCAGTGCTTGGTACCTGGCCGTTGGCACTGACTGCATACAATCACGGGGCCGGAGGCATTGCCCGGGCTGTCAGGGAGACCGGTACCACCGACATTGAAACGATTGTGTCCAACTATCGAGGTCGGGCATTTGGTTTCGCATCGAGAAATTTCTACGCGCAGTTCCTTGCGGTATTGGACGTCGAGAAAAATGCCTCCGACTATTTCGGCGACGTTAACTTTGATCCNGTGCCNCTCTTTAGGACGGTGGTGACGGACGCCTTCATTGATGCAGAGATATTTGCGCGCTCGGTAGGTATAAGCCTGGAACAGNTGCAGGCTGATAATCGTGCTTTGCGACCGGCCGTCTGGGAGGGAAACAAACGCATACCNAGAGGTTTTTCCGTTAAACTGCGCGAAAGCGCGGTAGGAGAGGGAAACNTACTGGCATTGATTTCAGACGACTATAAATTTGCAGTGCAAACGCCCGATGTCGCCTATGTGGTGGAGCGAGGGGACAGCTTGTCGGTCATCGCGCGCCGTTTCAACACTACAGTTGGGCGTCTGGTTGCCCTAAATCAGCTTCGCAGTCGCAACCGGATTCAAATTGGGCAGCGNCTNCTGCTCCCCCAGGATAACGTGGTCGCTGATCAGACGCTNGGAGNGCTGGCTGCTCAGGGCGGTCAGTATANGGTCAGACGAGGAGACACGATATCGGTGATCGCATCACGTTTCGGAGTGTCAGAGCAGCAGGTTTTGAGTCTGAATGGTATCGNTGATCGAAACAGAATCTATCCGGGGCAGAATTTGCANTTACNTGGTTTTGAGGTTCAGTCCCGCNCTCCTGCTGCGAATGATCCTGGTCGGCCGCCGGAACCGGAGGGCGAACAGGCGGCCCCTGAAGGGCATGCGCAGGTAACCGAAGAGGAAGTGCTCGTGGCGACGCGAAGTCCACAGACTCAGCCGGATTCAGGCGGCGCAGTTCCAGCCCTCGGGCCGGTGATGGATCTGGCGCTGGTCGAGGAGCTGTTGCCGCCGGCCGCGGTGTTGCCGGATAACGTGGAGCTGGATACAGAGGTGTCGGAGGCCGATGAAATCGCTCAGGCGATTGATCCTGTGGTCGACGTAGCTGAAGCGAATCAAAAGTTGGTTGAAGATCTTTCAGCAGACCCGTCGGACTATGCGGTGAGTACCGACAATACCATCGAAATCCAAGCCAGTGAAACGCTGGGCCACTATGCGGATTGGCTCGATATACGGGCCTGGGATATCCGGCGACTGAACAATATGGTTTTCCGAGATCCAGTGATCATCGGCAACCGGTTGCGACTTGATTTCAGCGAGGTGAACATCGCTGAATTTGAACGAGCCCGTCGGGAGTTTCACTCGACGCTGCAGCAAGAATTCTTTGCCAGCTATCGGATACAGAACGTAGAAACCTACGAGGTTCGTCGCGGTGATAGCATCAGCACCGTCGCGCGGGATCGATACTCTTCACCGATCTGGCTGGTGAGNCAGTANAATCCNGAGCTGGATTTCAATCGGATACAGATTGGNCAGCTTATAGTCTTCCCNATGCTGGAGCGGGTTAATTAGGATTGATTATTNATCANAGAGAGAAATAAATNGCGATAGCGATTCAGCAGGTCCNGGCCTGAGTAGGCGCTGAGATCAATTTTGCTCCATGCTCCATATTCTAGCTTGAGCCTGATGTGCCTGAGTAGCGACACCGCGGCAGCCGCCGTCTGCCGACAATCCTTGCGGGTCTTGTAGCGGAATTGAGGGGGTACGTACTCTGGATAGACCAGAGCGTTGGGCACGGCAGCTTGGCATCCGGCAAGGCAAGCCTGCTGGACGGATAGACCCTGAAAGTCGTGCTTTGCGGTNGAAAGTGCGACNTGACACGATGCCAGTAAGGTCTGATACTGGTCTTCATCTTCGATATATCCGAAGTTTCCTCTGGGCATATCGAAGAATGCGCTGATTTCATCGAGGTGCCGATCGANCGCTTCAAAGNCTTCAGGTCTTTGGCTAAACTGTTGGCCAACAATGTGGAAGCGGANTCTTATGCGCGCTTCTTTCACCTGTTCGATGATGTGCGCTAGTAATTCGATTCCCTTGTCATATTCCCAGCGATGGTTCCANACAATTTCCATGGGCGAATCTGNTGNCAGTGCNGCCTGGTTGGGACAATTATTGCCTGCACTGGCCAAGGGCACAGGCAGCACCTCGGCAGCGTCGAGCTTCGCAAACACCCGCGCGGGCAGTCCTTCTGGCAAGCGCTTTGCCAGCTGCCGGACCCCCTCCCGGCAGGTGTCACGATTGAAGGCTGAATTGAAGACGACAGCATCTGCACACAAGGCGGCGTATAGAGGGACAATNTTTGGCTCAATGTTATCGTGACGCTGGTGTCCNGCCGGATAGGCAAACTGATTTTCGTGGAAGTAGAGAAGGGTGGGAACGGTTGCTAACTTTGGGACCAGTCCGCGCAGGCTGGCGAGATCTACCATTGAGGTGGCCAGAACGAGATCGTAGTCTCTTGTTAAACAGGCGCTTTGCGTCGATGCCCACTGCATGGCATTGCCGCGAACACGCCAGCTAAAGTATCTCGGGGGCAGACAAAGCTCAGTCCACTCGAATTCGGTGAGCTGGTTCCTCAGTTGATGTCGCCAATAAGCATGACTCGGCGCATCATAAGCGGACAACAGCAGAAGACGTTTGCGCATGCCAACTCCGGCTCGCGAATCAGACCCAGAAGGACTGCTGGCCGGTCACCCCAGCGCACTGGGGGGATTCCGGTGNGCGACTCGTGTGAGGTATCCGGGCTNAGCGATGCGGGGTGCGCTCCAGAATGCCCTNGCTTTCGCTCATGTCNAGAATGCTTTCGATGTTCTCGGCGATGTCTTCNNCACTGGCGCTGGTGCCGAGATCTACGCCGACGTTTTCCCTGACATCTGCTGAATAGTAGCGACCGCCGGCAGCCTGAATGATCCGGCCATTCGGAGCCTGCTCGCTGCAGAGGAACACAACTGCGGGCGTGACCAGTTCCGGCGCCAGGCGCTCTCCGCTGTCTTCAAACCCGGGGAGGTCGACAGTCATTCGCGTCGCCGCGATCGGCGCGATACTATTGGTTAAGATGTTATATTTGGCACCCTCGTGGCGGAGAGTGTTCATTAAGCCGACCAGTCCGAGCTTTGCGGCCCCGTAATTACTCTGCCCAAAGTTGCCAAACAGGCCGGAAGTGGAAGTGGTCATGACCAGCCGACCATAGTTCTGCTCGGTCATGATAGGCCAAACGCATTTGGTGACGTTGACGCTGCCGGTCAGGTGTACATCAATGACTGCGTGCCAGTTTTCAAGCTCAAGCTTGGCAAATGTCTTGTCTCGCAGGATACCCGCGTTGTTGACTGCGATGTCAATACGTCCCCATTTAGAAAGCGTGCTCTGAACCATATCCTGCACCGCATCAAGATCAGTGACCGAGGCGCCATTCGCGATAGCGGTACCGCCATGTTCGACGATTTCCTGTGCAACGAGTTCGGCGGCAGAGGCAGAGCCGCCGCTGCCATCGACAGAGCCGCCNAGGTCGTTGACCACAACCTTAGCGCCTCGTCTGCCAAGTTCTAGTGCGTGTTGCTTGCCTAATCCGCCGCCAGCGCCTGTGACTATGGCGACGCGACCTCCAAAACTTATTGTCATTTCGATTCCTTTTTCCCGTTCTCTCAGGATATGCAAGTCTTCAGTGTGTGGGTTTCGTGAACTGATCCAGGATTCTATGCTGCCCGCCTGCTGCCCGCAAACCCAAATATTCGATATGATAAGGTCAATTATGAGATAACACCTTGCTCAGCAGGAGTTAAGATGACTGATATCGAGCCAGTGCCCGCAGCGACGGTTGTTCTGATCCGGGAAAATACCCAACAGCGAGAACTTGAAGTGCTTTTGGTGCAGCGAAATTCCAGGCTGGTGTTCCATGGAGGACATTGGGTCTTCCCCGGAGGCAGGCTGGATGATGAGGATTTCGGNGGTANAGAATCGCGAATACTGGAATATCCNGCCGCGCTTCGTGCAGCGGTTCGAGAAACCCGCGAAGAAGCAGGCGTCGAAATTTCCGAAGANCAGCTTATTCATACCGCTCACTGGACGACGCCTCCCAAATTGCCGAGGCGCTTCTGTACCTGGTTTTTCCTGTGTCCCCTGCGTGAAGCGGTTGAGGTAAACGTCGATAACGATGAAATTCTGGATTTCAGATGGCTCAGCCCCGGCGCAGCGATCGCCGCTGCTGAGAACGATTCCATGGTCTTGCCCCGACCGACTTTGACAACTTTGCNAGACTTGTTGGGTCACGCGACGCTGNCGTCTCTGTTGTCCGGGGTGGCGCAGTCCGGCATTCGGGTCTTTCCGGAAAATTCTTCACACTATCGCCCGGAAGAAATGGGATGCTTCTCAAGCTGAACCGGCCGGTTCAGCTATCCGTACCTGTTTTTTAAAGGCAGCCGGTCACGCGCCTAGCAACGATTGTTTCGAGTCGAGCCGCGCATGTTTCTGACGCGCCCTGCANNGGNCANGCTCGGCNTCGAAGACGATATCCGTAAGCCTTGCTCTCCAGTCTGGTTAGTGGGATAGTTGAAGCGGGTTCGGCGTCAAGCTTGAGGNGCAGTTAGTCTGCTACTCGCGANAGGATTGGAAGCGGCCTGNGGTTGTCTCAAATTGACANCGGGNCAACTGACAGCANGNTGAAATCANTGNAGGGTCGTTTGTCGGCTCAAACGCTGCACTTCGACAANCACACTTCCAACTGGACCTAATGAACACATCAACCATCGCAAGACTCCGACAGACACTCCAGCAGCTTCGCCGTCGTCGCGCGAGGTTTTTCTTTGTAAAGGCCGCAAGCCTTTTTGCTATTGCCCTGGCCGTCTCGGCTTTGTCATTCAGCCTGGTGGGCGCGTGGCTGGAGCTCGGTAAGTTAGGCTCCATCGCTCTGTTTGGTCTAGCAGTATTTACCGGACTTCTGATCACGATCTCGTTCCTGCGCCAGCTTCGCCGCCGCGGGACGGATGACCGTATGCTGGCGCACTATGTTGAGGATCACATACCGGACTTTGAACAGCGCCTGCTGACTTCTCTGGAGTTCAGCGAGAGCGATCTTAAATACGGTCGCGCCGGAGTCTCTCAGCAATTTATCCAGCAACTCTGGCAAGATGCACAGGCCCACGTGGTCGAGCAGCAGCGGGAAGTTGAAACGGTAGCGCCNGCGCAGCAATCCTGGATGNCATTTGCTGCCGCCATTACTGTGGTCTCTGTGATTTCGGCAATTTTTTTGAATTCGGAATCGCTGTTGAATTCCGGGGCCCGTCTGGCCTGGCCTTTCGCGATCTCCGAGCCACTGGTCGTCGCGGAATTTCTACCGGAGATNGAAATCTCAGTAGAGCCCGGCGACCTTGAGTTACAGCGCGGNAGCAGTGTCACAATTATCGCCCGCGTCTCCAACGCAACGCCAGATAGCATCNATCTCAGGCTGCAGGACGACAATGTCAACTGGCAGGATGCATCCATGAGTCGGGATGGCAGTGGTAGCAACAGTGCGACTTATAGTTATTTTATTCCTTCGCTGCAGGTGGATACGACCTATTACGTCGCCTTTGAGGAGCGGGGACAACAGAGTTCTTCCCAATATCAGATAAAGCTGTTCGATTTGCCACAAATCGAGCAGATCAATCTGGCGTTCGATTATCCTGACTACACCCAGCTGACTGACACCACGGAAGAGGACAGTGGAGACATGATTGTGCCGGAAGGTACTCAGGTTTTACTGGACATTCAGTTCAACAAGGCCATTGCCACAGCTCGAGTGGAATTCGAGGAGAGCTATCGGGATCCTGAAGAGGCCGGTTCGGAACNGGCNTCCTATCAGGATCTGGATCTGGAAATNGACGGTGANCTCGGGAGNGCGAGCTTCACCGTAACTCAGGATGGGGTCTACCGGATATTCGCTACCGATTTGGTTGGNCTCGAGAGTCAGGAGCCGCTGGATTATTTCATCAGAGCCATAGAGGATGCCCCGCCGGAACTCTCTTTGCGGCGACCGGGGCGCGATCAGGAAGTGATGCCGCTGGAGGAAGTGGTGCTTGAAATGGATGCCAGCGATGATTACGGACTGAGCGAGTTCACTCTGCACTACAGTGCGGTGGGTTCCGACGAGGTCGAAGTGGATTTCCTCTCTGAAGAAAATGTTCGCAGCGNTAACGGCAGCGAACTGATTTATCTTGAAGACCTCGAAGTCGGACCGGGAGATTTTGTCAGTTATTTTCTTACGCTAGCCGACAATAACGGTCTGGACGGTCCGGCTGAGGTGATTTCCGATATCTACTTCCTGCAGATTGTCCCTACNGATCAGGAATTTCGCCGAAATNCTGGGATGAGTGGAGGNCAGGGTGCCGGCGGCGGTCAGGGTGGTGACAGCAGCGCGTTGGTTTCAGTACAGAAAGATATCATTGCGGCAACGTGGAAGTTGCGCAACCGTCAGAGCCAGGTATCCCCGGAGAAGTTNGGAGCTGATGCGGAAATTATTGCCGAATCTCAGCGTGAGGCCACCGGTCGAGCGAGGATGTCGATTGATCGCTTGGCCGAACGATTGAATTTTTCAGACGATACCTATGACTCGGCGGTCGAAAATCTGTCGCTGGCCATTGAGCAGATGAATNTGGCGGCGGNTGAGCTTGATAAAGTGCAGATTACCAGCGCCCTTCAGCCNGAACAACTGGCTTTGCAATACATNCTCAAGGCTGAAGCAAACATCAATCGCACGAATATCAGCATGCAGCAAAGTGGTGGTGGCGGCGGTGGCGGTTCGGCGCAGCANGAGCGCGAGGATCTCAGAGAGCTTTTTGAAATGGAAATGGGTCAGCTGGAGAATCGCTANGAAACGCCNAACTCCCGGGGAGGAGGCTCTCAGCAGAANCAACAGGAGATCGACAAGTTGGAAGAGCTCGCGCGGCGCCAGGAGGGTTTGACCCGGGCACAACGCAATTTGGCGCGGCGGGAAGACCAGATGGCTGAAGAGCAGAAACGCCGCGAACTGGAACGTCTTATGCGGCAGCAGGAGCAGCTGAGCCGCGAGGTCGCACAACTGGCCCAGCAGATGTCGCAAGGTCGGCAGAGCNGCCANTCTTCGCCGCAGAATAACAGTCAGTCGCAGTCAGCTTCTGTCAGCAGTGATTCCGGTGCGCAGCAGCGTGAGAGTGCCATTCAGCGCGCAGCGCAGCAAATGCAGGAAGCGGCGGAAAGCGGCTCGGCTTCCATCGCGGCGGCGCGCAGCCAGAAGGCTCTGGAAAACCTGCGGCGGCAACAGCAGCGATTGAATGAACAGGGTGAGAGTTCGGTGAATCAGTTGGCGCAGAATCTGGGTCAGCGCGGGCAGCAGTTGCTGCAGCAGCAGCGGCAGTTACAGGAGCGAATTGCGGAGACTAGCCGGCAGCAGGGACTCGGACAGACGCGTCAGTCAGTGCGCAATGATGAGAGCCTACAGGAGCTTATTCAGGCGCAACAGCAGCAGCAGCGAGATCTCGAAGAAATCGAGGATATGCTGAGAGCGATCATCGCCCGTGGCAGTAATGAGGATCAGCGTCTNATGTCGCANGCTCAGGAAGCCAGCCGCGACTTGCGACCGATTCGAGAAGAAATGTCTACCAGCAGCCGGGTGCTACGCAATGGCATGGTGAATCTCGCGGTCGATATCGAAGAAGAAATTGAAGATCAACTTGAAGCGCTGGCCGGTTCTCTGGCCGGACTAGATNCGGCGAATCAAGGTTCTGAATCTGACCAGCTCCGACGCGCTGCGGAAGATGCGGAAAACCTTAGAGAACAGGTCGAGTCGCTGCAGAAACAGGCGCTGGCCTTCAACGAAAATGGCAGCCAGCAGGGCATGCAGCCGAGTCTTCGTGACATGCGCGAACAGCTGCAGCGCAGCCAGCAACTGGCTGAACAGCTGCAGGACCAGTTGCGCGATCAGGCGAGGGGCGGGCAGCAGAGCGCGCAGGCCGGGCGAGCTGGTGCTCGGGGAAACCGACAGCAAATCGGGGGTGCCCGAGAGGAAGGTGAGCGGCGCGCTGGCATGGACGGAACGATCAGCACCGACGGNAANAATCTGCCCTGGGGGAATGCCCGTTCGATCAGGCAACAACTGACCCAGCAGGANATCGAAGANTTCGTCAATCAACCGGAGCTTTTTCGCCAGCTTCTCCAGCCGATTATCGAGCTCGAAGGCGCGCTACGCGCTCAAGCCGAACTGGACAACATCAATAACAAGCTGTACGCGTCTCTCGAAGAAGAGGTGCCTGAGGAGTATCGGGACCTGGTCCAGGAATACTATCGTGTATTGTCAGAGAGTCAGGGGTCAGACAGCCCGAGACAGTAGACATGCAATACACAGAACCTAATCTACTTTCCGCCCTGGCTGAGGGAAGCGTTGACTTCGCCTACGGCGTCAGTCCCATTTTCTTTCTGTCTCTGGTCGTCTTGATTGTGGTTGGTGTCTGGTTTGGCTATCGAAAGACGACCCGCCCGCTGACGCCTCCCTGGAAAGCGTTTTTCATTGGTTTGCGCGCCAGTGTGCTGATAATCCTGCTGTTTTGTCTGCTGCGTCCGGTAATTACGATACTTCAGGTTGCGCCTCAGGAAACATATCTCGCGGTGCTTTTCGATGATTCACAGAGTATGGCGATTGCCGACATGTCAGGAGGCCAATCCAGGCGGGAGGCCATGCGTGAAGGGTTTTATGAAAGCGGGATCCTCGATCGGCTGGCGGATAATTTTCAGATTCGCAGTTTCAGGTTTGACAAAGCTGCCGAGCGGATCGCAGGGGCAGAGGGGCTGGGCGAATCAGGTACGGCTTCTTCAATCGGTCAGGCCCTCGAGTATGTGGATGAACAGCTCGGAGGGCTTCCTTTGGGAGCGCTGATTGTACTGACCGATGGCGCGGATAACAGCGAACTGGATCCCCTCGCCAAGGCCCGGAATTTTGGCAGTCGCGACATTCCGATTTTTACGGTGGGTATTGGACAGGAGCAGATCCCGCAGGATATCGGCATCGTTGATGTCAATGCAGCGAAAACCGTGCTGGAAGGCTCTGTCTTCAATGTCTCAGTCGGCATCAATCATGAGGGCTATACGGGCGAGCAGGTCAGGATCTCTATTCTCGACGGTGATCAGGAAGTGGCATCAGAAATGGTGACACTTGGTTCAGCCGGGGTGACGCGTCGCTATGAGATTGAATTGACGCCGGCGCGTCCCGAAGCGATCGTGTACGATTTGGAAGTAGAATTGCGGAGCGATGAAATAATCGCGGAAAACAATGTCTATCAGTTTCTGGTAAATAATACGGAAAAGGCGCCACTCGACATACTTTATATTGAGGGGCATCCGCGCAATGAATACAAATTTATCCGCAGGGCGGTAGAGGATGATAAATCTGTTCGGCTTGCTACCTACCTGCAAACGGGGCCGGAAAAGTACTACCGGCAAGGCATCAATACCCCTACCGAACTCAGTGGTGGTTTTCCGCGGTCAAAGGAAGAGCTGTACCAGTATGAAGCCCTGATTCTCGGTGATATTGAAGAGGGCTTCTTTAACGCGGATCAACTGCAGATGATTGAGGAATTTGTCGCTGAGCGTGGTGGTGGTTTTCTGATGAGCGGCATGATTGATGACGAATTCATCGGTACGCCGGTGGAAGATTTATTGCCGGTGACTCTGGTTGAGGAAAGCTTTTTGCCATCTCATCTGCGCGGGGGCATCCGCCGGGGGAGCCATCCAACGGGAGAACCCTTCTTTCCGCGACTTACCAATAACGGGGAATTTTCGCCTCTGCTCCGCCTGTCAGGTGATGATGGAGAAAACGGCATGCGCTGGCGGCAACTGCCGGAGTTGCAGGGGGTATTCGTGACTGGCCGAATCAAGCCCGGAGCAACCGTCCTGATGGAGCATCCGCTGCTGCAGTATCAGAATCAAGCTTTACCTGTGCTTACAACGCAGCGCTACGGCAGCGGTCGGAGCGTCGCGCTGACGACTGCCAGCACCTGGCGGTGGCAAATGATGATGGCGGCTGCTGATCAATCTCATGAGACCCTCTGGAAGCAGTTGCTTCGCTGGCTTGTTGTCGCCGCTCCGGAGCGAGTCACCGTTGAATTTGATCGGGAATTCTACAATGTAGGCGATGAAGTTCACGTAACAGCCACTGTGCTGGACATGGATTACGAGCCAGATAATGATGCCACGCTCTGGATGCAGGTCAATGCGCCGCTCGATGTTCTTCTGGACCAGTCTATGGAATGGGATATTGAGGAGGATGGTGTCTATCGCGGCAGCTTCCTGGTTGAGGAAGAGGGTGTTTATGATCTGCTCGTGGATGTTGCCAGCGCAGCGGGGGAGGGAGCCGCGGGAGAATCTGAAAAGCGGGTGCCTTTTGTGGTGACTCCTTCTCTTAGGGAATTCAATAACGCTGCCATGGATACGGGGCTACTTGGGCGGGTAGCTGAGCTGAGTGGCGGAACCTATTTTGATCTGGATGATATCGATCAGCTGACCAGCGCCGTTGAATTTACCCCCAATGCCTACTCGGAGCAGGTCAGCCTTGATCTGTGGGATCAGCCATGGCTACTTGCTCTGTTAGTCAGTTTGTTGAGTCTGGACTGGACGGCACGACGACTGAAAGGTCTGTCTTGATGAAAAATTCGACTGCAATCACAGCGAAATGCCGGACTGCGAGACCGCTGGTCTTCTTGTGCGCGCTGGCTATGGCAGGGATCACAAGTGCACAGAATCCAGCCTTGGATCTGCCTGTAAGGCGCTTTCTCGACACTCCCGCAACCACAAAATATGCTGTCATCATGAC
>NZJB01000045.1 GCA_002691885.1 Gammaproteobacteria bacterium
TTTCTGTTTGGGTCTGTAGCTCAGTTGGTTAGAGCGCACCCCTGATAAGGGTGAGGTCGGTGGTTCAAATCCACCCAGACCCACCAATACCGCCGGTATTGATCTCAACGCACCGGTTCACCCGCTTTGCGCCAGTGCCATTTCCTTCGATCCGAGCACCCTCGAGCCAGCAAAAGCGGGCGTTCAAGAATCTCATACTACTGCTATACACCGCTGGGGCCTGCGCCACAGCCTGCGGCGTCATTTGAATCGCAATTGGCAAAATCTGCGGAACGAGTACAATGTAAAAAATTTGATAAGTGCTGGTACATGTTTACAAGGAATTAGCTATGAGAGCTCCGCAACTGTTACAGGTTTTTTCTGATACTTTCAAGATAGTGTGGTTTGTTGCCGCAGCGTTTTTTGCGCAGAACGCTGTGGGGCAAGTCCCTATTATCCAGCCGGGTGCGCCTGGACAAGAAAGCAAGCTCATCACAGCAGAAGAAGCCTCTGACCTCGCCGGAATGGAATACTCCTTGGGTGATATTCAGTTTCTGCAGGGCATGATCCCCCATCATGCTCAGGCAAAAGAAATGTCAGCACTCGCAGAAAGTCGGACTAACAACGAAGCAATTCTGGCAGTCGCTGCGAGGATTACCCTGTCCCAGGACGATGAAATCGCGATGATGCAGGGCTGGCTGGGCGATCGCGGACTGGAGGTGACGTCTGAAGATGCACACCATCAATCAGGATTTATGCGCATGACAGGTATGCTTACGGATGAGGAGATGGAAGCGCTGGCAGCGGCACGTGGTTCAGATTTTGATCGGCTCTATCTCGAAAGCATGATTCAGCATCATCAGGGCGCATTGGATATGGTGGAGGACCTGCTCGACCAACGGGGTTCGGTACAGGATCCGCTGCTCTATGAATTTACTTCTGACGTGACATCGGACCAAACTTCTGAAATTGAGCGGATGGTCACTTTATTGGCCAGCTTCAGCTCTGATCCAAGGGTTGGTCTCGCCGCTGGATTCAGGGGCGCTGGTGAGGCGTCGCTCAACATGCAACTCGTTGCAACACTGCCGAAACCTGCCGGCTTTTTCGATCCAGAGCGGCCGTCGGGTCTGTCAGCACGTCGCCTGGAGGAACTGGAGGCTGAAGCCAATGTCAGCGGGAATGCTCCAGAAACTCCAACCGATGAGGAAGAGGAAGATGAAAACGCTGATCCTCGTCCCGCTCTGCTCAGCTTCTCGAACACTGACCTGTTATTCTCCGGTGACTATCTTATTGCCGGTAATTACCATGGNTTTAACACTTACGATATCAGTAATCCAGACTCTCCCGCACACATAGCCTCAGTGGTTTGTCCTGGTGGCCAGGGAGACGTCTCTCTGGTCGGNGATCTCATGATTATGTCGGTCCAGGAAGTGAGAGGTCGCCTTGACTGCGGATTAGAGGGTGTTCCTGAATCCATCAGTAATGACCGGGTTCGTGGAATTCGAATTTTTGACGTCAGTGATTTTCGTAAACCGACACAGGTCGCCGCNGTTCAGACCTGTCGTGGTTCTCACACCCACACTGTNGCTCAGGAAGCGGANGAAAANGGCAACATTTACGTGTATGTGTCGGGAACCAGTCGGGTGCGTGATGACGAAGAANTGACGGGTTGCTCCGATGACTCGCCCTTCGAAAACCCCGAGTCTGCACTGTTCAGAATCGAGGTAATTGAAATACCTGAAGATAATCCTGCGGAGGCCAAGATTGTCAATCGGCCGTTTATCTTTTCGGACCCCGATTCAGGTTCGCTGGCGGGGCTTTGGGACGGTGGTGATCATGGTGAAGGCACACAAACCACGAGTCAGACCAATCAATGCCATGATATCACGACCTACCCCGAAATTGGACTGGCCGCCGGTGCCTGTTCGGGAAATGGTATCCTGCTGGATATTTCTGATCCCGAAGACCCGAAGCGACTGGATCAGGTCATAGATCCAGGTTTTGCCTACTGGCATTCTGCAACCTTCAACAACGACGGGACTAAGGTCATTTTCACGGACGAATGGGGTGGAGGCGGACGGCCAAGATGTCGCGCACAGGACCCTCTGACCTGGGGAGCAGATGCATTCTATGACATTGTTGAAGGTAAGCTGNAATTTCGNAGTCACTACAAAATGTCNGCGCCACAGACCGAGACGGAAAATTGCGTTGCTCANAACGGTTCCCTGATCCCGGTGCCGGGTCGGGATATTTTCGTTCAGGCCTGGTATCAGGGTGGGGTATCGGTTGTTGATTTTACGGATTCCGCGAATCCANTTGAGATTGCTTTCTTCGACAGNGGGCCNATTGANACCGAAGAGCTTATTACGGCAGGGTACTGGTCGACCTACTGGTATAACGGTCGCATCTACGGCACTGAGATTTCNCGGGGGCTNGATGTATTNGAAATGCAGCCGAGCGATTTTCTCACGGAAAATGAAATTGCCGCGGCGTCTCTTGAAGCCCTGAAGGGCACCGTTAATGCCCAGACTCAGGAGATGATCGCCTGGCCTGCTGAGCCAGTCGTTGCTCGGGCCTATCAGGATCAGCTGTTGCGCACTGGTGCGATCGNCGAAGNGCAATNGAGAGAGCTGAGCGAAGCACTCAACAGAGCACAACGTTTATTGGAGCGGGGGAATAGCAACCGCAATGCGGCGAGCGAGCTGGAAGCGTTGGCGGGGCGATTCGAAACAACGGCTCAGTCGCTCGATGGCATNACNGCAAAACGCTTCCTGGAGTTGGCAGGCACAGTTGTCGGNATTGCCGACGCCATACGTTAGCGGATTCTCAGAAGCTACGCTGTTTTCTTAGGCGGGTTTGAGGAAACTGGAAATGGCGGTCCGTCTTCGGGCCGCGTTTCGTGCCTGTTCAGGAGCCACTGTCAGAATCACTGATACCGGACTGGTGCGGTAGTGATCCTTTCTCTGGATCCCATATCGGTGATCGACTCGCCATCGATCTGGCTAAACCAGTGGGGGGGTGCCGGGTTGTAAAACGAGCACATCGCCTGCTTTGCCNTGCCGCCTTCGATGCCATGTTCGGCGCGCACGATATCNTCGCCAATCGGATNAGCANGAGGCAGATTCAGCNANCCACCAGTCACTAAGGNGCCGNTCCCTCCGNTNATACGGTAAATTTCCACGCTGAANGGGNGCNTGACTGCATACTGAAGAACGCCACTCATTCGCCTGCGCACGTAAATGCCTGGTGAAATTGAGACAGNAACTCCTGCAGCTGAGTTAATAATGGCAGCGGCGCGGTCAAGTTCTGTGACGACCTCTTCATGTGCTTTGAAAAGTGCCGCTGGTGTGCCTGCAGGTTGAGCGCTTGCACCATTGACGAACAGTAGGCTCAGACTGACAATCAGAGCACAGCTAGAGCTGTTGGTTTCATTGAACGTCGATCCCATTAAAGAGTTAAATTCAGGCGTAGGTATTGCGGCGAGATTTGTCCATGCTGTACTNATAGCTCATAGGTCGCGTCAGGCGTNGACTTCTTCGCGCTCGCCTTTTAGTCTTGAGGAACGGGCCGAGAAAGCAATCAAAAACGCAAAATTAAATCCTAGGGAGAAGTTATGAATGTCCTTTCCTTTCAATCCCACGTAATGTCGATCCTGCATATTGGCTTGCTGGTACTGCTCGGTAATTCGTTCAGCTTCGCTCAGGGACTGCCCGGCACTGAAAATGGCGAGTGGCGCTACATCGGCGGTGATATGGGCCACACCCGGTTTTCTCCTCTCAACCAAATTAATCGATCTAATTTCGAGCAACTCGAGCAGGCCTGGATTTGGCGTAGCGACAATTTTGGCCCGAATCTGGATTATTTCTCCAGATCTACACCGATTTATGTCGACGGTGTTTTGTACACGGTCGCAACGCCAAGGCGACAGGTTATAGCAATGGATCCTGCCACCGGAGAAACGCTTTGGACCTTCCGCGAGCCCGAAACGATTCGGCATCAGCGCTCCCCGCGTCAGGCATATGGCAAAGGCGTATCCTATGCTGAGCTTGATGGAAGAGGTGTCATTTTTATTACCACACCCGGGTTTTTTCTNTGGGCTCTAGATGCAAAAACCGGACTGCCTCTGGAGGGNTGGGGAGAGAACTTCCCCGTGGGTGATATCCGGCGCTCGGGCGTTATTGATTTGATTCCNCATCTGGTTGAGGGATGGGGCCCGTGGGAAGAATATGTCGTGGCCGGTGGTCGATACGATCCTAATTACGGTATTCCGAGGGAATTAGGCATGGTGACCGCCTCAGCACCCCCTATTGTGGTGAACNATGTGGTTGTGGTCTTGGTGGGCCATCAGCCCAGTTACGGGCAAACCCGCATAGAAAATGTGCCGGGCGACATCATGGGTTTCGATGCGGTCACCGGCGAGCGTCTCTGGAAATTTCATGTGATCCCGCGGCCCGGCGAGGTAGGTCACGAAACCTGGTTAAATGAGGCCTGGCGCTTTTCCGGAGATATGTCGACCTGGGCGCCGGCATCAGCAGATCCGGAGTTGGGCCTNGTGTATTTGGTCACTAATGCCTCAACCGTGCAGGCATATGCAGGGCATCGGCCCGGTGACAATCTTTTTGGAGGCAGTGTCCTGGCTCTGGACGTCGCAACGGGAGAGCGCCAATGGCACTATCAGATTCATCGTTCCGACCAGTGGAACTACGACCTGCCGACACCGCCCTTGTTGATGGACTTGAATGTCAACGGGCAGCGAGTCCCAGCAGCAATTCAGAACACTAAACAAGGACTGGTCTTTGCTTTCAATCGTGAAACGGGCGAACCAATTTGGCCNATTGAGGATCGAGAGGTGATTCAGACTGAGGTGCCGGGTAATTACACTTCAGCNACTCAGCCCTATCCGANCTGGCCAGAGCCGGTTGACCGNATAATTCTTGACGGCATTACTGAAGAATTTGTGATTGACTACACCCCCGAGTTAAGAGCAGAGGCTATGACGATACTCAGTGGGTATCGGCTTGGTGGCCTTTATGTACCGCCTTTGCCCAATACCTATGAAGGCGAGTTCATCAATAATGTTGGGTGTCTGGGCGCAGGCAATGTCATTTCGCACCCACCTGNCGCGGACCCCAGTACAGGNATGATGTATACCTCACATCGACGTAACTGCTTCGCGCCAGGCTTCATGCGTCCGACTAACGGAGTAGATCGAGATAATCCAAACTATCCTAGACCCGGAGAGGGCGGGCCAACTCCGAATAGCACACCAACGACTGGGGTTACCGTGGTTCCCTGGTTGCCAGGTGGAGGCGGCGGCTTACCGACAGTCGATGGCTTGCCACTTTACAAGCGCAAGAACAATCAACTGACCGCCTATCAAATGAATACGGGAGAAAAGGTCTGGTCACATCCAGTAGGAGAGACACCTGACGCGATTAAAAACCATCCGCGNCTCGAGGGTGTTGACNTTCCTAANAGNGGNGGTACCGGCTGGTCTATTCAGATGGTCATGGGAGANATTCTGGTTCAGACCCGGGCTTTAAGTGAGGGCATGGCGCAGATGATGCCTGATGCACCGCTAACNCTTAATGCGAGAGACAAGCAGACGGGTGAAGTTTTGGGCAGCGTATCCTTACCCGCTCCTGCCCAATACGGAATGATGACGTANATGCACAGAAGCAAGCAGTNTATAGTCGTNCAGATTGGGAGTAACCAGACTGAGTTTCCTGGCGCTCTGGTTGCCTATCGATTACCCGACTANCCCTGGTTCGACCGCAGTATTGAGCACGCTGCTCCTGAAGTCTTGGGNAGCTTCGGCCTATCNCCTGTTTGCGATTCCTGTCGATNACGACCAAATCGNTTCANNNTTCGGCACCCTTGAGCANGCTTGCCCNTTCGGACACNAAGACAGTTGGATACTGACATAGCTAATGACGAAGCGAATGTTCACCGTTTTTAACTCTNGATAATGACTTAACGCGAATAGAGCNTGAAGCTCGAAGCCAGCTGGCAGAAATTTGCTCTGGCCGTNTTCATCAGGCAGCTGCTGAAGGCGGCCGCGTNCCTAGCTTTCAATGTAGTCCATTTTCACCTGTGCAACTGCTTTCGGAATTCTGATGAGGCTTTTATGGAGTTGACACAGCGTTCATCCTGGCAACTTAGCGAAAATCTGGTACATTGCGAAAATCTGTTTGTTGTGATCCGACTGCCTCAAGCGCTTTGACTGCCCATGTTGAGGCTTTCCGGGTTGGCTTGGGCCANATTCATATCGGTNTGCCTTGGAGTCNGACATGCCTGACAAAAAACAGACTGTTCGTTGACGGTGCGCGCTCCAGTCGGCTTTCATTGATCGCTCAGGTGAGCCCTGAGAGTGGATTTTCCCGGTCTCGTGATGAGCAATCACGTGTCAGTAAGTGGCAACAGTAGTCTTCAGTCAAGAATAGCCACGTTCAATTCTAACCGTAATTTCGCTATAATCTCGCTATGACGCTGGTCCGTTTCATTGCTGCTGCCCTCTTCGCTTGTTGCCTGCCCGGCTTGCAAGCACAAGAGTCAGCGCTAGATTTTGCAGAGTGGCTAGNAGGGCTTCGCGCTGAAGCCCGCGACCGGGGCATTTCCGAAGCNACCCTGCTCACCATTGACGCGATCCAGCCGCTCGAGAGGGTGCTTGAGCTTGACAACAGTCAGCCAGAGTTTGTGCAAACNTTCACCCGCTACCTCGACCTGCGGATTACTCCGGGACAGATTTTGCAGGGTCAGGCTTTGCTCCGGCAGTACGGCGTTCTGCTTGAAGAAGTGCGGCGTCGCTACGGCGTCCAGCCTCACTATTTAGTGGCTTTTTGGGCTATCGAGAGTAACTACGGNAAAGCAACCGGAGGTTTTTCCGTGTTGGAGGCCCTTGCCACTCTCGCTTACGATCCGCGCCGGGCCGATTTTTTCAGGGAACAACTGCTTGTTGCCCTTCAGATCATCGATGATGGGCATATCCAGGCGGAGCGCATGAGTGGNTCATGGGCCGGAGCGATGGGGCAGCTNCAGTTTATGCCCAATATTTTCTACCAATATGGTGTCGATGGAGATGCAGACGGACGGATAGACATATGGAACAGCCTTCCTGACATCTTCCATTCTGCCGCTAATTTTTTATCGGAATCTGGCTGGCGCGGAGGCGAGCGATGGGGCAGGGAAGTCATGCTGCCTGACGGTTTTGATTACAGTCTGACCGGAATAGCGACCCGTATGCCACTGGAGAGGTGGCAGTCTCTTGGTCTCACAATGGTTAACGGTGATCCGCTGCCAGTTGTCGCAGGTATGAAAGCCTCAGTGATTCTCCCGGCAGGTGCACAGGGTCCTGCTTTCCTGGCTTATCAGAATTTCCGGGTCACCATGACTTATAACCCGTCGACGTTTTATGCGCTGACGGTGGGTCACCTCGCTGATCGGTTTATGGGTGGCGATGCAATCTCGCGAATGCCCGAAAATGAGCAGGCGATGAGCGTGGCAGATGTTAAACAGCTTCAAGAGTTGCTCAACAGTCGCGGATTTTCATCGGGCGAGCCGGATGGCCGAGTCGGACGCCAAACCAGGGCTGCGATCAGGGCGTATCAAAAGGCGCAGGGTCTTCCTCAAGACGGTTACGCGTCGAGGGTCCTGTTCGAGTCCCTGGAAAACTAATCGCGACTTTCAATGTCTTTCTTCCATAACCTTGTTAAACAGTACTATGACATCAAATCAAGCTACAGACGCATCTCTGCAACGTTTTCGGAGTCTGGCTACCCTGACTCTGGCAGCTGTCTATTTTTTGATTCTGGTTGGAGCCAGCGTCCGCGCCTCTGGCGCGGGTATGGGCTGCCCGGACTGGCCGACCTGTTTCGGGCAGTGGGTGCCGCCCACCCACGAATCGCAGTTGCCTGCTGACTATCAACAAATCTACGCTGAACTTGGCTACGCCGATACCCGGTTTAACGTAGTAAAGACCTGGACAGAATATTTGAATCGACTGCTGGGCGTCAGCATCGGCGTTCTCATTTTTCTAAGTGCGGTAGTGTCCTGGCCGTTACGCCATCATAACGCTTCTATCGCGAAAGCCTCAGTCGCGGCGTTTTTCATGGTTGGCTTTCAGGGCTGGCTGGGTTCCCGGGTGGTGAGTTCTAACCTGCAGCCCGGCATGATTACCTTGCATATGCTGATGGCGCTGGCGATTGTTGCGACCTTACTTTACGCGCTGGCCCAGTCCAGACGGCAGATCATGGCCGCACAGCCGGTAACGGCAATAGATCCTAGCTTCGAAAAGTGGCTCTACATTGTTCTTGCTATGACCGTGCTGCAGGTGGCCATGGGCACGCAGGTTAGGGAGATGACCGACTTTATAAAGGAGAGCCAGGGGGAGGCAATGCGTGCTTCCTGGATTGAAGCGATGCCCTGGTTTTTCTATGTGCATCGTAGCTTTTCTGCTCTAGTCTTGTTCACCAACCTCTGGCTCGCGCGTTTGCTGGTGAATTCTCTGGGNTGGACGCACGCAATAACACGACTCACCTTCGGAATGATCGCGGTGATTGGCCTCTCAGTGCTTTCTGGTGCGACTCTGGGTCATTTGGGCATGCCAGCATTTGTTCAGCCGACCCACCTCCTTGCCGCCACGTTGCTGTTCGGGCTGCAGTTTCTTATCTGGATGAGCTACCGACATTCGCGGGACAGCCATAATCAGTCAACACGGTTGCATCGGGAAAGCTTGTCTGACTCTGGGCAGATTGCGGCAGCAGTGTGATGGCAGTCTTAAAAAGGAATTGAAAGATGAACAAAGAGCTGGATTTAATCGTGTTCGGTGCGACCAGCTTTGTTGGCAAGATTATTTGCCGCTATCTTGCGACTGAACACATCGAGCCGAATTTTTCCTGGGCTATGGCGGCCAGATCTCAAGAGAAACTCGAAAGGCTNCGCGCAACCCTTGGCTNCGGGGCGCAACACATTCCAATTATCGTCGCAGAGTCATTCGATAAGGCTGCTTTGGCAGCGCTGTGCGATCGAACTAAAGTTGTTCTCTCAACCGTTGGGCCCTATGCGCTTTATGGGGAGGACTTGGTCAAGGCTTGTGTTACTTCTGGCACTGATTACTGCGACCTTACCGGTGAGTCGCAGTGGATGANACGGATGATTTCTCGCTACAGTCAGCAGGCAAAATTGAGTGGCGCGCGTATTGTCCACGCCTGTGGATTTGATTCGCTGCCATCNGAT
The DNA here is from genome assembly GCA_002691885.1 of Gammaproteobacteria bacterium. Lineage (GTDB taxonomy): Bacteria > Pseudomonadota > Gammaproteobacteria > Pseudomonadales > Pseudohongiellaceae > UBA9145. The sequence goes on from NZJB01000045.1 coordinate 9,214, forward strand.
CTCGGGGNTAAATTCCTCCAACAACATGCGCNGGCGAGATTCGGTGAGCCGTGTTCGANCATAAAAATGCGCGTGAAGGCGATGGCGGGCGGGGCCTCAGGGGGAACTATCGCAAGCGGTGTGAANGCCTTTAAAGAGGCTGTCAGTGATCCAGAGGTGAGAGCGGAGATGAAAGATTTCTACTCCTTGTGCCCTGCAGTACACGGTAATTCTGCTACGCAGCGCCACGTGAATATGGAGTACGACGAGGATTTTAAGTCCTGGGTTGGCCCGTTTATTATGGCCGGAGTAAACACCAGAGTAGTCCTTCGCACGAACGCGCTCCTGAATGAACAGTATGGACGTCAGTTTTACTATGGTGAAGGTAGTCTGACCGGCGCCGGTGATGCAGGCCGGAAGGCGGCGAAAAGNATCACACTTGGAACAAAGTTGTTTAGTTCGGTACTGATGCTTGCGCCATTGCAATGGTTGGCGCTGAAATTCTTTTTACCCAAACCCGGGGAAGGGCCCAGTTCGGGTGAGCAGCGGGCCGGATTCTTTGATCTGCGCTTCTGGGGCCGAACTGATTCGGGAGAGGAAGTTCGGGTTAAAGTTACTGGAGATCGAGATCCGGGTTACGGTTCGACAGCGAAAATGATTGCCCAGGCAGCCATCAGCATGCGCCGGGACGTTGACAAATCTCAGTTAGAGGGTGGTTTTTGGACCCCCGGTTCGGCCTTTGGTGAGGCGCTTTTACAGCGCTTGGAAACCAGCGCGGGTTTGACGTTCGAGGTAGACAACACGACCGCAGAATAGTTGGGCCGGAAAAACCCGCNTGCCTAGTATGTGTTGCGTTTCGNTAGGTTTNGCGTCTGGCAATCGGCCACGANTTTGCGATTCCCGGTAATGCTNTGCCGCCGACGCGAGAGNGGTTAGGCCATAAGCAAAGCAATCTCGGTATGNTCGTTCCNCCTGCTTTCAGNGATCAATGGTTCAAGACAAGGCNACNTAGTCTTCAGCCGTTTAATCTTTTAAGAAAACGGCGTACCGCTTTGGCGTTTTGAAATCCTTTAGTCAATGTAAATCCCTGTTTGTTTTTCAGCTTTAGCTCTATATCGATGTGTATCGTAACCTCGTTCTGAGCGCGCTGTCGCTTTTTTGCCTTTCTTCTCGATGCGGTGCTGTTGTCTGTTCCACAAAGCGCTTCCTTCTGGAGGGTCCTCAACCTGGATTAGCGATCTGGATGCTTGATCAATTTATTTGGGCAGCACAAGCGCGCTGGTCAACAGGCCGATTTTGCTGAATACAGCAAAGCTGAATCGAAGCCAAAATCTGACTGGTAAATGCTTGCCAGCAGGTTGTCGGNNGGAATGACGCAGCGCGGAAAAGCTGAGTGTGGNAAGTTTTCTGAATCCGCTGTGCCAACAAAGTGTTATCTGAGTCTCGAGAGGCCGGCTGCGACAATTGCTGTCTCTTCGTTTTTGTATTCGTCCAGATGTTGCGGTATGTTCGACGACGCCTAGCGTGATAATCAGGATAACCCCCTTGCTTAATCCTTTGCTGCTTTTTACTGCCCAGATTGTGGCGATTATGTCCGTCTTTTTGCTTGCGGCTGGCTACCTCAAGAGTGACCCTAAGAGTGCCAGCGCNNGGGTTTTCGCAGTAATCGCGCTTTTCGTTGTTTTCTATCTGCTAAACGGCATGAGTGGAGATGGCATTGATCCTAACTTCAGGATTAATCTCTCGGCCATCGACCGGTTGATCGAGCTGGGTACGAGTTCTGTATCCGGCTTGTTTATGATTTATTGCTTCTTGATTTTTCAGGAACAGCAGAAATTTCCGACCTTCCTGGGTCTGGCTTTCGGGCTGCAGGTTGTATTGGAATTGCTGTTTCCATTTCTGCGCGCTGCTCAAAACCAAATTGTCGAAACCTATCTGTCTTTCTTGGCTAGCGCTATGGACGCCATGCAGCTGCTGTTTGTTGGCTTTGCTATTTTCTGGACTTTCAGAGGGTGGCGAGCCGATCTCGTTGATGANCGGCGCATCCTGCGTTGGTTCATCATCGGCGTTCAGGGGGCGCTGATTTTCAGTGTGGTTTTTGTGGAGAATTTTCTGCTGGAAGGNGGTTCTCCAAANAACGCCTCAGAGCAGGCCGTGATCATATTCGCAATTGCCATGCTAACGCTGACCATGCTTGTCGTNGCGATGCGTTTTGACCTGGTTTCTNTGAGTCAGGCGATCCGTAAGGTCACGGAANTGACTGANGTTTCAGAACCGGANGGTACGCCAAGCTACGACGTGGACAGTTTTAACTCGCTATTTAAAGGGGGGCAGATGTATCGCGAGGCAGGCCTTACGATTGCCCAGTTGGCTAAGAAGCTCAATTTGCCGGAATATCGGCTCCGAACTTTTATCCACAGGGAACTGGGGTTCAGGAACTTCAATGCGATGCTGCATGCCTACCGCGTTGAAGAGGCCAGCCAGGCGCTGGTAGACGCGGACAAACACGGTGTGCCTGTGTTGACCATTGCNNTNTCGGTGGGCTATCAGTCTATCACGCCATTTAACAACGCCTTTAGANAGATTATGGGCGTTACGCCATCAGAGTACCGCAAGCAGCATACGAGTTGACGCTGTTCGCTGGATTTTCACTGAAGCGGTGGGTTATCCTTTGCGTACAGGCGAGGCTTAGAAAACGTCCTACCGAAATAACAATTAAAATCTTTTTGCCGGGCTCGCAATCGTTCATATTTGCAGCTAAGGCGTGGGGCAAAATCCTAGCGGTCTTGTTCAAACGGCGATTGGGGATTCAGGAAACACGCGAGGGCTCAGGCTAAGCTCGGTTTGGACCATGGGTCTGGTTATANTCTGTATACGAAGTAAAGGACAGCGGGATACATTGCCTCGCGCTGTCAGCATCAGGGGAGGACAGCTCTGCAATGAATGAGCTCATTTACAACCTAGCGATATGGTTGGACGATACCGAATGGAGCAGAATGCTTCACGAGTCCTACTATATGTACAATTGGGTCGAATCAACCCATGTTCTCACCCTGATGGTGAGTCTCGGCATACTGTTTCTTATCGATCTGCGTATGCTAGGCTTGGCGTTACCCGACATTCCTGCAAGCCGGATTGCCGAGCGTCTTAGTGTGCCGATGCTAGTCGGGTTTGCCGTGATGTTCAGTACCGGAATCCTCTTATTCTATGCTGTGCCGGTGCGTACCTCTCAGAGTCTCTGGTTCCGAATTAAGATGGTGCTTCTCGTGGCTTGCGCGGTGAATGCTTTCCTGTTTCACAAACGCATGAATGAGTCAATAACGACATGGGACATCGAGCCAAGAGCGCCCGGCCGTCTCCGCCTAGGCGCGATGCTGTCACTCGCTTTTTGGTCAATTGTCGTGGTTTGCGGCCGGTTTATTGCCTATGACTGGTTTGATTGCGATACGAGCCCCAACACACTTATTGATATCGTTTCTGGCTGTATAGACGGCCAGACGCGGTTCTAGGACGCATAGGAAAAACGATGATAGCTGCAATGTTTACCTCCTACCCACGAACTCTGACTGTCGTGGCGGCGCTGCTCGCATTATTGACGCTTGCCTACGGCGGTGCCATGGATGCTGTTTATCCGTCGCTGCTTGGCGTATTCGAGTGGTTGGAGACTACCTGGTTTGGTGTAATCGGCAAAACTTGGGGGGCTGCGTTTGCCTTTGTGGAGGCAGTCCATTTGCTGGGTCTGGCTTTGCTTGGCGGTTGCGTTTTGGCGGGTGATGGGCGATTACTGGGGGTGGTTCTGACTGATGTGCCCGTGCAGACAGTCGTGGAGCGGACCCACCGGGTTTTTGTTTTCGGTTTGTCCATTAGTCTTGCGACCGGCATCTTTATGGCCTGCGGAGTGGCGACCAAAATTTACTATCTTCCGGTCTACTGGTTCAAAATGCTGGCCCTTTCGGCGGGTATGCTGTTCCACTTCCAGATCCGCCGGCCGCTGCTGAGTCACGACATTCAAAGTTTGAATCCTGTTGTGGTCAAAATGGTTGCGGTGGCATCGATGCTGGTTTGGTTTATGGTTGCTGCCACCGGCCGGTGGATCGGCTTCAGCGGCTAAAACAGGGAATGTAATCAGTTCAGTAACTTTCGGATAAATCACATGGCTGATGAGATAAATTCAGATAAAGACGTGCATAAGATTGAAGACGATCAGGCTGCGGCACTAGTTGTGGCGCAAGCCTTCATCGTATTTTCTGCGATCTACTGGTTTACGCAGATCGAATCGGTGAGGGAGTTGCTGCAGCTGGCCTATGGCTGATGCGCCAACGTGCTGCAGCGGCATGATTGGAAAGCTTTCCGCCGAGAATGCCGATAAACAGCCCGCAGCAAAACCCGCAGAAATTCCACCCGTCCCTTACTGTGAGTGGCTTTATTGAAGGGGTGAGTAGTCCGTTGCAATCATGTACTCACGCTCGATCCCGCCGAGAATAGGGCCATTCGCATTGGATGCCTCTGCCACCGCTGTCCATTCCGGGTCGGCAATAAATGCCGCCCAAGAGGCGTCGGCCGTCTCCTGACTACTGTGCTTCAGCACGTAAATCAATGTGTCTGCGGCTTTTTCGGGGTCCGTAGGCGTCCAGTAGGCCACCACTTCCATCCCATGCTTGCTGAAGATACGAGTGGTGTGGTCTCGAAACCGCGCATGGAGATTGTCGAGGTTGCCCGGAGTGGCCGTATACGTTCTTAGTTCATAAACCACTTGATCCTGAGCGGACGTATAAACCAGGGAGCTCGCTCCGAAACCCAGGATAAACAGTGAAAGTGATGTCAACGCCGGTCTTAATAGTTTCTTCATGCCTAGTGCCTCTTGTTAATTCCGTTTTCTCAAATAGTTTAAAGAAGGAAACGAGCGAGCGCCAGAGTAACGCTGTCTCGTTAAATCGTCGCGGGGCAACGGCGAGAATGGGGCTGGAATGCTGAGGCAATTCGTTCAAAGGCTTTGCTATCTATGAAACGTGTGATTTCGAGCGGCAGTCTGGTTCTGGTGCTTTTTCTGAGTTCTTACATCTATGCTCAGCGTTTGCCCGAGGCCCGCAGTCAGTTGGAGCGCGGTCTGGTGGCCCTTACCGAACTGGAATCGGAATTCGGCAATAACAGCGCACGGCTCGTTCCCACTCTGATTGAGATGGCCGATCTCTACCGCAGTGAGGGGCGGTTCGCTGAAGCCTATCGGATGCTTGATCGGGCGACACAGGTCGTCAGAGTGTCAGAGGGTCTATACACCCGATCTCAAATTCCCCTGGTAAGAATGAAGGTTGAAAACTATGCCGACTGGAGCGACTGGGGCAGCGCACGAGAACAACTTGAACATCTTTTTTGGCTTCATCGGATGAAATCAGATCGGGTAGACGGCTCTCTCATTGCTGACTTAATGGCTCTGAGCGAGCTCCATCTCAGAGGCATCAGCGAAGACATCTACGAGTTTCAAACATTCCACTTTCGGCGCGCTGCAAGGGTCAACTGGCTGGCTCTCGGGGCTGCAGAGAGGCTCTGGGGCGCNACAGATACACGTCTTGTGCCCATCATCTATTCTCTAGTCAAACATCATCACCTGCAGGCNGTGGCNGTGGAGCAGGGNGGAAAAACCGGCTGGGAGCTNCGTCAGATTGTGCCGGGCGCCGATTTGGTCCGGGAGCGTGATGATATGCGACGTTATTTTTANGTAACCGGGTTAGGCTTGCTTGACCAGTTGCGGTCCATCCAGCTGGCCCAGGCGCCTATTAATCTGGAAGGCGCTGCGATGGCAAATCTTTACACCGCTGACTGGAATTTACTGTTCCATGAAGAGGATGCGGCGCTGACCGCCTACAGGCGTTCATACGAAGAGCTTTCCTANGCTGGCAGGCAGACAGACGAGCTGGACCAATTTTTTGCGACTCCGAGTGTCCTGCCGGTGCATGATTTTTACGCCTCATTGACAGCGGCCTCAACATTCGGGCAGGAGGAACGAATCGATACGTCTGAGCTCCATTCTATCCAGCGGCATGACGCTTCTGAAGAAGCAGATCGCGCGCAACTTTTCTATGCGGAGTGGGGGCCCAGCTTTCCATACACCAGTTCACCCGACCCAGTGACGCACATGTTCGGCGCGGCCAGAANTGCTGCACTGTTCAGCTTAGATATTTCAGGTGTCATGGAGGTAACCCGTTTCATTAGCCGCAAACAGGTACGCACCGTCGCTCAACCACTTAACATCAATCTTGTGCAGCCTGCACCTGTTNCTCCANAGTTNCGAGAACAAATGGTTGCACGTCTTGAGCAACTACAGTTTCGTCCGCGTCTGAATGCGGGCCGTCCGGTGGAGGCGTCAGCAACCCTGATCTATCTTTCTGCTGCCCCCAATCTGTAAATTTATCGATACCATCCCTAACGCATAGGGTTATCGCAGTTTGTCTGCGGAAGCTACTAAAGGTTTTGTTCTGCATTGCCGACGCATTGAGTNAGGCAGCCAAGGTATTTCATANACGGATGAATAACGCGTTACAGGTGNANGGTTTGTATCAGCGGTCTCAATGTCGTAAGTGGGATTTCATGATTTATGGGCGAAGCGAAAATTGTCGGGCAAGAAATTGACAACAGTATCTCCTCTAACCCGGTATTTTATGTTTTAGACACTAATGTATTAGTTCACGATCCGACTTCCGTTCTCAATTTTGACGAGCATCATGTCGTGATTCCCATTACCGTTCTAGAAGAACTCGATTCGCTCAAAAGTGGGCGACATCCCATTGCGGCAGATTGCCGGCAGGCAATACGTGAGCTGGACAAGCAGCTCGGACAAGCCAGTCCCTCGGAAGTATCAGCCGGTGTACCGATTCAGCGCTGTGACAGCGCCAGCAGAGGCGGCACTCTGTCAGTCCTGATGCCTGAAATACCGGACAATGTCATTGAGTTGCCTACCCCTTTCAACGACAACAAAATTCTAAATGACGTCGGTTTCCTCAAGCAGCGATACCCAGACCGTAAGGTGGTGCTGGTCACCAAAGACATCAATGTTCGGCTTAAGGCTCGCGGGTTGGGAATCGAATCTCAGGACTACCACAGCGATCAGTTGCTCAGTGACATCGAGCACCTGAATAAAGGCTATATCGAGTTTGAGGGCGACTTCTGGAATCGGGTTGATGCCGTCGAGACCGTTCATCGGGAGGGAAGCACCTTGCATGTGCTGCCACGCGCGTTATTCAAGGAGGATGTATACCCGAATCAGTTTGTTTTTGATGAGACGGGGTTTGTTACTCGTGTGTTGGAGTCGGATCATGACTCGGTCACGCTTCTGCATCTCAGTCGATCTGGTTTGATGGATACTGAGGCATGGGGCCTAAAGCCCCTCGATTTGTATCAGGCTATGGCGTTAAATCTGCTTCTGGATCCACAGATTCACTTGGTCAATCTGACGGGCTCGGCGGGCTCAGGGAAAACGATTCTTGCGCTGGCCGCGGCTATTGAGCAGACAGTCGCCACCAAACTGTATCGTCGCATCATAGTTACGCGAAGTACCCAGGGTTTGGACGAGGATATCGGATTTCTGCCGGGCACTGAGGAGGAGAAGATGGAGCCCTGGCTGGGCGCAATCACTGACAATCTCGAAGCGTTGCATCTTGAAGATGAGAACTGCAGAAGCAGTGTTGAGTATGTTTTAGACAAAGTGCCGCTGATGTTTAAATCGCTGAATTATATCCGGGGCCGGTCATTCCAGAGCAGTCTGATTATCATTGATGAATCACAGAATTTGACGCCTCATCAGATCAAGACGATTGTTACTCGCGCTGGTCACGGCTCAAAGGTAGTCTGTTTAGGCAATCTTGCCCAAATAGATACGCCTTATCTGACGCCTATCAGTTCGGGTTTGACTTATCTGACCGAGAGATTCAAAGAGTTTCAGCACGGTGGGAATGTCCTGTTGCAGGGGGTTCCTCGCTCTATTCTGGCCGCTTTCGCGGAAGAACACCTTTGATGTAAAGATCTCGCTCGGTTTCAGTAACTCATGCTCGCGAGTGGGTCAGGCGTTCTTCTTTCGCAGAGTTTGAGCTGCTCGCTGGTCACTTCTGATCTGAATCTGCCAGAAAGTTTTGCTGCATAGTTTTGGCCGGTGCAGCAGAGTTCGGCTTGCCTGATTGCGTGGCGGGTATCCCAACAACAGTAGTGTGCGGGGCGACATCTGCGAGCACCACGCTGCCAGCGCCAATTTTTGCGCCTTCACCGACTGTGATGTTGCCCAGCACGGTGGCGCCTGCTGCGATCAGGACGCCGGACTTTATTTTGGGGTGACGGTCACCCTCTTCATTGCCGGTACCGCCAAGAGTCACCTGCTGCAAAACAGAGACGTTGTCGTCGATCACGGTTGTTTCTCCGATGACAATTCCGGTCGCGTGATCCAGCATAATGCCGCGACCCATCCGACAGGCNGGGTGAATATCGACGCCGAAAACCTGAGAATTGCGGCTCTGAATAAACAGTGCGAGTTCTTCTCGATCGTTCTGCCAGAGACAATGCGCCAGGCGATGCACCTGAACAGCTTGAAAACCCTTCAAAAACAAGATCGCCTGCAAATAGGACCGAGTTGCGGCATCACGTTCGAAAACTGCCAAGATATCTGACGCGGCGTCGNNGGCTANTTCAGGCGAAGTGGCGAAAGCAGATTCAAACAACTCGCCCACGGAGTCCGCGGGCATCACATCATCACACAGTTTATNTGCGAGTATGAAGCCAAGGGCTGATTCAAGGCTGTCATGATTNAGCACACAGGCATAAACGTAGCTCGCCAGCAGCGGTTCCCGNTNNANAACGGACTCAGCCTCTGACCGAAGTCGCTGCCAGATCTTTGACGACATGCTGTTAACGTTCCGATTGAATAAACATTATTATATCGTTTGCGAATGCATTAACCACTGTATACGGCACTTCACGTGCCTGCGAGTGCCGTTCGGAGGCGAAGCCCCGACATTCGATGAATTGCTTTCAGTGTCACAGGACAGACCATCNTGGCCATGCGGTCCGGCCTGAAATTCGCCACCATGAGTTTGTTGCCTCTGTAGGCATGGATGACTAANCTATAACAAACAGTGTTTTGCAGAGGNTTTTTCAGCTTGTGTAAGGTAACACTTGAAGCGACTAAATCAACAGAATCTGGCCTTGAATGGCCGCCGATGCTAGCTTTCGCCTATGCGTAATTATCAGAGATACTTCTCTATATTCCTAATTGTAGCCGTCCTGCTGACTGGTGGCGCCAGTGCACAGGAGCGGAGTCACTACCAGTACTGGCTCGAACTTGCTGCTGCGGATCAGACCTACGCTGATCGGGCGCTGGAAATCGGAAGATCCCAGGCATTTCTGGAATTCCTGGGTGAGGGATCCGTGGTCTTTCGCGGGGAAGGGCCAGTGGACGCTTTGGAGGAGTATTCGTCGCCAGATTTTCAAGGCAATGACCTTACTTGGGAGTCGCATTACATCGACGTAGCACGGGCAGGTGATCTTGGATTATCAGCTGGGCCGATGGTGAGTATCACTGCGGATGACGACCGTAATGCCAACGGCTTTGGGCATCTTGTCTCGGTTTGGTGGAAGCAGGCCGGAGAATGGAAACTTGCCGCTGATATGTTTGCTTTTATCCCCGGATATCTGTCATTGGAAGTCGAGCCAAGCTTCGATGACACGCAGCCTGTTTTCGAAGAAACCGCGCTGCCGGCGGCTGCAGAGCAAATCGGAAGCAGCATGCAGAGCCTTATTGATGCAGACACGCTTTTTGGGCGTTCGATTAACATCCGCGGGGGCGAAAGGGCCCTGCTGCGCTACGGTATGGAGAACATACGCGTGTATTTACCTGGTATGGGCCCAGCCATCGGGGGCGAGGTAGCCAGTTCAGTCTATGGCGCCTATCTCGACGATCAGCTGAAAACGACGACACCCGTCAGCCTGGAATCTATGGGCGGATATCTGAGCGAGTCAGGAGAAATGGGCTTCACCTACGGGATAATGTCTACCAGTCCGGAAGAAGCGCAGGTCGGATTCAGTCGCAACTATCTGCGCTTATGGCGATTGACCAAAAGCAATGAATGGCGGATTGCCGTTGAGGTACTAAGGCCCCTCTAGTTGTCGATCACGATTTGTCGCTCGCCATAATCCCGTGCCTCTCCAGCCCGGTTTCGCAACCTCACGCTCAGTCTGTAGGTGCCGTTGGCGACATTGAGGCTATCCAGTGTCCCGGTGAAGCCCAGATTGGGCCGGTTCGGGTCGCTCATCACCCCTTGACTACTTACGACGTCTGGTCTTGGCACCCCATAGTGTAATGGGTGGACGGTCTCGCCATTCAGCATGAGTTCGACAGTTTCGATGCCCAAATCTTCACTGTAGGACCAGCCGGCGACAGTCAGTTGGCCGCGCACCAGGGCCTCATTGTCGGGAGTGTCAATCCAGGCAACAATAGGATACGGGCAGGGCCGCGCGCGATCTGTCAAACCCGGCTCCGACATGACAAGCTCATCGATAACGTAAAATGAGAATGCCTTGTCCCCTGCAAACAGNGAGAGCGGTGTGCTCGGACGAACCCGCTGGCTGATGTGGCACATTTTCGTCATCAAATCGATTTTGTCCGCTTGCAGCAAGGTGCTGTCTTCGTTGATATAAAGCGCAGGCTGCCCGAGATAATCCTGGATTGCGCCCGCATCCATTCGCCACAAAGCTAGCTGCGTTGCCCTGCCGTCTCGAACGGATTTATCCCGGTCCAAAGTGATCACCCTGTTCTTGAACCCGGCAAACCTCAGCTGGGCTGCCGTATAGTAATTATCAGTAATCAGCAGAGGGCGTTTATCAGAGAACTCGCTCTGCAGCACTTGCTGGGTGTGCTCACTGAAAGGTTTCCATCCGGCCATCTTGCTGGAAAGGACGCCTTTTCCCAAAACTGGCTGNAGCTGTTCCTGGTAGGCCTGAGAACCCACCCCAATCAATCCGGTAAGTGTACCGGCGAAGCCAAGCGCCAAGATTATGCGAACCGCGCCGTTTGCGCTGATGGCGNTGCGCCGCTGNTCAATCCAGTTGCCGATCTGAATGAGGGTGTCCGGTAATGCGACCAGCAGAGGAAAATACCCAGACAGGGGCCAATGGACTGACGTGCTGTTCGCATCTGTCCATGGGGCCAGAAGTATGTAGACCAGCAAATTGGTGATGGAGACACTGAACAAGAGCGCCGCATCTTCCTTCCGCTGAGCCTCTTTGAAGAGCCGCATCAGAGTCAGGAGAAAGCACACATATAGGGGTGGCGTAACCAGTCCCGCCTGCTTGAAGATGTGCAGCAGTCCGCTGGNTTGANATTTCCANGGATGTCGCTCAATCAGATAAAAACTGGCGCTGCTTAACTCGTTGTTTAGGTTGAACCATATGATCGGTACAAGACCNGTGGCAGCGATCATCATGGCGAGGTATAGGAAGGGGTTGCGGAAATGTTCTCTGGAACGGCGGGTAATGAACAGTAATCCAAGTGCAGCCAGTGGATATAAGACAAATCGATAATGCGTGCTGAGTCCGCAGGCAGTAGACAGGCCAGTTAGTATCCAGAAAAAAGCGGAGTTGGTTCGCAGGGCACGTTCAAATGCTCCCAGCGCAATTAAGCCAAACCAGATTAACGGGACGTCAGGAACTGCAAGAAGCCCAAGAAACCCGCCTAGGGGAAGACACANCGAAATAAACGCAGACTGCCGGGCGGCCTGCTTGCCGGTGATNGGATAGGCCAGCCAATAAACAAGGAATGGCACAGCGCTGCCCATCAAAAGAAATAGGGATCTGACTGCCAATGCACTGCCGTCTGCCGGAGAACTGCCCAGACGGACAAGCAGAGCGGTCATGAAGGGCAGGTCACTGTACCCTAGAGCGAGCTCTCTTGAAGCCAGCCAGTAGAAGATTTCGTCGCTGTACAGATCAAGTTTGAATGCCAGAAAAGTTTTGACCACTGCTAGCAGGAGAAATCCTGCCGTGAACATTCGCCAGGTGCCGAACTGATATGGGGCTTGCGCTGACAAATTGCTCTCCTGTATAGCTCCCGAGCATGCAGAATACGTCTGCGAGGTCGCAGCTAATGCTTCGTCAGATCTGCACAGCTTGAATCAGATTCTTGCGCATCATCTTGCCAGATAGGCGTTTTAGATTGTTGATGAAAACGGACAAAACCAGGAGCATAGATGCAATCCATAAAGAAGAAAACAATGGGTGCTCGCGAAAGGTGCCAACCTGGTAAACCACGGTCGCTGTGATATAGGCTAGTCCGGTACTCCAACTGAAAACTAGAATTGTCCAGTGCAGGCCGGCCTCCTTATGAACCGCCCCCAGAACTGCCACGCAAGGCGCGTAAAGCAGGACAAACACCAGATAACAGAAGGCGGCGAAGGGGTTGCCGAAGANGCTNGCCATGTTAGTCAGGGTGCTGCTTTGCACTTCCTGTTCCTCAGCCACTGCCTGAAGATCGCTAACGTCTCCGATTGAAATGCCCAGCGGGTCGGTAAGACTGCCAGTGAGCGCCAGAAATTCTGTCCCAATCGAGGTAAGTGCAGCACTGCCCGCCGCCAATAGGTCGGGTGGGGCGGAGTCTTCGTGGTTTTTCTGTTCGGTATAAAGCGCATCAAGAGTCCCGACGATGGCTTCTTTGGCGAACATGCCGGTAAAGAGANCAACTGTCGCTGGCCAATTATCTGCTTCGATACCGAGTGGTGCGAAAGCTGGCGTTATGGATTTGCCAATAACGCTTAACACGGATTTTTCAGAGTTTTCATTGCCGAAGCTTAGATCAGTTCCTAGCGAATTGAGAAAACTGAGGGCAATGACCACGACGATTACCGTTCTGCCGGCGCGTACCAGAAACCCCCTCAGCCTGAACCAGGCGGTTAAAAATATGTTACGGGCAATCGGGGCGTGATAGGCAGGCATTTCCTGGAAGGAAGGAGAAATTTCGGCGGGAAACATCTGCTTCCGAAAAATCCAGCCGGTAAATACTGCGAGGGCGATGCCAAGCAGGTAGAGGCCAAAGACGATATTCTGGCCGCTCTGTTGGAAAAAGGTGGCCGCAAACAGGGCATAAACAGTCAGCCTTGCGCCGCAACTCATAAATGGTGCCATGGCTATAGTCATCAAACGATCGCTGTCCCTGCCCAGTGTCCGGGTCGCCATCACAGCCGGCACNTTGCAGCCAAAGCCNANNATAAGAGGCACAAAAGCATTGCCGGGTAAGCCGATACTGCTCATCAGCCGGTCAATAACAAAGGCGGCCCGGGACATATATCCGGAATCTTCGAGCACGGATAGGCACAGGTAGAGAAAGCCAATCACCGGGATGAAGGTTGCGACCAGAGTAATGCCGCCGCCCACACCCTCTGCNAGCAATGTCACCAGCAGTGCTGGTGCGGACAGTTGCTCGAGTATCCATGTCGTTCCATCAATCAGCAGGGCAGCTAAAAGGATNTCAAAGAAATCGATAAAAACTGCNCCGAGATTAACCGCGAAAGTGAACATGAGATAAATCATCAGCAAGAAAATGGGGACACCCAGCCAGCGGTTAAGGACAATACGGTCCAGCTTTTCGGAGAGCGAGTGTTTTTCTGGATTCACCTCGACCACACCGTTTAGTAGTTGCTTGGATCGGTGATAGCGGCGCAGCAGCGGATCCACATCGCCTGCCGCGGCAGCGTTGCTCTCCGACTCGCTACTAAGGTGAGCAAGCCGGCTAGAGTCGCCTGATGCGAGCATCGCGGCTTTCAATTCTTCAATGCCCTGCTTGCGGGCGGCTACCATTGAAACCACCTGTAGACCGAGTCGCTCTGTCAGCTTTTGAGGATCAACGGAGATGCCGTGTTGCTCAGCAACATCGAGCATGTTGAGCACAACGATTATAGGTACACCGAGTTCGATGAGTTGTTGCGTCAGGACCAGCCCGCGCTCAAGGTTGCTGGCATCAATTAGGTTAATAATCAGCTGCGTTTCATTATTGGCAAGAAAGTCGCAGGAGATTTGTTCATCGACACCCTGATATTCCTGCTCTAATGAATAGACACCAGGCAGATCAATGAGTTCTGCCTGCTCATCACCTATAAAACAGTAGCCATATTTTTTCTCGACAGTCACCCCTGGCCAGTTACCGACTTTCTGGCGTGCACCGGTTAGAAGATTGAAAAGGGTAGTTTTGCCGCAATTCGGGTTGCCAATAAGTGCAATTTTTTTCATCGGGCTACTGGATCTGTACTTTGATTATTTGGGCATCAATCTTACGCATGCTGAGGAGTGTGCCACCCACTTTTATCTGCATGGGGTCTCCGAGCGGAGCGATCCGGAGTATTTGAATGTTGGCTCCCGGTATGATCCCCATTGCATGGAGACGACTTCTAAGCTCAATCGGTTTCTGCGCTATTTCGGTAACTAGGCAAACTTCGCCCACTTGAGCATTTGCAAGAGTTGTTGGACTCATTAGATAATTATATATATTTCAACAAGATACAGGAGGTATTCCAGCAAATATCATGATATGGAAAATAACAAATCTTAATAATGTTGACAATCATTCTCATTTGCATTTGAATTATATCCGAGGTTCACTTCAATGTATGTTTGCATTTGCCGTCAAGTTACTGACCACGAGATTCGCGACGTCTGTCGCGAGGGCGCTAGTTCCCTCTCCGAATTGAGGGAAAAGCTGGGTGTCGCTTCTAATTGTGGTAAGTGTGGCAAATTCGCACAGACCATCGTCAAAGAATACGCTAAGTCGGCTGCATTTGTCAGCGCAGTGTAGTTCCTGATCTTTCCTGATGTGGTGAAGAAGTCTAATATGACCGCCTCTTTCGGCATGCCGCTTCTTCTGCACTCAGGCTCACCCAAAACCTGTCGATATCCCANACATANGCCGCGGTNCTGACACCGCTGCGATCAAACCTTAGGCCTGNNCACAATAATCAGAATTTGTCTATGCANGCATGTATTGATCTGGGTTCTAATAGTTTTCACTTGCTGATTGGCGAATGGCAGCAAGGGAAAATCGAGGTTGTCGAGCGGTTAAGCGAAAAAGTTCAGCTGGGTGAAAATGTNCGCCAGACGGGCCGAATTTCGCCGGCAGCGTTCGAGCGTGGGCTCGCTTGTCTTCACCGTTTTGCTTATCTTATGGCGCAGTATCCCTTGCAACAGTATTGGGCGCTCGGTACCAATACATTTCGTGTTNCGGAAAACGCTGATGCNTTTATCGCCAGCGCTGGTGAAATCGGGATAGAAATTTCGGTTATCTCAGGGATTCAAGAAGCCGTCCTGGTCTANGCTGGNGTGATCACGGAACTACCCAGTTGCGACATTCACCGTCTGGTTATTGATATCGGCGGTGGCAGCACAGAGGTCATAGTTGGCAGTCATCATCAACGGTTGCTGACAGACAGCCTCCTAATTGGCAGTGTCGCATGGCGCGACCATTTTTTTTCCGATGTCAGTCCGGACACTGAGTCGATCCTCTCAGCGATGGACGCCGGCCGGCGGGCGGCGATCGAAGTCTTTAGTGCAATTGCGCCGGCGGTTGCTCGGTGTGGATGGCAGCACGCACATGCCTCTTCGGGAACGGTGAAAATGCTAGCGGCAATCTGTCAGGAGCAAGGTGATCCGGCAGGNATTGTTTCTCTCAAAACTCTTNGGGACTTGAAGACCCTTTTCGCTGNAATAATTGCCGAACAGGAGAAGCTGGCGGGGCTGAAAGAGGCNCGGCGCGANCTGCTGCTGCCCGGTTGGTGCGTGNTGTCCGGATTGATGGAGNCCTACCGAGTGCCATNTGTTCAATTCAGCTCAACTGCACTTCGTGAAGGCATGCTNGATTTCATGGTACGAAATGATAAGACCTTCGATGCCATGACACAAAGCGATCTCCCCAGTATCAGCAGTGCAACTTTATAGGTGACAAATATTTTTGGCTATTTAGAGTTTATGCAGAGCGATTCGAGAACTGCTTGAAGGCCGCTTAAGCCTGTCCTGTCGCTGATGGCGGATTCCGTCAGTGCCGGCTGGCTTCAGAGAGGTTGTCCATGAATGTAGCCGGAGTTTCGGTCATTTCATCTGCTCCTGCTGTGCCATTGCCGCCGGTTTTTACTCTGCTGAGCGGGAATCGGCAGCTAAAGCAACTGCCCTTGCCAACTTCAGAGNAGATTGTCAGTTCTCCGTCATGTCGATTTACGATGTGCTTAACTATTGCAAGCCCGAGCCCCGTGCCGCCGGTTTCTGATGAGCGGCTGAAATCTACCCGATAGAACCGCTCAGTCAGTCTTGATAGGTGCTTTTCTTCAATACCGGGACCATTATCTCCGATACGAGCCTCTAGAAAGCCCTCGGAGAGACGAATCAGGATTTCAATCTTGCCCTGATGTGGGGTGTATTTCGCGGCGTTGTTAACGAGATTAGAGATCGCTGAGTAGAGTTCACCGCGATCCCCGATAAATTCGATGTTCTCATCGCAAATAAGGCTGAACTGGTGCTCCTTGCGAGCAAAAATTTGTCTGGCGTCGTTGACGACTTCGGACAGAAGTTGAATCAGGGTGAATGGGTTTTGTTTTCTCGATGGAGTGCCGGTTTCCAGCGCGGATAACGCCAACAAGTCCTTAACAATTTTTTCCATGCGAGATGATTGCTGATACATCTGGATGATCGGTTTTTCCCATTTATTGTTGAGATCCTGGATGTTGTCTATCATCGCTTCAAGGTAGCCCCTGATCACGGTGATTGGAGNGCCAAGTTCATGGGAAACGTTGGCGACAAAGTCTTTCCGCATCAGTTCGAGTCGATGAAGTTGAGAGATATCGCGAACAATAATCAGTCGCTCATTTTCCCCGAAGAGTGCAATTTGAATCTCCAGTCTTTTGCCGCTGTCGCCGGGCGCGTTGATGTGTAGCGGTTCATCATAGACGTTTCTGCCGAAATATTCGGTGAATGCGGGATCGCGTATCAAATTCGTCACAGGCAGCCGCCTGTCACTCGGAAAGCGNAATCCCAATAAGAACTCAGTGGNCTTGTTCCACCAGTCGAGNTTGTTATGNCGATCAACCATGATGATCGCCATTTCCAGCGCCGCAGACGACTCCTGTGCTTTATTAACGATATTTTCCAAGTAGGCACTGGNCCGTCTTTCCTGTTTTTGTAGGCGGTAAATGCCGTCGAATACCCCGCCCCACAGGCCGAAACCCTCAGGAGGTACTGATCGGTCCGAGGTATGGTCTTTCGCAAGCCATTTCGTCAGGCGATTCAGTTGAGCCAAATTGAACACGGCATAGCTGCCTAAAAGCAGGAGAAGAGCTGGNAGAAGTTGACCAATGGAANAACCAAAGAGGCAAACCGAGACAAGTATCAGGGCCTGTTTTCGCAGTNCTATGCGCCAGGCTCGCACTATGGGTGTCCCTTGAGGTCTGGGTGCGACAGAGGCAGCACGTTGATTAAATTCCCATGAATTTAGGGTCATCTTTAAAACGTCTAGTGTAAAGAACATGCGACGCGATCGCTATCTCAGCTGATCGGATAATTCATATTTCTCGTTTTTTGAAGACANCNCATATGCTCNGGCANTTTCTGAAGGGGTAGGTGGCGCGGAATTGTGNTTCTCGGCTACGACGCGAACCCGATGCGAGTCGTGGAGCGTGTCGTTTCATGCAGAAAGTGAAGCACTTCAGCGGCCAGATCAGTGGACAGGGATGATGGAGCCTATCAAGACAATCGAACTTGACGATGACAGCTGGTGCTGGATCGTACCAGGTTGCCAGTCTCGCAGCTTGAATCCGGGCATACAGCGGCTGCTTGANGACGAGGGATCATTAACTCAGCAGTTGATCGACGTGAGTGACGGCAATTTCCGCGTAAAAACGGTCGAGCTGGCGTGGCGAAATCTCCTGGGAGACGACTTGCGGAGATTGTTTGGCCCGGTTGCTCCAACGCATAAGTTCTGGTCCCGAAAAACGGTACTGCTTTGCGAGAGTAAGCCGGCTGTACTTGCACACAGTCTCATGCCGGCACACTCAGCGGAGTCCGCTCTCGGTAAGGTTTTGGAGTTGGGCGAGCAGCCCTTGGGTGGATATCTGTTTTCGCAGACCGACGTCAAGCGCGATGCTTTCCAGTTCGCCCAATCCGAGCANGGCTTTTGGGGCCGCCGGAGTATGTTCTACGTGGATAGCAAGCCGATCATGGTTGCTGAGTTTTTCCTGCCGGGAGAAATACTGGATAGGCTGTTGCGCAGGCTCCGATGATCCTTGCTTATCGATGAAGGGATTGAGCGNGNTCATCGGGCCGATGTCCGATGTTCATATAGTCTNACCGGTTGGTTNCTCGCGGGCNATCACCCGGTTACAGGTCGGGTGACTAGCNCTTTCCCGAGAGTACTCTATACCGATTAGTAGGGCGNTGGCGGTGGCTTATTTNGGCGCNTNNAACAANCNTCNCAAATGCGTCAATCGGNNAANNATTGCTGNAGAGGAAGGCAATTTNGNTCTNATCAGAGCTGTGGAAAAGTTCGACCCCGACAANGGATTCTATTGCTCTANTTACGNCACCTGNCGGNTCAGGCAGAACATAGAGCGCGTCTTGATGAATCAGAGACGGATAATCCGCCTGCCCGTGTTTCTTGAAAAAGCGCTCAAGGTTTTCGGGAAAATACAAAAAAGACCGCAGCCCAAAGCTTGTCGCGGCTGACTCGGAGGTACATCTGGCTGAAGTCAATAGGACTTTGAAGACTGAATAGACTATCTCAATTATTGACTTGCTAATGTCCTCAGGGTTTTTCTATTTCCCGACAATTGCTTGTGTCAGGTTACTCCCTGCATTATGCTCATCGCCGCCTGTGTAGCGATTTGCTGTGGATTGTTGTTCGTCTAATAACTCTCACTATGTTAGAAACCAAAGGCCCATCCGCCCTAGAAGGAAAGTTAATTATCGACCTGAGTCGAGTTTTGGGGGGGCCATATTGCTCTCAAATACTCGGCGATCACGGTGCTGAGGTTATCAAAATTGAACCGCCGCGCGGCGATGAAACGCGTGATTGGGGTCCGCCGTTCCGTGACCAAGATTCCGCCTACTTCATTGGTGTGAATCGCAACAAGCGTGCCATGGGTCTGGACCTTTCTGTGCCTGAAGGTCGCGAGGTTTTGCTACGCTTGTTAAAAAATGCTGACGTTCTGCTGGAAAACTACAAACCGGGCACCATGGAATCCTGGGGGCTTGGCTACAAAGAGGTACTGAGCCAACGTTTCCCGAAGCTTATCCATTGCCGCATCAGCGGATTTGGTGGCGACGGGCCATGGGGAGGATTTCCGGGGTATGACGCAATCATCCAAGCTATGGCCGGTTGGTTTAGCGTGAACGGAGAGGCCGACAGTAAACCCACACGGCTAGGTTTGGCTGCGGTTGATATGGGCACGGGCTTATACACTTCAGTCGCAATTTTGATGGCCCTAATCGAGCGAGAAAAGTCGGGTGCAGGGCAGTATCTGGATATGACGCTCTACGACTGTGCCGTGTCTTTGATGCATCCCCACATTGCGAATTATAATTTTTCCGGTGAAATTCCTGGACCGACCGGTAATGCGCATCCCAACATTTCGCCGTATGACACTTTCCGTACTCAGACGATCGATATTTTTATTGGCGCCGGCAATAACAGAGCGTGGGGAAAGCTGTGTAAGGAAATTGGAAGAGAAGATCTGATTGACGATCCGCGCTTTATGAATAACATAGACCGCGTGACTAACCGAGACGAACTTAAGGCTGAAATCGAGTCGGCTCTAGTCAAGCGTCCGGGAGAGGAAGTCAGTGTCAGGCTGGCAAAAGCGGGGCTTGCTGCAGGTCCTATTCACAACACTGAGCAGGTTGTTAATCATCCGCACACCCACCACAGAGAAATGGTGGTGGAGAAAGAGTGGTATCAAATGTCTGGCACTCCGATCAAATTTTCCCGCACCCCCGGAGCGCTGCGTCATCTTCCGCCAAAATATGGTGCTGACACGCGAGCGATTCTTGCTGAATTCGGATTCAGCGACGAGGAAGTCGCGGATTTGATCAGCAGCAAAATTGTTCTCACACGCAGGGCTCGCTGATCTGTTGCGCATTCGCCCTGTGGCCGTTCAATTCCAGAGCGCTCAGCGTAGCCTGTTCGTTTCGTCAAAAGCCCTCTCCGGTGATCGCGAGCCATGCGCTGTAGCTGGCTCCCGGTCCAAACTGTTCAGAAGAAACCGGACCGAAACCCCGTTAGGCAGTATTTTTTGTAGTTCATTTCAGATTGAAAGACGGCAATTGCTTCCTCAGCGCCCCGGGCCATGCATAGCCCATCAAGCCCGTAATGTCCCTCGGTTGAAGCCAGTTGGGGGCACCTGTTCGTCATTAGGATTTTGAGTTAGACTTTTCGAGTCTCTAAGTACTCGAAGTTTACAGGCAAAACATGCTCGTGACATTTGTCTGTCCATTGCGAACAAAGGATGAGTATGAATACCTACAGCCTCAACAGTCTGTTTAATCTTGAGGGTAAAACTGCGCTTGTTACGGGTGGCAGTTCCGGCCTTGGCTTAATTATGGCTAAGGCCTTTATTCAGAATGGCGTGAAAGTTACTATTTCCTCTCGCCGAAGAGAAAAATGTGACCTGGCGCTCGCTGAGCTGAGAAAGTTTGGAGACTGCGAAGCGGTTACTGCAGACGTTACCGCATCAGCAGATCGCAGTCGCCTACTGGAAAAAGTTGAGCAAAATCTTGGTGGCCTTTCGATCTTGGTGAATAATGCAGGTGCCAATTGGGGTGCGCCTTTGGCCGAGTATTCAGATGAAGGGTTTGAGAAAGTTATTTCAACAAACCTCAATGCGGTTTTTTCACTTACCAGGGATGCAGTGCCCTTGCTTAAGAAATCCGCGACGTCTGAAAATCCTTCCCGAATTGTTAACATCGGGTCTATGGATGGTTTGCACGTGCCCGTTGTTCAGCGTGTTCCGACCTTTGCGTATTCGGCTAGCAAAGCAGCGTTGCATCATCTGACTCGCGCCTTGGCCGTTGAATTAGGTCCTGAGCACATTACCGTCAATGCTGTCGCACCCGGGTTTTTTGAATCGCGTATGACGGATTATATTTTTGAGCATTATCTAGAAGATATCAAAGCGGACTGCCCTTTAAGACGTATTGGGCAAGCGGAGGAGATTGCCGGTGTTGTGATCTACCTTGCCTCACGGGCGGGAAATTACACCAATGGCGCTGTGATTCCTATAGACGGAGGCACCAATGTGTCCAAAGGAGTTAAACCTTGGGATGAGGGATAAATGCGTTGCCAGTTCCAAAAGCAAGGACCAATCATTGAGCCGGGAATCTAACACACGGGGGACTGCATGAGCTTTTTCAACCTTGAAGGCAAAGTTGCGCTGATTACGGGATCTACAAAGGGAATAGGAAAGGCAATTGCTCATCGGATGGCGGAGCAAGGCGCCAGGGTAATTATTTCCAGCAGAAATCAGGACGCTTGTGACGCCGTTTCTGCAGAATTGAGAGACGAAGGTTTGGAGGCGACCGGAATCGCCTGCAACATCAATTATCAGGAGCAGCTTGAGAATTTGGTGGATGCCGCGCGTGCTTCCTATGGAGCAATTGATATTCTGGTTTGCAATGCTGCGCTGAATCCCTTTTTTGGTCCGTCTCAGGAAATTCCCGATGCGGCATTCGACAAAGTGATGCGGGCGAACATTGGGAGTGTCCACCGCTTATGTAAACTCGTGATACCGGATATGGCCGATGCAGGTGGCGGAGCAGTTATCATTGTCTCTTCTATCGGAGGGCTCAAAGGCAGTGAAAGCCTCGGAGCCTATGCCATCTCTAAAGCCGCTGACATGCAGATAGCCCGTAATCTGGCGGTCGAATGGGGTCCTAAGAATATTCGGGTAAATTGTATTGCGCCGGGCTTGATCCGAACCGATTTCGCGCGCGCTTTGTGGGAAAATCCGGAAATTTATCAAGATACCGTGTCGAAGTACCCACTTCGACGAATCGGCGAGCCGGATGAGATTGCCGGTGCCGCCGTATTTTTGGCATCCGCTGCCGGCAGTTTTACAACTGGGCAGACTATTGTCATTGATGGCGGCGGCACTATCGCAGGATGACGGGTTTATCGGGTATGCTTTACTATACTGAATCAAACAGCTGCGATTGCCAGTGAGAACGTGAGCCAGAAAAACGAAATCAGAATGATAAGGAAGTATGAGAGATGATGGATCTTGGTTTGTCCGGAGAGATGGGTGAGATTAAGGGTAAAATTCTCGACTTTGTAGAGAATAAGGTAGAGCCGGTCGAAGGGGAGTATCACGAGCAAGTTGGTGTTGGCGATCGCTGGTCGCACACGCCTCGCCAGGATGAAATCCTTTATGGCTTAAAGGATGCCGCTCGCGACATGGGCTTGTGGAATTTCTTTCTGCCGGAGAGCCAGGGCGGCGCCGGAATCAGCAATCTGGAGTATGCCCATCTGGCTGAAATTATGGGCCGAAGCCGGCTTGCCTCTGAGGCATTTAATTGCTCAGCGCCGGATACCGGTAACATGGAGGTGCTGGAAAGATACGGCTCTGAAGAGCAAAAGAAGCAGTGGCTTGAGCCGCTACTGGCGGGTGAGATTCGATCAGCCTTCGCCATGACAGAGCCCGGGGTAGCTTCTTCCGATGCAACCAATATTTCGACATCGGCCGTGCTAGATGGTGACGAGTGGGTGATCAGCGGCGAAAAATTCTATATTTCCGGTGCCGGAGACGCTCGCTGCAAGATAATGATAGTGATGGTGGTTACTGATCCAGACGCNCCCAAACATAACCGTCAATCACAGATACTGGTGCCGATGGATGCCGAGGGTGTNGAGGTGGTTAGACCTATGCATGTATTCGGCANGGACGATGCGCCACACGGTCACATGCACATTAAATTTCACAACGTCCGTGTGCCTGAAGGCAACATAATACTTGGCCGNGGCAGGGGCTTTGAAATTTCGCAGGGGCGTCTGGGCCCTGGTCGTATTCACCACTGTATGCGCTCGATCGGAGCCGCTGAGAAGGCCCTGACACTGATGTGCGANAGAGCTACCAGCCGAGAGGCATTTGGTAAACCGTTAGCAGAACTGGGTGGTAACTATGATGTGATCGCAGACAGCCGGATTGAAATTGATATGTGCCGTCTGCTGGTGCTCAGGGCAGCCTGGCTNATGGATACGATAGGNAACAAGGCAGCAAGAGACGCGATTTCTCAAATAAAAGTGGCTGTTCCTAACATGGCCTTGCGTGTTATCGATCGGGCTATTCAAATGCACGGCGCAGCCGGTATCGGGCAGGATTTCCCGCTAGCTGCCCTATGGACNAGCCAGAGAACCCTGCGNCTTGCNGATGGGCCGGATGAAGTTCATCGCCGCGTAATCGCGCGCAAAGAGCTGGCCAAATATCAATAGCTCAGCCAAAGAAACTGCTTATAATGGGAACCAAAGAGGTTCCCATTTTTTTGTCCGCTGAAATGACCTCGAGCGTCTCAGTTATCATCCCGAGTTTTAATCGCGCGTCAGTTTTGCCGAGGGCGCTCGACTCTGTGCTGGCTCAGACCCACGAGGCTGCTGAAATTATCGTTGTGGACGATGGTTCCAGTGACGGAACGAATGCCCTAATAGAGCGAGACTATCCGGGCGTGAAATTATTGAATCAAGGCAACCAAGGTGTGAGCTCGGCGCGCAACGCNGGTGCATCGGTGAGTACCGGCGAATGGCTCGCGTTTTTGGATTCAGATGATGAATGGCTTCCGGAAAAACTGAGCTATCAGTTAACCTGCGCGCGGGACAATCCGCATATCAGTCTGATACATAGCGATGAAATCTGGATCCGGAGAGGAGTTCGGGTGAACCAAATGCGGAAACACCGAAAGTCCGGGGGTCAGATTTTTGAGTATTGTCTANCAAGATGTGTCATATCGCCCTCGGCAGTCATGATGTCCAAGGCGCTTTTTGATCGTCTCGGAGGCTTCGATGAGGACTTGCCCGCATGTGAGGATTACGATCTCTGGCTTAGGGTTTGCNACCAATACGAGGTGGCGTACATCGAACATCCGCTAATCCTTAAGTACGGAGGCCATGAAGACCAACTGTCAGCGAAATATTGGGGTATGGACCGATTCCGAGTCAAAGCACTGGCTAAACTGCTNGCGCANTCCACGCTGAGCATTGAGCAGGAGGNATCGACCAAGCGCATGCTTCATGAAAAGTGCCGCATTCTCATGAGCGGGGCTCAAAAGCGAGACAAGCCTGAATTGATCGCTTACTGTAAGCAACTACTGAATGCCTATGACCTCTGAATCAGTGCTGGTNACTCTGGTGGTNGCGCTTCCCGCTGAGGCCGGACCACTTAAGGAAGTTTTTCAGCTTAAGCCGCTGAGGGCTATGAACAACGTTTTTCAATCGGATCAGGGAGTTCGGTTGCTNGTNACGGGTGTGGGTCGCAAAAACGTNAANCATAGTTTTGCCATATTGGCCAGATCGGAGAGTGCGAGGGAGTCGCCACTATTTTCCCCAGCCTGGCTNAATATTGGTATTGCAGGACATCGGGNNTTACCTGTTGGTGAGGTGATGATCGCAAATAAGATCAGTTGTGCCTTNNGTGCACAGTCCTCGTTTCCCACGCCTGTCCTGTCGGGCAGAAATTTCGGAGAGGTCGTTACGGTTGACGAGCCTGAGTTGGCTTACCCGCAGAATGCAGCCTATGACATGGAGGCTCATACCTTCTGGGATATGGCGTTGAACTTCGGCATGCTTGATTTGATTCANTGTTGTAAGTTGGTTTCAGACAACNNACACGATAGAGTCGAGAAGATTACTGCAGCGCTGATTGCTGAGATCTTCCACGCGGCGTCGTATGAAATTCGTCAACAGGTCGATCTTTTGCGGAACCTGGCGCATGAGCAGCAGCAGTTGATTTCTGACCCGGCGCCCTATCTGAAAATTGCCGGCCGGATGCATATGAATGTAAATCAGGCTCTGCAGATCAGAAGACTGTGTCAGCGGTTTGTCACACTCAACAGAGAGAGTGAATTGGAAAAACTGTTGGCTGCGGGATATCAAAGCGCGCGGAATCTAACCCAGGTCCTCCGGGAATCCCTGCAAAGCGCAGGCAAGGGAACAGAAGAGTGAAATTCTCAGCGGTGTACATCGAGCGAGCGATCGCTGAGCATGAGCTGGTACAGCGGATAATCGCGAGGGTATCGGGAACGCCAATCATTACGATTGAGCGTTATGGTGAAGTATTTAATCGGGCAGGACAAAATTTCAGAGTTCAGAAAAGAGCGCCTGCCTTAATACTGGCAGAGAAGCACGGAAAGACGGTGCTACCTGCCCCCGAAGGGTATGGCTTTGAACAGGGTCGGGGGTTTTATTTTTCTCACATGCTGAACTGTCTCTATGATTGTCGCTACTGTTTCTTGCAGGGAATGTACCGATCCGCCCACTACGTACTCTTCGTGAATTATGAAGATTTTATGGCTGGCATCGACGGTGAAGCTCTGAATCATGAGGAAGGCACGGTGTTCTACAGTGGTTACGATTGTGACAGTCTAGCTATGGAGCCGATCAGCGCTTTTTGCGAGAGCTTTATTCCGTTTTTTGCTGATAGACCTGAATCAATTTTGGAGATTCGAACCAAAAGCACACAAGTTCGCCAACTGCTGGATTTTCAGCCGATCGACAACTGTGTTGTTGCCATGAGCTTAACGCCGGAAGCGGCATCGAAGCGGTGGGAGCATAAAGTGCCGACCCTCAGTAAGCGTCTGCAGTCCATGAAGAAGCTACAGCTCGCTGGATGGAAGATAGCCGTCAGATTCGAACCGGTTATTGGAGAAGCCGGGGTCGAAGCTGAGTATGACCGGCTATTTTCGCAAACATTCAGCGCTCTCTCAGCAGATGAGCTGCATTCGGTGAGCCTGGGAGAGTTTCGCCTGCCGGTTCAGTTTCACAGAAACTTGGTCAAGCTGTATCCGGATGAAGACCTCCTGGCACGGGAGACAGTTCAGCGTGATGGCATGCTGTCACTGGCAGCAGGGGGCGAAGCGCTTCTCGAGTTGCTGGAAGATAGGCTCTTCAGCTATGTCGATCGCTCACGTTATTACCGATGCGCTTGATGGGGAACTCTGGAGACTACCAAGCCATGCCATTGAAAATCAGCCGGGGAGAAATCACATGAGTCTTAAAGGCAAGGGGGTTGCTATTGTCACGGGAGCCTCCTCGGGTATCGGCCTGGCCTGCAGTGAGGCGTTCCTCGGAGCCGGCTTTGACGTGGTAGGTTTGGCCAGGGATTTTTCCAAAACAGAACTGGCTCATCCAAATTTTAGAAAGGAATGCCTGGATCTATCCCGCTCAGATGAAATCCAGAGAGCATTTCCGCCCCTGCTCAAGTCACTTACTCAGCCTTTGAAGATTCTGGTCAGCAATGCGGGTATCGGAAAGATGGGATATCTGGAACAGCTCTCTGCCGCAGATATCGAGAAAGTTCTCGCAACTAACTTGCTTGGCCATATTCTGGTGACTAAACACTGTCTGCCGATTATGAAGCAGAATCATGCATGCTCTGACCTCATATTTATCGGCTCTGAATCAGCTCGGCAGGGCGGCAAAGAAGGCAGTGTTTACTGTGCCAGTAAGTTTGGTCTCCGCGGTTTTGCGCAATCGCTCCGGTCCGAATGTGCAAAAGCAGGTGTGAGGGTCAACTTGATAAATCCCGGCGCGGTCCGGAGTGCTTTTTTTGATAATCTGCATTTTGAGCCGGGACCTGAAGCCGAGCACGCAATTCTTCCAACGGACGTAGCGGCCATCGCGCTCGGGGTGGTCAAAATGCGCGCGGGTACAGTGCTTGACGAAATTAATATGTCTCCGCTCACCAAGGTCTGGCAGTCCAAGTAACAAAAGAAGCGCCATTAAGTCGGACAGCGCGAGGTATCAAGGTGATTGAGACAGGCAAGTCGCGACATTTTGTCACAGTCTGATGCTTCATTTTTACTAGGCTGACTTCAGCAGTGATGCGATACTTGGTGGCGAAATAGAGTGTTAGCGGGCAGAGTTGCTCAGAATCAGCATTGCTGTTTCCCGACTTCTGGATCGGGGCGTGGCGCAGGCAGAGGAGATTATGGGAATGAAAATACATCAAAAGATTGTTAACTCATGCCTCACTCTTTTCATCACGGTAGGTGTCGCAACGCACATCAATGCCCATACAGGCTTGAAGGAATCTGTACCGGCGGCTGATTCCCGAGTTCAGGTTGCCCCATCGCACATAGAGTTGATATTTACGGGTCCGGTTCGCCTCATAAAGCTTGTTGTGGTCGGAGATACTGAACCACAGACTAACTTCAGCCCGGCATCGGAGCCTGAATCCGTTTACCGCATTCCTGCGGCAGGTTTGTCGAATGGAGAATACGACGTGACGTGGGCTGCAATCGGTGCAGATGGGCACACAATGGCGGACTCATTCCGGTTTACCATTGATCTCAATGCTGCGTCTTCAGCCCCGTAACATCTTGAGGGTATAAACAACCGTCCCGGAGCTTCTGGAACCGGGTTCTGCATTGGTGTCTCATGTCTATCACCTCCTGCTGGGAGTTGCTCAGCGTTCTGAGCAAGGTGCTCATTTACCTGGGAGCAGCGAGTGCACTGGGAGGAGCTTTTTGCCTGCTCAATTATAGCGACGGTAAGCGCGCTACCCTGAGACACATACTAGGTTTGCACCTTACCGGCGCTCTGCTCGGTTTGCATGCGGTTGCTGCCGCTTTTCTGGCGCAGGTAGGTACGGCCAGTGGCAGCGGGTTGTCAGGTGCCTTTGACAGGGAAATGGCGGGCCTTCTGCTCGGTACGCAGCTTGGGGACCTAAGCTTGTTCCGTGCCGTCGGGTTCGCGATATTAATAGGCTCAGGTCTCTCATTTTATCAGGCGATGGTGAAACGGACGCGAGCGCCGAGCCGACTCTTTTACCAGCGCCTGTTTGCTTTTAATGCGTTCGGTTTTATTTTTCTCCTACTCAGTTTCCGCTTTGGTGGTCATGTTTCGGTACAGTCCTTATCTGTACAATTTGCCCTTGCGGTACACTTTACGATGTTCGCTCTCTGGGTTGGTGCTCTGTATCCGCTTCTCACGATTTCCCGGACGGAACAGGTCGCTGAACTGAAGGTCAGTTTAGAGCGTTTTTCAAAGCACGCCGTTGTGATTGTCTCTCTGCTTTTGCTCAGCGGACTGACGCTGATGCTGAGCCTCATACATTCAACGGCCGAGTTATTCACCACGCCCTATGGGATAGCCCTCACGCTGAAAACGGTGTTGGTGGTCGTCTTATTAGGGATTGCGGCTGTGAATAAATTTATCATCGTGCCGCGACTCCTGCTGCAGACCGACACGGCTCAGTTTCAGCGCTCGGTNAGCGTTGAAATTGCCGTTGCAGTCATCCTGCTGCTGCTGACGGCGTATTTGTCTACTGCTTTGGGTCCGGGCCNCGCATTGAGCTGAATNGTGNGGCTGTGACTCCGCNTTTGAGCTCGGTGCGCTAGGTTAAATTTTGTTTAGTGTTGAGCGNTTGCAGCCCCTCAAAGCGCTTACGGTTGTTCGTTGGGATCGGACATTCTTGCAGCTGATTTNCTGAATNTTCGGATCGATGCCCGGCAGGAAANCCCTCGGCGCATTAAAAAAAGTGCTTCTGTGGCCGATATGNNNGTAGNNNGNCGNCTNTTTCNTACACGCANGNTTTACTNAGGCATTTTAGCTGATTGGCTCGTCGCTTTACATCGAGCGAGCACTTCACTGCGAGTTGAGTCTNAGGGCGTCATTGGTTTTGTGGAGGCCTTTCGCGCAGAGGCCCTAAGTTCGTTCAGGTTANTACATTGTCATTACTTGCGTATATTCTGTCGCCTCATCGCCTGATTCTCCGAGCGTTCGGGTCATGCCTAATAGTTGGTCTGTTCAGCGGCGCTTCGGCAGATGATTCGTTTAGTGACTCATCTTTCAACTACGACTTTAGCGCCTATGTTGATTGGTTGGATAATTTGCTCCTAGGAAATGAGATACCCGGTGCAGCGCTTGCGATCGTCTCACGGGAGGGAATCATGCATCTACAGACCTGGGGCGTACGGGAGGTTGATCAAGGGGTTCCGGTGACGACGGATTCGATTTTTCGGATCGCGTCCATGTCAAAAACGTTTGCCGGTGCGGCAGCAACCCTGCTGGTTGAGCAGAACCTTCAGANTTGGGANACNCGCATTTCCGATCTTTTCCCNGACCTGCGGTTAGGCAATGGCGCCAGTTACCGCTCAATCACACTNAAACAGGTTGCGAGTCATTCCACTGGCCTGATGCCGCATTCCTATTCAAATCTGCTTGATGACGGCATCGGCTATGAGCGGATTAAAAATCGGTTCGCTGAAATCCCTGCGGTGTGTAAGCCGGGAAGGTGCTATAGNTACCAAAATGTGGTTTTTTCGCTCATCGGGGATGTCGTTGAAGAAAGTACCGGCTTCAGCTACGGGCACTACCTTGAAGAGCAGATATTCCGACCGTTAGGTATGGTCTCGGCAAGTGTTGGTCTGGACTCGTATCAGAATAATCCCCATGCCACGGTTCCTCACACCAAGCGCCGCGGTAAGTGGCGTCCCGTAGCCACCAATCCCGCATACTATACGACCGCCCCGGCCGCTGGCATCAATGCGAGCGTATTCGATATAACAATGTGGCTGCGTGCAAATCTTGGCGCATTTCCGGAGTTGTTTGACGAGGGCGTCTTGGATCAGCTGCACACACCGGTGATTGAGACGCCGTATGGCAACTACTTCAACCGCTGGGAGAGTTTAGATAATGCGTATTACGGTATTGGTTGGCGAATTTTTGACCTGTCCGGATTGCGCGTTGTCCATCATGGTGGTGGCGTGCGGGGTTATCGGTCAGAGATGGCGTTNTCAGACGAGGCCAATATTGGCCTGGTGTTACTCATTAATGCCGAATCCAGTGCTATTAATGAAGTAATCCCCACGTTTTTCGAGCATCTTACCAACACACTTTGAACTCACAGGGACTCACTATGGCTTCAGTAATCGATTTGCTGAAATCGCACCGAAGTATTCGGAAATTTACCGAAGAAAAAATCCCGGCTGACTTGTTGCAGGCGCTTTTTGAGGCTGGACAAGCAGCAGCCACATCCAGTTTTCTGCAGGGTTCCACCATCGTTCGCGTGACGAACCCAGTTAATCGCTCTAAGTTGGCGGAACTGGCGGGTAATCAGAAATATGTCGAAACCGCGGCAGAGTTTCTTGTTTTTTGTGCTGACCTTAAACGCCCTGGCAACTACTGCAAAGCTTATGGAAAGCCTTTTGAGGGCGACTTTACCGAGCACTTCATCATCGCCACGGTTGACGTTGCGCTGATGGCGCAGAGTCTCGTAACAGCCGCTGAGTCCGAAGGTTTGGGGATTTGTTATATCGGCGGTCTCCGAAATAATCCGGGTCCCGTTTCAACGCTATTGCGCCTGCCTCAGGGGGTATATCCGGTATTCGGTCTCTGTATGGGCTACCCGGACCAGGATCCGGAGATTAAGCCGCGCCTCCCCGTGCCGGTTGTGGTTAAGCAGGATTATTACAATGAGGAAGGGGATGCGGCTCGGATCGAGGAATATGACGAGGCTATCCGAGAATATTANCTAACAAGAACGGGCGGCGGGCATGGCATCAGCTGGTCAGAGCAGGTCGCGACTTTGCTGTCGGAGAAGTCCCGACCCCACATGAGAGCGTTTCTGGCTGATCAGGGGTTTGTCTTTAAATGACCCTGGTTTGCTCGGCCGGCTTGCTGAGCCCTCAATCAGCAAGCAGCTAGCCGGAGTCAGTCACAANTCTTTCTTGCCGATAGGAACCTGTTTCAGGTAGCACTTCCACTTTTCCCTCAGATTCCAGTTTAATGGTTTCGGAGGGGGGAATGGCGCCGGGCCCGAAAGCAAATCTGAATTCCCCGTTGACCAAGCCGCGACGATCATTAGTTACGGACCACTGAGCGATGTAATACTCNGAAGGCGGGAGNTCTTCAGGAATTGGTAAGACAAAGTTATTGTCCATCCGCCTAGGGTCGTAGGTAAAGCCAATATTGATCCACTGACCTTCTGCGGAATACAGAGCAAGTTTTAATAGGCGGACATCGACCCGAAAGCTCATGGTGATCATACGTGGTGGGTCCGTGAGGACAGAATCATCCTTTGGAAAAGTGACACCGGGTGTCAGGACGCCATGGCTATGNTGAGCGAGAGCCATAGGAGTGGCCATTACTAATAGGCAGAAAAGCAAAATCCCTGCTGTGGTTCGATTCCCATGCCTGTGAGTTTTTATCATGCTTGACCACCTCCACGCGCTGATGTTACCGATAAACGATGGTGCTTCCTAGGGGGTAGTCGGGGATCGCGGTGTATCGAAATACACCATACACTGTCGGGTAAGTGCACAAAGTTGTCCCTGTTCAGTGAATATCTTGCCTGATTGTTGGGTATAACCGTTGTTGGCTGCTTCCACAACAAACTCAAGGTAGAACCAGTCCCCGTGAATTGAGTCCGGTGTCATCACGAATTCCAGGCTCCAGGTAAGAGAACTGCTTGGTATGAGTGGCTCCTGAAAGTGAGACAGTATCACCGGTGGTGGTATATCGGCGAGAGCGACGAGTTTCTCTGCAGTAAATTGCTCGAGTGGATTTTTATGTCTCACCCAGAAGCTTAATTCTCTGACAGCTTTTCCTGAATAAGGGAGTCCGTCACTTGTCCACCTGCCATCAAAGAAAGAAAGGAATGAAGGCAATCTCTTGCTATAGTCACTGAAAGTGATACCGATATCACGAGGCGGAGGTTCGATAGATTCGGCTTCGACTGTCAGGCCTGGCCGATCTATGCCGAATATCCCCATTGCCTGAAGGCACAGCCTCCCATCAGAAAAAACCTCTCCCATCATTTGCGTTACATTTCGCCCTTGCCGTTGAATGCTGGCCCTTGCTTCGATTTTGCCGGGGGGTAGCGGCGCGATAAATGACACCATTAAGGAGCGCATAGGGATATCTTCCGCAATCAGCTTTCGCATCGCTGTAACTGCNAAGGCCGCGGCGAGGCCTCCAAAGGCNGATCTTCCCTGCGACCAGGCCTCCGAAAAATGCGTGGTATTATTCTCACTGGTTCTGAGCTCTTCGAGAATGCTTAAAAATTCTGCGTGTTCCATAAGGCAAGGTGTTTGTGGTGTCGTAAAGGGTTTCTGGTTAGGTTCTGGCTAAGCCTCCGCGAGGCAGACTGTGGTACTCTTTGCCTCAGCACNAGCTGAATAGGTGATGAAGCATGATGTGTCTGAATTTTGAGATCACAATGCGGACTCTAGACGGACAGGGCGATGAGGTTTTGGTCGGAAAGGATAACATGAAGCAGATCATTTTAGTGGCAGTAGCATTCTGCAATTTGCTCTCTCAAACCTCAGCGCAAGGCCCTGCGGCCGTGCAGAGGTCTCATCGTCAAACGCTGCATCGTCTTGCAGTTGANATGGCNACGATACCTGTCAATGACGAAGTGCTTGAAGTGGCTCCTGAGGCGCTGAGCATTGAATTCTCTGAAGCGGTGAGGCTGGTAAAATTCACTTTGCGCAAGGATACCCGCGAATGGATAGATATCAATTTTCGCTATCGCCCGACCGCAGGCTCTCGTTATGATCTGTTAGTGCCCGAGCTCTCTGACGCGAAATACTATACTGCCGAGTGGGCGGTACTCGGCATTAACGACCAGTTAATCCGAGGCAGCTTCAGTTTTGCATTCGGTCCAGACGCCAGAGCGCCATCCTATCATCAAGCAGCAGAGGAGCTGATTCTGCGTCAGCGTTATGGTGATCCAACGATTCAGTATGTTGCGCCGCCTCGAACACAAATTATTATCGATCGGCAGCCTCGTCGTTTTGATCCGCCGTTTACCATAAATCTTAATGAACAGCAGGGCGGTTCAGTCCCTCCCGGTTAAACTGATCGGGATTGGGTATGCTATCTTCAAAACTTCATTTTCTGTTTTGATAATTAAAAAAGGGGGCGTGTAGCCCCCTTTCTGATTTAATGCAGACCCAGTGATCACTCGGACACGTGTACGGTCACGTAACCATCGTGATAGAGCCCGCCGTCATCAGCACGTGCCCACAGAACGTATGNGCCGGGCTCATCAAAAGTCACTTCCACCTCATAGAGGCCATCTTCGGGGACCCCCGGAGGTAGCCAAAGAGCGCCCCAAGGTGAATTCGCCGAGGTTCGAGTATCTTCCCAGGGCTTTGGCAACGGTGGGTTGAAAGTCGCATTGCCCTCACCACGGTATACGTTCCAGGAGAGAAACAGGCCGTGGACCTTGCCGACGGTAACACGAGATGGGGGGCGCTCCATGCGGCGTTTAAGTTCTTCANCTGTGTTGCTGGAGTCTCTGCGCCGCTTGGGCAGGCCGTCATCCCAGACGCTGGTCACGAGTTTAACCGGCTCTCCGACGCGCGCAGTNCGCACGAGATCTCCCNNTACCATCACCACTGGCGGGACATTGGCTCGGGACTCCGGGCTGCTGGTCCCAGCGCCCAGTGACCCTGTCTCGGAAGCGATCACCATGTTGTCCACCAGGTAATCCTGCCGCAGCGTAGCGTAAGCTTTTCGCTCGACGCCATTGACATTGAGAGTCCAGACAAGTTCCCGGTCACCCCAGTCTGCAGGGACCGATACTTCAAAGTTGAAGCGATTTCGCCGCGGAAGAAAGTGCGTGGGTTGGCCCCTGTCAGAGTCACCGGGTGAAAAGAAGTTACCCTCTCCAACCGGGACAGTGGGCTCTTCTTCCCAGTTTTCATTCATGTATCCGAACATAAAACTGAACGTGCCGTCAGGATTGGGTCGCCAACCTTCAAAGGCTGGCTCGACATGTTGGCCGCTGCGATAACTCTGTGCGGAGGCCGCATCAGGCGTCATCAGCAGCAATAGAGACAGTGTTCCGAGCACAGCGCGGAGGCTGTGCTGCTTANGGTAGCACTCAGGCATGCCTCTTCAACCAGAACTCTCAGTCGTCGTCGCTGGCAGCGGTCTGTGCGCTGCCGTCGGTGTCAGCCAGAGGTGCTACTAGAGGAGCACCGCAAAGCGGGCAGCCGATGACGTGATCGTTCGGGCCAAGGTTGAGNGACTGTCGTCTTTCTTCCATNGCCTCGTAGAACTGTTCATCAGTCATCGTGACGCGAATGCCAAGATCGATGAACATATTGGTCACTGAACGGTTGCCGGAGCCCTGCCAGTTCCGCGGATCCGGAACGTTTGGATTGGATTCTGTATTGTTCATGTATCCGACAATGTGGAGGATTGTGCCTTTTGGGAGCAAGGGTGCTGCATCCTCTGCGTAGGGATAGCCGCGGACCCAGTTATGATCGTAGCCCACGCATGACAGGGTCTCGACTGTATAGCCCCATATCGCCTCCAGACACATTCGCTCACCCGGAGCGTGTAGGTGAGGCTCGAAGGTGATCACTTTCGTGTGCCGATCCAAAACGGTGTAGGCGTGCAGTTCCTGATCCTTTTTGCTGCCCTGGATGCTGATGTCCACGCCATTGCCGAGGCCGATGAAAGCGTTCTGATATTTGGGCTTGTAGTCTTTGTCGTGGAACCTGAACCCGACTTCCATGTGGCCTACCGTGTCGACGCCGTTGGAGTGCAGATGAACGGAATCTGAAACGATCCAGGAACCGGCTTTGAGCAGGCGGCCCGCTTCTTCATCGAATATGTCAGCGTTTCGGCCAACTTCGTGAACCGGCCAAGGGATTGATAGTCCGGGGACCCGTTCGCCGTTTTCATCCATCTGAGCAGTAGCCCAGATCATGTGATGGAAAATGTAACGACCACCAACTGTCTCACGTCCGGTGCCCGCGCTCGGCACGTCATTGACTTCTATAACTTCGACCGACTTGACATAGCGGTCTTCGGTCAGGCCTGTGGGTGCAGAAGGGATCTCACCCCACCAATCCGCTGTGCCTGCGAGTTTGGTGATGTCGTCCATCACCACAACCAAATCAGGCTCTCCGGCGCGCCATTTGATGCTGTCGTCGAATACCAGCGGCTCTGGCGCATCAGCGATATCACCCTTAGGGGTGCCGGTGCGGGCCCAAGTCGATATTGCAGCCAGTTCTTCGTCGTTCAGCGAAGGATCGTCTTTATAATCTTGAATGCCAATATCTTTCTCCATATACCAGGGAGGCATGGCGCCTGCCCGGTCTCGGAGTCCGGTCTTGTATTCGATCAGCCCTGCATACGGGGCGACCTGCTCGAAGGTCACGAGTGGCATAGGACCTGCACCACCGTCCCTATGGCAGCTCTGACAGCTGCGCTGGAGAATGGGTTCAATGTCCTTATGGAATGTGACTTCTTCCGATTGGGCCAGCAAGGCAACTGGCATGTACAGCAGCGCTGCCGCCGCCGCGGCGCTCGCGAGCGTAGAAATCGACGTTGTGATGCGCATAATCGCTACTCCTCATAGCTTTGGTGGTACGTTAGACGCTGAGCGTAACAGCGGCATAGCAATATTACGATTCTATCATAATTCGTGCCGAATTGAACTTTCAAATAGCCCTTTCGTCCATTCAGAACAGCGTCTTAACTACGGTCGGGGCCCGCAGCTCGCAGTAATAAACTACTGATTTCTAAAAACTTAACTCATCGGCCTCAATCGGTGGTGTCAGCGACGGCGGTATCAGTTCCTTTCAGCAGTGTCCAGAGATTGCTGCTAGCCAGCAGCGCAATGAAAAGTACTGCTAGGCCGAAGCTAAACCATTGAACAGCGTAAGACAGATTCTGGTTAATTTCAGGCTGAACCGCCGGCCAGTGTCTTGTCAGTGTTCCAGGCTGTTCGGCAGTGATACGCACTACGAATGGGAATATGGGTTCGCCAATAATTGCAGAGAGGATTTCGATATCCAGTGCGCGTATTCTCAATGGCCACTGGCTGGCATCAATGGTGTTTTCGATCGCAAGAGTGTTCCCGGAAGGTACGAATATCTGCGCATCAATCTCCACAGGCCCTGTCACTGAGCGAGTGAAAGGAGGCGTATCAGGTGGCAGTATTCCAGTAGTCCAGCCCCGATGGACCAAAACCAAATCGTTGTTGCTGCTCAGCCGGAACGGTGTCACCACACCATAGCCGATTTGACTCTCATAGAACTCTGCAAGAAGCAGGATCGTGCGCTCATTCCAGTATTCACCGATCAGTTTGACATGGCGGTTTTGCAGCTCTGGGTTAGTAGAATGTAAATGTCCGAGAGGAATCGATTCAATCGGCTCGGCATTTACCCGAAGCTCTGCCAGCAATTCGATCTGGGCATCGACTTTTTCAGCCGCGCGGTCTAATTGCCACAGTCCCAGACGCATGAAGGTGGCTGCGGTTATCACGACGCAAGCGGCAAGAGGCCAGTTGACGCGGATACGAAAACTGCCAAACGTGTAGTTTTTTCGGAATTCCATCATCTCTCTTGCGCCAAAAATAGATAAGGTTCAAGGCCTCCGCGTTCTAAGGAAGGCAGTTGATGTAGGATTGCTCTCAACACCAGAAGCACCAGTGGTAAGGGGGGCGATAGTATGTGATGAGCCGACCGCACACGATAATAGTGCACCAGGCAAGCAGGGAAACTGTGCCAATGAGCTTTGCGCGCCCGGTGACCGGCAGAGAATTGGACGTGGTTCGGACCTCCGTGCTGCAGGTGGTGTAGAACCAGATCACGTTGCACCCTGCCAGCAACATAAATCCCAGTTTGGTTTGAAACGCGGGATTATAGAGATATTGATCGGGTGCGCTACTGAGAAACATTGTGCCGGTTAATACGTTTATTGCGTAACCCAAAACGCCAATGGGAACCAATCGGTGAAGGTTACGATAAGAAATGCCGGGGCCCAGACCAAGCATGCGAAGGTCGAATACACCCACGGTGCCGATCAGCAGGCTTAATCCTAAAAAGTGCAGTGATTCCGCTACCGGCCACCCCCAGGGAGAGTGCATGAAATCGAAAATTCCGGTCCCATGAGAAAATGCCAACAGAGCTTGTTCCATGTCGAGTAAATAACTCCTCAGGCAGGATTAGAAATAACGGGAAGCCAGCAGTACAGAATGCGTGTATGCCAAAAATCGGCCGGCTCCGATGGTCAGTATCCAGCAAGACAGCATGGCAAGCGCTGTCGGTATCCGATTGGAGAACTGATCACCCGGCGGTGGTTGATGGTTTGCAGTCCGGTTGCTCACTGAGCGTTGCAGCCGCCGGGTGATCAACAGGCCCGCACTCAGTGCAGTGAACTTCAGATAAAACACCGGATTGGTCAATGCCTTAGCTGGATAAGCGATTAGCAGCGCCAAGCCAGAGACGAAAATCAGCCCAACTGCCCTCCAGTGCAGCGCAAAAAAGGGCTCAAAGCGCTTGTTCAGCAAGCTGGGAATCAGTCCCAGTAAACTGAACGCCAGTGCCAGATTAATCCCGACGACGAAGGCCATCGCCAGCGAGTGCAGAGTCAGGGAGCTAAAGAATGCGACGCCAGATTCGCGCAGCAAAAGGCTGAGGCCTGTCTCTTCTATGGTTGCCAATAAATACAGAACGCTTACTTCCAGGGTCGTGGCCGAAGGGCCTTAGTTGATCTCTGATTATAACGCTTTACTGACACAAAAGTGAGTCTCCGAGGTTTGGCGCTGGCTCGTCACCGGCGTGAGGGGGTATCGGTGGTTAACAGGTGAGAAGGCGACTTGGAAGGACAATGTTGCGGGCTGAGGTCTGTGCTAGTATTTTTAGCCAGATCAATATTTAGAATAACAAAGAGATGCCCATGCTTAAGCTCATCCGTCACCGCACTATATCGTCACTGATCAGATCTACTCTATGGATGACACTGCTTTCAGTGAGTTCGCTCACTGCTGCTCAGGACATTCCGAGAACCGCTGATGGGCGGCCAGATTTTAACGGTATCTGGCAGGCTATCAACACGGCAAATTGGGATGTTGAGCCTCACGCCGCAAGTTTCGGCCCTCTGGTTGCAGCGGGCGCCATCGGAGCAATCCCGGCGGGTCTGGGTATTGTTGAGGGCAACGAAATCCCTTACACCCCTGAAGCTCGTGCACAGCAGCAGGAAAACAAGTCAGATTGGCTGGCTAATGATCCGCTGGTCAAATGCTATATGCCGGGGATTCCTCGGGCGAACTATCTGCCTTTTCCATTTCAGATTGTGCAGTCGACGGATCACATTATTTTTGCCTACGAGTTCGCCAGTGCGAGTCGTATTGTCTACGTCGATCAGCCAGATTTTGAGGCGCCGATTCTGAGCTGGATGGGCCACAACCTGGCGCGTTACGAGGGCGATACGCTCGTGATTGAGGTGACTGATCAGGTGCCTGAGACCTGGTTGGATCACGCTGGAAATCATCATACGGATGCGCTTCGTGTGACCGAGCGGTATACCCATATTGGGCCGAACGTGATTCAGTATGAGGCGAACCTGGAAGATCCGAATGTCTACACACGTCCCTGGAAAGTCAGTTATCCGCTGTACCGCCGCCTCGATGACAACATGCAGTTGCTTGAATTTAAGTGTGTCGAATTTACCGAGGAATTGCTCTACGGACATCTAAGAAAGAGCGCGGATACCAACGATTAGTGCGAATTGGCCTGCGTGGAGCAACCAGCTGATGGGCGGTACTGCGACAGCCGTTGGGTAATTGTTGCGCAGGCTGCCTCCGGCAGCGAGTTGGAATATTGTTTTTGCGCGGCCTTTGCAGGTTTTTAAAATAAGTGATGAATCAATACGGGACAGGGGGTGGTGTCACCGATGAGCGGTCTGGGTCAATTCGATGCGGGCTATAACAGTGCACAGGATCGGATTTTACTTCGAATCACCAATACGGCTGGAGAAGAGTTCCGATTCTGGTTAACGCGCCGTTTTTGTTTCAGCATGCTAGGTGATTTCAAAGTTAAAGTGAGCGCTTTTCGACTCCCCGCTGAGGAGGAAGAAAGGGTTGTAGACAGCTCGTCAGCATTACCGGGTAGTGCCGTATCTGCTACCGTCATGCAGGCCGATATCCAGCAGGAGCTAGTCGCGTCTCAGCAGGACTTTGGACAGGCATTTCGCCCAGGTGAACAGTTTCCGCTTGGCGAGCAGGGCGAACTGATCGAGCGGGTAGATCTCACGCCAAACGGAAAGGGGGAAGGGACCCATGCCCTCAGCTTTCAGTCAGTTCAAGGGCAAGCGCTGACGATCGCAGTGACGCCTGAATTGCTGAATTCGATATTTGAGGTGATCGAGCGGGTGACGCAAGAGGCGGGTTGGGGTCTAGTAACGACTGCATTCAGTATGGCGAAATCGGCAACCCTGCAGTAGCCCAGCTTTACCCGGACGACTGCTTTTTGAGCGGTTTTGACCCCACTATGCCGGAATCCTGGAATACCCTGTCAGGGTTGTCTCGCGCTGCTGACAGACCGCTAGTTTTTATCTCTTTCAGAAGAGGTTCGCTGACATCCTCGATGCCTGCCAGAGCCAGCAGCGTGAGCAGCAGCAATTGCGGGCCCTGAAGTGAGTCGATCGGACTGAAGCAATCGCAGCGACAGAGCAACATTTCTCTGCAATCCGTCGACCACAAAGTGCGTTTGCTGTCTGGATTTCTTCTGATTTTCTCCATGAAATCCCTCGTTGGTAGTCTCAAGCTTTTATGTTAGGCCTTCCCATCCGCAGATCGCTGTTGTGTGAATGGCGCGATGGCTCTGTCTATGATGGATAGCCCCGTGCTGGCAATAAGAGCCCAGGTCAGCAGATTCAACCCAGAAAAAACGATTTCAGCAGCCCAATGATTGTCTTTAAGCAATCTTGCAAAGCTGATTATCAAGAGGGGACCGAAATAGAACACACCATTCCAGCGCCCCAGAAAGCTCATTCGCAAACTTTTCTGGCGGTAGAGAAAATAAGAATCCAGCACATACTGACTGAAGGCAACCGTAATCAGAATCGGCAGGATCTCTGGGACGAGGTCGGCACAAACCGCGCCAGCTAATCCTGAAGTCACAAAAAGGAAATCTGTTGAGTGATCAAAAATCTGACCGCGAGCGGACGCCGTGCCGAGGGCCCGTGCTATTTTCCCGTCAAAATAGTCACTGGTAATTGCCGCAAAAAGGCATAGCGCGAGTGCCCAGGCTGGCAGGAATTCACTGTCAGCCAGCGCCCAGCCTACTGGCAGGGCCAGCATTAGGCGAAGAAGGGTGAGCAGATTGGCCATGTACTGTCAGGCAAACAGATCGCGCTGTGCTCGGCGCCAGAAAATCAGACCAATGATTGCGTTGAACAAAATAAAAAAGTTGTGCTGGACAAATCCGAATGCCGCCATCTGTCCCTCATTTTCTGGAAATAAAATGACCCAGAAAGTGATCGCCGCGGCTCTCATGGGAGTTGGTACAGCCGCAGCGAAGAAAATCACTGGCAGATAGGGTAAGAGTGTAAGGAAAGAGGCCTCGACGCCGAACAGGTTTAATGCCGTGGTATAGACTACTATCGCGGCCAGCAGGGCTGGTGATCGGAGCAAAAAGAAAGCGCCATAATGCCAAAGCTTTGCGCGGCGAAAGCCGTGAAGAATTCGCTTTTCCCGAAGCTGATTGTTCGGAAGTAAGGTGCCGTTAAAATACAGCAGCCAGAGAATCAGGAAGATGGTGGCTCCGATACTAATGACTGGCATGATCTGGAAGACTTCCGGGAGCCCGTCGCCA
Source organism: Gammaproteobacteria bacterium (assembly GCA_002691885.1). Taxonomy (GTDB): domain Bacteria; phylum Pseudomonadota; class Gammaproteobacteria; order Pseudomonadales; family Pseudohongiellaceae; genus UBA9145. The sequence continues at coordinate 50,014 of NZJB01000045.1, forward strand.
CCAAAAATATAGCCCACTGTGGCCCAGACCAGCAGATAGAAAATTTCGCAAAACATAATGAACAGCATGACCGAGCCGACTTCCCAGCCTGGAATTTGATCCCGCTTGTTCAGGTAGTAAGCCATAGCACCCTTACCGATTTGTTCGTTGAATATCGATATAATGTAGGCGCTCGCGCGAATGGGCAAAATGTCCTTGTATTTGATATCCGCTAACAGCCAGTTTAGTGCCCTGGTGACGACAAGCGTGTCTATGAGAAAATAAAAGAGCGAATAGGCCACCATGAGCGTCAGCCACGGACCCCAAGCGACATTTGCAAAGACCTGTGTCATGTATTCGGTTAACGGCATGCTCTCTCTCGCCGCTGCGCCGTTTAATCGAAAGTAAAGATAGACAAAACAAGCGCCGGTGATCAGGAGAAAAATTAGCCTACCCACGGGGCTTTGTTTCTTTTTAGCTGGGGACGGCTCTTGTACAACCTTATTGGCTGTTGCTTCAGCGGTATCATGGTCACTCATATCAGGACTCGCCTATCAGTATTTTTCTGAGAGTATCTTCAAGAGGGGTCAGGTTGATGCCGATTTTCTCATCAGCGTTTTCAGCCACGAATTCGTTCATGGTGATGACATCGATTACGGTTGGTGTGATACCGCCCCCTTTGAGCGTGCTGGTAATTGCCGCGCCTAATTTGGCTATCAGGATCGGTACGGAGCCGACTTCAACCTCTTTCCCCACCAAGCTTCCCGCTTTTTTGATCAGGTCGCGGTAGGCAATCGGTTCCGGACCCACCAGTTCATAAACTTGACTGTCCGTCACAGGGGTGCAGGCCAGCTTCGACAGTGCCTGACTGAGGTCATCCGTATCGAGGGGACGCATGCAGTATTGCCCGCCGCCCAGGACTTTGGCTTGGCTGCTAGAGACAGCGCTACGCAGCGAGTTCGCGCCGGCGGTGCCGGGCCCCATTAAAATTGGCGTGCGCAGCACCGTTGCGGGGATGCCTGAATTCAAGACCAGCTCCTCGCCTACTCCTTTGGAGCGAAAATAGGCATTGTGCGAGTTGGCGCCGGCGCCAACCACACTTATAAAAATGATGTGCCCCACATTGCAATCCTGCGCGGCTTTGACAACAGCATCAGTGGCTGCAACGTTGGCGCTGGCATAGTTGGAATGCTTATTTTCAATCAGGATGCCGGCCAGATGAATAAGGCAATCAGCGCCGGTGAGTGCTTGCTTGAGGCTCTCTGGATTATCGTAAGCAATAATAGCGGGACTGATCGAAGCTGATTTAGGAAGGCTAGCGAACGCAGACTCTGAGCGCACTCCGGCGACCATCTCGATGCCCTCTTTCTTACTTAAGTGAGACAGCAGGTTGATGCCAACGCTGCTGTTTGCTCCTGTGATGCCTATTTTCATGCGGAATGTTTCCTGTGCGGACGTGCCCTGATGCTGTCGATACATTTAGACACTCAAGACGAGAAATTGTATCAGTGTAGCTACGCCACAAATAGAGGAGCCGATCGTTTACTTGCGGTCGGAATTGAAACTATTGGGCTTGGCCGGCGGGGCAGTGTGATGTATGCGCACTATCCAGAGACTTGCTCGTCTGAAATTTTCTGGCGTCACTGTTGATAATTTGGCTGAGCGCGCCCGCATTGAATGCCCGCTCCTGCTGCGCAGCAGGAGCCTCGGCATACAGCGTGGTGCGCATCCTCGCTTGGCGCCCAAGATGGCTGATGGCGGCGGCCATCTCTGCAGGGGGCCATTCCTGGCCGTGCTCAGCGCCCGCTGCGCGGGTGATACTTTCGTTCATCAGACTGCCGCCTAGGTCATTTGCCCCACACTGCAGGGCGAGCATGGCGCCCTCTCGGCCCATTTTTACCCAGGAGGTCTGAATGTTGGAAATAGCGCCATTCAGTGCCAACCGAGGCACTGCATGCATGAGAAGAGCCTCGCGTAGTGTCGGTCCCAGTCTGGATTTCCCTTTTCTGTACATCGGCGCCTCTGCTGCGACATAGGGTAGCGGGACGAATTCAGTAAAGCCTCCGCTTTCATCCTGCAGCTTTCGGATGGCGTGAAGGTGGGCTGCCCAGTGCTTGGGACGATCAACATGCCCGAACATGATGGTTGCTGTGGACGGAAAGCCGAGTTCGTGCGCGGTCCGCATGACTTCCAGCCACTGCGCTGTGTTGAGTTTGTCAGCACAGATCTGTTCCCGGATCTCGTCGTGTAGAATCTCGGCTGCAGTGCCGGGTAGGGTGCTGAGTCCTGCCATTTTAAGGCGGGAGAGGAATTCCTTGAGACTGACTTCGAGAGTCGCCGCTCCCTGCCACACTTCAAGCGGAGAAAAGGCGTGTACGTGAATGTCAGGTGCAGCGCGCTTGACCGTAGCCACGATATCCAGATAGGTCTGACCGGTGTAGTCTGGATGGATACCTCCTTGCATACACACTTCAGTCGCGCCCCTGTCCCAGGCTTCTCTGGCGCGGCGCGCGATTTCCTCTGCTGAGATGTCGTAGGGTTTCCCTCTCAGATTTTCACTCATTTTTCCCTTCGAAAAGGCGCAGAACTGGCAGCGAAAGTAGCAAACGTTGGTGTAGTTAATGTTACGATTTACGACGTAGCTGACCTTGTCGCCACACTGCTCTGCGCGGATCTCATCGGCGGCCCGTATCACCGCGCTGAAGTCTGAACCGCGAACTTTAAAGAGTGATTCAATGTCCTCCTCTGTCAGAGCCTCTTGTTGGTGGGCGCGCTCAATGATGCTCGCGATCGGGGCGGACGGTCCGGGCTGTTCCTGGCACAATTCGCGTTCAAGTGCGGGGATTTCTGCGCTGCTGCCGGGCCTCCAAGGGTCCCGTCTGGCAAAACCCATGCTGTCGCTGTGAGACATTGCGACCGGTAAGACGGATCCATCAAGCCATTGAGGTCCTGCTCGGAGATATTCTGGATAGACCGTCAGGCGCTGTTCCAGAAATTTGCCCGCTGCTTCCGTTTCCCGTGCTAGATTTTCCAGATGAGGCCAGGGGGCCTCGGGATTCACATGATCCGGTGTCACTGGGGAAACACCGCCCCAGTCGTTGATTCCTCCGGAGATCAGTTGTGGCAGAACGCCTGGGCTCAGGTTAGGGGGCGCTTGAATATTCATTTGGGGCCCGAAGATCAGACGGCTGATGGCGAGCGTCCAAATCAACTCTTCCAGATCTGGTTCCGGTGCCTGCGCCATTTTTGTTTGTGGTTTGGCTCTGAAATTTTGGACGATCACTTCCTGGATGTGACCATACTGCTCATGAAGTCGACGAATCGCCAGCAGAGATTCAATTCGCTCAAGTCGGGTTTCGCCAATACCGATCAGAATGCCCGTGGTGAAGGGCACACTGGCTTTACCGGCGAGTCTGAGCGTTTGCAGGCGAAGCCCAGGATCTTTGTCAGGCGAACCGTAATGGGGCATGCCTTTCTGACACAGTCGGGGTGAAGCGGATTCCAACATGATCCCCATCGACGCGCTCACTTCTCTCAGCATATCTATTTCGCTGGCAGTCATATTGCCAGCGTTAATGTGTGGCAGCAGTCCAGTCTCTTTCAGCACTTCTTCAGCCACGGCTCTCACATACTCAAGGGTGCTGCCGAAGCCGAGATCAGCGAGGGCTTCGCGGGCGGCTCGATATCGAAGCTCAGGTTTTTCACCTAAAGTGAAAAGCGCTTCCTGGCAGCCCAATTTAGCGCCGGCCTGACACAGGGCGATAACTTCTTCCGTCGACATAAAAGCCTGATTCAGATGCCTTGGGGTCTGGGCGAAGGTGCAGTAGTGGCAAACATCCCGGCACAGTTGGGTGAGGGGCACAAAAACCTTGCGCGAATACGTGATCAGATCGCCGTGATGACTGTCCCGAAGCTGAGAGGCCATTTTGGCGAGTGACGAGGTATCCGGATTGTCGGCGAGGGCTATTGCTTCGCTTTCGCTTAACCAGTCGCTGCTATTGCTCACTGCTGAGTTCCCAGAGAAAATTGCTTATTATGGATTGGCAGAACAGAGAGTATCAGGGTGAACGACCTGTTGAGAACCCGATTTGCCACGAAAAACAGAATTGCGACAGTCCAAGCCCGCCCAAAACCACTTGTACCTACGCCAACTGGATAAGAGCGGCAGGAAAGCGTCCGCTGGAACCACTGATTGGGAGAGACCCATGCCCTTCCGTATACTGATCAGAAGCCATTCTTGGCTTCTCGGCATTTGCTTTGCAGGCGGCGTGATTTGCGGAGCGCAGGCCCAGGGCAAGATGCTGTTTGAGAACGCCAGCCTGATTATCGGAGATGGCAGTGTGCTCACTAGCCATGATCTGCTGATTGAAGACGGACTGATCGTCAGTCTGGGCGAGAACTTGCCGTCACCGGACACCGGGCTGGTGGTTGACCTTCAGGGAAAATGGGTTATGCCTGCTTTGATCGATGCCCATGCCCATCTTGGGTTCCAGTCGCGGCAAAGCTGGGGAGCCGATAATTACAATCTGGAAAACCTTGCTGACAACCTCGAGCAATATGCCTACTACGGGTTTGGCGCGGTGTTTTCAGCCGGGAGTGACCCCGCTGAATTAGCGCAGTTGCTTACGGCGACCGTACGCAGGAGAAATAATCTGCCAGAATTTCTTTACGCAGCGGGCATGGCGCCACCCGGCCAGGGACCTAACAATCAGTTTCTCGAGCAGACAGATCAAGTGCAAGCTAGAACCGGATTTCAAGTACTTTACGGTGTAACGGATCCTGAATCGGCGCAACAGACTGTGACAGATTTAGCGCTTAAGGGGTTTAAGTTCCTCAAAATTTGGGTGGACGACAGAGGCGGCAGTCAGACAAAGCTTGCACCAGAAGTCTATAGGGCAGTCGCTCAACGCGCCGGAGAAGCGGGTCTAAAGGTGTTTGTGCATCAGCAGAATGCACCGGACATGCTGGATCTCATCAGTGCTGGCGTCGATGGCTTTCTGCACGGACGAATAGGCCGTGAATTCACGGATGAACTGATCGCGCGGGCAGAGCGGTCAGATGTCTTTGTGATACCCAATCTTGGTCTGGGTGAACTGCGCCGGGAAGCCATTGGAGAGGATCAGTTTCTGACCCCATTTTTGTCGCAGAGGCTCAGGAAATCGCTGTCGGCTTCACCGCTACGTCAGGTGCGGCCTCTATGGGGCGCGGCTAATGAATCTGAGCTCATCAACGGCTTCGCACGGATCGAGGCTGGCGGTCTAGACCTGGTGCTTGGCACAGATGCAGGGGCGGTGCCGGGACATCCATTCGGTTATACGGGGCATCGCGAGCTGGAGATCTATGTGCGCTTGGGCATGAGCCCGATAGATGCTCTGCGCTCTGCTACCTCTCTTGCCGCCAAACATTTGGGCCTGCGGGGGCTGGGTCTGCTGCAGCCGGGCAAGCAGGCGAGTCTGCTGGTTCTGAACTCAGATCCGACTTCAGATATCCGAAATACAAGGGATATTCACTCGGTCTATCTCAACGGCCAGCGAGTTGACCGGTCTGCTATTGCTTCCCGAACTCCATAGGCAATCAATTGGCTGACCGTATGACATGGTACTCGGTCTGTCGCGGAGCGATATACTCGAAATGTCGGCCATCAAAGAAACCGTCTTCCTCCAATTTCATACGCATGGGTTCTCGGCTCCACTCCGGTATATCTACCAGCGCAGTTAGTTCGATGGAATAAGCAGTGTTTGGCTGCATGGCGTAGTCTCCGGATCCGGGGACGCCTTCCTGCTTGTCCCACATGCCGATGGTGGTGCCGGCAGCGTGCCCATGAAGACCAATGGGATGGGTATAGATGATGGGGCCTATACCTCGTTCTAGCGCCTGTTGCCTCGTGCGACGAAGGATGTCGTTCCCTGTTCTGCCTACCTGAAAGTTATTGGTCAGAATATCTTGCAGTTCATTGCCTTTTTGAAGCGCCAGTTGCAGCGAGGCTGGCACCTCCGTCTCTCCTTCGCGAAGGATATAGGCATTTTGCTGAGTGTCTGTCTGCAGATTCAGATAGCTGATGCCAAAATCGATATGAACATGATCGCCGCGCAGAAGCAGACTGGGATCCAGATTGTTTGCTGCGATCTCCTGTTTTGAGCGGTCGGAGCGTTCAACTTCAATGCTTGTGTGGAACCAGGTNNTTAATCCGAGNTCATTGACCCGTTGTCGAAACCACCATTCGAGGTCTTCAGTGGAGGTAACGCCTGGCGTGATGACGTNGCTTGAGAATCCCTCTGCAATGATTCCNTGGGCAATTTCCATAACGGTCTTATAGGTGGCCATCTCAGCCGCCGTGCGCGTTTCCAACCANCCCACNGCNACCGCTTCGCTGGAGACAACCCGATCGCGCAAGCGGATCGGCAGAGCCTGCAGGAAATCACGCTGCTCTGAATAGGTCAGGCCGTCGGCTAACGCATAGACATCTGAGTAGTTCAGGGCTATGCGGGCCGGATTTGCTTCATCGAGAATCTGTGCAATCCGTCCATATTGATCAGGCTGCTGCTCCGGGTTCCACACGCCGGGGAACAGATTGCCGACCGGATACCGGGCTACCGCCATACGTGCGACGCCAAGCTCAGGTCCCTGNTCGATAAACATCAATACCGTTCGTCGTCTNGCATTCAGCCAGGTCGCCGGCAGCATGGTTTTTACGATCGGGTCTTCATTGTACTCTCTGGCGATCAGTACCCAGGCGTCTATCCCGGCAGCACGCATGACCTCCGGCACAACAGTTTCAAGTCTGTCCTCTAGAATTTGATCGGTGATCTCAGCCCGTTCCCTGAGGGACAGAATATGATCGTTTAAATCATCGGCAAAACCGCTGCGGGCTGCAAAGCTGAGAGCCAGGCTAAGCGCTAAACGCAGCCAGGGTGGTGTGCAGGGAAGGATTCGCATGAGATGGGACTCCGTCAGATGGCGATGNTAGGNTAACACTATGTGCNCGCCCACGGCCAGATGGGCATGAGCTGGTCCCAGTGTTCATCCTATAGCTGAACTGCGTAGAATAAATCAGCCACTCAGGNTGTATGGTTTAATTTGAGGAATTCTTATGNGCCAATCTTCNGTATCAGGTTTTGATCCTGCCCAGCATGTTCTGTCGGAGTCTCACTACTTTGAAGACTTAACTCTTGGTCAGCGCTTCAATAATCCTTCACGAACTCTGGGTGATGCCAATTTTGCAGCCTTTCAGCTGGCCTCCGGTGACAATCATCCGATCCACTATGATGTAGAGTACTGTCGGCGCAAGGGGCACCGGGAAATGGTCGCCCATGGCTTTCAAGTTGCGATGCAAACCGCGCCCGGCGCCGGGATGCTGCCCCATATGCTCGAAGACAGCCTAATCGGGCTNATAGAGCAAAGCAGCAAATTTCTGAAACCGGTTTATCGCGGGGATACCGTATACCCTTCTTTGGAGATCATCGAACTGATACCCGGAAAAACGACGGGAGTGATTCGTCTGAAAACTACCGTTCACAATCAAGAGGGNGAGCTGGTGATGGAGGGTGAGCAAAAAATGCTTGTAAGAAAGCGACCACTTTATCAGTCTGCCAGCTTGTAAATTGCGGTATGTTCGACTTCGAGGACTACGGCATTATCGCAGTGGAAGACAAGGTACAGGGAAATGAACTCATGCCCTTTGCGAACCCATTTGTTTGTTGGTATGGCTTTGATCCGATAGTCCCGTCCTACGCGGACAGAGTCCCTCAGAGTCAACTTGCTGGCCGTGTGCACCCAGGCCGGCATCAGATACATATTCTTAAGCGCAGCATTACACATCTCCAGCAAATAGTAAGGATGCACATGGCTGTCTTCGCCCTGATAAATGGGTGACTGATCGCGCTGAACNGATACATGGGTTGCGTTGTCTTCAGCCTTCGGTCTCCAGTGAAGCAGTGGTCCAGGAAGGTTTACTTGGATCGTCTGATCACTGATTTTCGGACGGACACTGATATCCTTCCCCGGTTCGCTGTCGGCGAGGGTGTTGATCGCAGGAAGTTCAGCAGGCAACCAGCTTTCCAGCTTGGCGAGAAGCGTCCCCTGTTCATTGTAGGCGCAGGTAACGTGACTCCGACTGCTGGATTCTTGTCCGAGGCTTTCGTTTCGGAGGGTCAGCAGGTCGTTCTGATACGCCGGTTTCAGAAATACGACATCTAGCATGCCTCGATGGAGAAACTGTTCGCCGAATTGCCTGACAAGTGGCTGGGTCAAGTATCCGAAGAGATTGACGCCGCTGACCAGAGCGCTGGAAAAGCCATAGCGTCTGGCTACCTCGTCGCTGTGGATTCGATTTTCAGAATCTTCTGCATCGTTGAGAGCGAGAATTTGTAGTGGCGCTGGAGGCGTGTTCATGCTGTTGATTCTGATCCTGGTTGAGTGCTGGAACGAGACGCCACTCGCTGGCGTTCAGATTCTATTAGACCTAAATTGAGCTATCTGGCCAAACCATAGAATTCGTCGTTCGGCTGCAGCGAAGTCATGTTGGCTATCCGATTGGACATGGCGAAGAACGCCGAGATGGCACCGATCTGCCAGATGTCATCCTGAGAAAAGCCCTCAGCCCGCAGCAGAGCGTGATCTTGCTCGGTGATTTTATGCGCGGCTCGTGAAACTTTCACGGCATAATCGAGCATNGCCCGCTGNNTAGNGGTGATATCCGCNTTGCNATAATTGGTGGCCAGTTGATCAGNNAGGGTAGGGTTCTTCTCCCTGATNCTNAGTATCGCACCGTGCGCAACGACACAATACAGACACTGATTTAGGCCGGAGGTTGCCACCACGATCATTTCCCGCTCGCCTTTAGTCAGGCTGCTTTCGCCATCCATCAGGGCATCGTGATAGTTGAAAAATGCTCTGAACTCGGCAGGCCTGCCTGCCAGAGCCAGAAAGATGTTGGGAATAAAGCCACTTTTTTCCTGCATTCTGACTATTCGCTCCCGGATGTCGGGTTCGATGTCTTCGAGGGCAGGAACGGGAAAGAGAGCGATTGGTTGTTTGGGCTTCATTGAATTTTCCAGTAAATGTTCTGTTGGTCATTCGCCCGGCCGCGCCTTTGAGAGCGCGCTGGGTCCGGTGGCTGCAAGCTTGCTTCCGCATGGCGGCGATTGTCGGGTTCGATCAGGCGAGCGTCTCGACGGCCTTAGTCTAACAGAGTCTTACCCTGGCAACATCGGTGCCGGCAAGCAGTGTTGAGGTGGGTTGGCCCGGATGTTCTTGTCGCTTAGACTGAGGCTATCGCTCCATCGTTACGGATGAAATGGAACCGTGCGATTTTTTGCCCGGCAAGGGTCGTTAGAGGCGGAGAAGGTCATGAATGAGCTCGCAGAGAAAGTTTAT
>NZJB01000046.1 GCA_002691885.1 Gammaproteobacteria bacterium
GGCGCTAATGCAGGCAGTACCCAAGTAGGCGACCTTTCCCCGTCGAGACTACTAGCTAACCATTAGAATGCCCTTAAAAAGCTTAGGAGCGCTCCTGAGCGTCGAATAATCTATCATTAACAATCACCTCTCGATCGTCCAGTAAGCGCTTGATTGCATATTTTGCCCATCTGTTTGGTGGAGCAGTCTATATTGTCACCCCGCGTGTCAAGCGGACGCAGACCCCACCCCCTTAAAAACTATACCTTCATCTGACAGTACCCTCCCGCGGGGGTACCCCCTTTATTAAGATTGGTTCCATAAGATGTCTACATATTTTGCCGGACGTCGGAGATAGTGTGTCATGTGTTTCTTCTAGTTGAGAGATAGCTTCACATGATTTCGAATTCGCATAAGAAGATGCCCCGAGCGTGCGTTCTCAATCAAACCAACTTTACTGATTTGATAAATATCTTTCGCCTAATCTTTTTGGCATCGTCAAATTTCCAAGAACTGTAAGATATCTAGCCGACTCTCTCAAGACAGAGTCATAATGTCGCAAGCTTGCTTCTGGAATACCGCCTCTATCGAATTTGGCTAAAATCATTTCAAAATTCATTGCGCTGCCGTAGAAGTAGAAAACAAGAGCTGTCCTCTCTTCTTCGGTAAAAAGCTCAGCGACTGAATCTTCCGTTACTCCGCTAGGCAGTGGCTGGAAATGGCCGCCGGTCAATTTGTTCCATTTCGCCATGACACTACAAAGCGATGGGCTCGTGGCGACGCTCAGTTGGAGCTCTTGATTGCGGATTTGTACCTTTTCAAGGTCCCTATAACTTTCGTCTTCCCTTTTCATGCGCATTTCCATCGCAAGAAACACAAGCGTCACAATCAACCCAAACGCTCCCACCACCTCTCCTAACGAACCTAATTCACTAATAGTCATTTTGTCCTCCTGAACCAACATTCAAAAAAGCTGGAATATGATAGCGGAACTCGGGACAGATAATCGGGGTATACGATCAACAAAAATGACCAGGAAGGGTGCATTCAGTCACGTGGATATGTTTCAGCGTAAGCATACGCTCTAAATCTAGTAGTGCCTCCCTTTTGTAAAGAAAAAGCAATTGGTAGTATCAGGGAGTAAATGGAAAGTTAAAATCTAGAGAATTTGGAAAAAGATATGCCCAGTCAGTGTGAAAGGTTCAAGCAAAGTAATATCGCTAAGAGAGTTAGCCAAGCGATGAACAAAATATCAGAAGCACTAATACTCATGTGTATCTCATTCAATGCCTATGCGGAAGAAAACACAATTGAGGGTTTCTGGGCGTCTTCTGGCGTCATCATAGAGGTAAAAGTTTGTCATGAATTGATTTGTGCTGAAATAGTCCATGTATTTACCGAAGATGGAATAGATCCTTTAACTGTGCTTGATGAAAATAATAGGGAGGAAGAACTGCGCGATCGACCGGTAATAGGCATTAATATGTTTGATGGGTTTAGAAAAGAACAATTGTTACGCAACAGCTTAGATGGAGGAAAAATCTACGATCCGAGAAGAGGAAGATTTTATGATGCGGAACTCTCTCGTTTGGAAAGCGGTAATTTACTTGTTGAAGGTTGTTTACTATTCATCTGCGATGGAGAAGAGTGGCTGCCTCTCGATGTAACTGTGAACCCAGATGGCTCTCGTAACGCAACTCTAAGAAATAATGCTGATATGTAAGGGTATGTTTCGGCACTTATGACTCATTATGATGTTGCAAAAAAGTCAAGGATAACGCTACTAGGGATATTTATCCGCGCACTACCTCACCCAACGAACCGCATTCACTGATAGTCATTTTGTCATTCCAAAAACTTAGTCTAGAAATATCCATAATCCTCCAATATAACAATCGAACACTTAATATATAAAGTGGGAGTACCCGCAGAATAAATGACCAAAAACGGTGCACGACGGAGCATCCGTTGGTAACGGCTACAAATTTAGAATGTCAGCCTGCTTTTGTTGAGAACAATGAATTTGGTAATATTAAGCAATGCAGAAGTTTAATTTCTAGAGACCTTGGGGGAAGAGATGCCAAGCCAATGGGAAAGATTTAAGCAAAGCAACATCGCAAAAATAGTAATTGGCTACAGCTTGGTAGTCTGGGTGCTGATCCAATTGATCGAGGCCGTGCTGCCCACTTTTGAGACACCTCTCTGGGTTGCTCAGACCCTCACTTTTCTGCTTATTTTAGGCTTCCCGATAGCACTTCTTGTCGGATGGGCCTATGAAAAGCTGCCTGCCCCTTCGACTGACGCTGACGGTGTAGGATCAGTGCCTCAGCCAGCGCATTCAACTCCGAAGAAAACTCTAGTTTTGGTGGGAGTTGGGTCGTGTGCAGTGATCGGGCTCTTTGGCTTCTACATGATGCCTTTTATTTTTGATCAGGCGGCCTTCTCTCAAAGAGACTCTTTNGATACGCCAATTACTCGATTAGCACCAAGTTATCGAGGTATCAGGTCAAATTTGATGATTGGTGAAAGTGGTGTAAGAAGCGGCTTAAACACTCGCACAGATTTAGCAATATCGCCCGATGGGAATTTCCTGGCCTACCTTATGCACAGCGGGTTGCGCTCAGAAATTAGGCTCAGAGACCTACGTAGCTTTGAAAACGAAAGAAGTTTGGGTGAAATTTCAGGTCCTGGAGGTAGCGGTAATCTCCAATTTTCTCCCGATGGAGAATGGGTCGTTTTCCAGAATCGGGGGCAGATTGGTCGGGTGCGGATTGAAGGGGGCGCTATCCAAATGCTTCCTGAAACCCAAGGGCAACGGCCTTGGGGGAGCCATACAATCATTGGTCAAGACTTGTTTTACGTCAGGGGAGGAGATTTGCAGGTCTCGAAGGTGGCGTTCTCTGGGCAGAGTAGCGAGGCTGAAATAGTCAGCGATCCAAATCAGGGGCTTTATTATGGCCAGCCGTCATCATTACCAGACAATCAAAACCTCCTGATTACAATGTGTTCCAGCCCCAATGGCTGGTCAGAGTGTGATGTTGGAGTACTGGACATCACAACCGGTATAGCAGAAGTGAAGGTTCAAACTGCTTTTAATGCCCGATATGTGTCCTCCGGCCATATTTTATTCATTCGAGATGCTGCTCTTTGGGCAGTCCCGTTCGACTTGGACAATCTAGCAGTTACTGGTGGGCAAGTGCCCGTTATTCAGGGAGTAGAAGGCAATAGCTTCTTTAATGGAACTTTTGCCTATTCGGTATCCAACGCAGGACGTTTAGTTTACCTTGAAGGGGGCGATGTGTTTGAGGGTGGAGACAGGATCGACATCGCCTGGGTAGATAAGTCTGGGAATCGAGAAGCGCTGCCTCTGCCCGAAGGCGCATACGGAAACATAAATCTGTCACCAGATCAAACACAGCTCGCCATGACGTCTTACAACGGCGCAGATTCTGATATTTGGGTTTGGGACATAGAGCAAGAAATTTTTTCTAGACTTACTTTTGAAGATGACGCCGCTTATCCAGTGTGGTCACTGGATGGCTTAGAAATCATCTATCACAGGACGCGTCCGCCTTTCGGACTTTGGGTTGTTCCATCAGATGGAACTGGGCGTCCCTCTATGTTGACAGACTCCCAAGAAATCCTCTATCCGGAAACTGTCTCCAGTGACGGCGAAGTGCTCTTTTCTGTCGGAGACAACACCGCCAGAAAGCTGTACAGCCTGAACGCTTCCGCTGAGAGAATCCAGACACTAATCGACATTGGTCCGGCCCAGGTTAGGAGCTCCAGAATCTCACCGGACGGAAATTGGTTGCTTTATACAAGCAATGAGAGCGGTGATTTCGAGGCTTTCGTAAGACCGTGGCCAAATTATGACGGAGGTAAGTGGCAAGCTAGTCGACTTGGTGGCGGACAACCCCTCTGGGATCAAAATAGCGAAAAACTTTATGTTTGGGCGACTAGCGGGACTCAGTACTCTATTGACTATGAGATACAAACCGACAGCAGGTCCGGCCGTCCTTCGTTTCGTTTCCAAGAACCAAAAGAGTTGTTTTCTTTCGCTGAGCCAAGATCACTACAAGCATTACCGGGATGGACCTACTTTGAAAACGAAGATAAGTTTTTAATGATTGCTCAGGGAGGGGTGACCGTTGATACTGCTGAGCAAGTTCTGTCAGAGCAGACTATTTTGTCGATAGTTGAAAATTGGAGCACTGAGCTCCAGACTTTGGCCCCTCCCGATTTAAACTGAATGGTTGTCTGAGCGACTGCTTGCAAAATCACGATCGATATGACGCTTACATATTATTTATAAAATTTCGATAGCATTTGTCATGTGGGTTCGCTGGCTTACAGAGGCGAGAGGCCGCTGATTTAGTCCAGGATGTAGCACAAAGTCTTAAAACCGTCTACCGGGCTTCTGAGGCGCTCAGAGGGTTTGCAGGAGGCCGGCGGGGGTGCTGGGGATATATAGGTGTAGAGGGAGATTTTGAGGGCTCTGGAATGTTAAGTAGTATCAGATTTTTTAGATGTTTTTACGTTGACTCTCTAAATAATTGTTTTTATGNAATATAAACAAAAATGTTTGGTGGAGGCGGGGGGACTTGAACCCCCGTCCGTCAGTTCGCGGCCTGTTGCTCTACATGCTTAGCGTCGTCTATTGAGTTAGCCCACGTCTACCCGACGGGCAGGGCGAGTAGGGCGAGTCTGGAAAAATTTTAACGCTCCCGCCCCAGACGGCCTTCGCGCGATCCTGTTCTATATGACGATTGCAAAACACTGGTTTACAGGCATCCCTGAGGCAATCGCTAGCGGCTATNTTAAGCTGCTAGAGCGTATCTATCGTCGTTGGCAACTATAAAGTTGCAGCGATTGATTTACGAGAGTCACTACCCTCTCGACATGCACNCCAGGTGTTGATACCGGCGTCGAATCCGAATCGCCCCCAAGNTGGNTCATGGTATCATGTTATGGNACNNCTAAGCAGCTNGTGNAAGCTGTTGACGTTTTCTGNTTAGGCTTGCTGCCAACCTTCGCAATCTCTCTCGATGTCAGAAGAAATCTCCTCTAGCAAAGTTTCGCGCATCCTTAATTTACTGCTGGTATGTGCCGCTGCGTCCAACTTAAGTGCGTCTTGGGCGCGTTGTCTTGCTATGCCAACTAACTCGCTTGGCTGAACAAGCTCGTCAATAATTCCGGCTTGTAGTGCTTCTTCCGTCGAAAAGTAGTACGCAAAGTTTACTGCCTTGTTCAGCTGCTGAGGCGTCAGGCGCTGGCGCAGCACGCGTATGGCAAAGTGNGGNACTGTCATTCCAATGGCCACTTCGTTGGCAGCGAATTTTGAGCCGCCTTGGACACCGATGCGATAGTCTGTCGCCACCAGGAGGAAAATTCCCATGGCGACAGCGTGACCGCTACAGGCAGTGATAATGGGAAGCGGAAAGCTCAACAGGCGCTCGGCGAGGCGCGCGCCGTTGCTCAGCATGGCATACGTCTGTTCCTGGTCACCGGCCTTAAATACGCTCAGATCGAATCCGCCAGAGAACATCTTTTCGCGACCCGTGAGAATCACCACGCCGCCCTGCCTTTCTGCGTCATCGAGCGCGACGTTGATTTCTTCTAGCATCTGCACAGACATGACATTTGCCTTGCCGTCATCGAGCGTGATCGTAGAAATGCCTTCTTCAAAAGAGTAGGTTGCCAGTTGGTTTTTTGTGCTCAAATCAGTTGTCATAGTGTTGGCCTCGGCTGAAGGATGTTTAGCGGTTGTTGTGACGTACTAGTCGCTGTTTGTCGATGTTCCACTCTCTTTCTTTCAAGGTAGCACGTTTGTCGTGTGCCTGCTTGCCTTTGGCCAGAGCGATTTGCGCTTTGACAAGGTGGCTCTTCCAGTAAAGTTTTGTACACACGCAGGTGTATCCTTTTTGCTGCGTGGCAGAGAAAAGCCGCGCAAGCTCTTTTCTGTGCAGCAAAAGCTTCTTGGTTCGGGTGGGGTCTGTCACCACATGGGTGCTGGCCGACTCCAATGGTGTAACGTGGCATCCGAGCAGGAATGCCTCACCGTCCTTAATGAGCACGTAGGTGTCTGTCAGCTGGGATTTCCTTGCTCGGAGACTCTTAACTTCCCATCCCTGCAGGGCGACACCCGCTTCGAATGTGTCCTCGATGAAATAGTCGTGACGTGCTTTTTTATTCTGCACAATTGTGTTGTCGGGGACTTTTGCTTTCTTAGTTTTTGCCATCCCTCAAGTATACCGCGTTCCTGCCGTGAGGACGCTAATCTCATTGGGATCTTATTTACTATAATTGTCCTTTCCGCTTGGTGATTGATAGAATCATTCGGGTCCCGAAATCAATAATAAGCTAGATCTTCGGGAATTAAGGGGAATATCAATGGCTCAGGAAAGAGGCCAGTTCAGCTCAAAATTGGGTTTTATCCTAGCTGCTGCAGGCTCTGCTGTGGGCNTAGGCAATCTGGTGGCATTCCCTGTAATGGCCTCGAAGAATGGCGGCGCAGCTTTTCTGATTATCTATCTCCTTTTTATCGCCTTTGTCTGTTATCCGGTGATGATGGCTGAGATTGCCATGGGCAGGCGCACAACCAGAAATCCGGTCGGCGCGTTTTCNGNACTGTCCGGCGGTGAGTTGCACTGGCGACTCGCTGGGATGCTCGCCATTCTTACGCCTTTCATGATCGCGGTGTTCTACACGGTGATTACCGTCTGGCTGGTGGTTTACATCAAGGAAATTGCGACAGGAAATCTGGCTACCCTCTCCCAGCCTGGCAACTTCGGAGANTTGGTTGCCAGGCCGTCGCTGTTCGGATATCTCGTGTTGCTTCTGCTGGCGATGTTCACCATCCTGTTNGGNGGAGTAAAGGGNGGGATTGAGCGNCTNGCCCGNGTGCTGATGCCAACGCTCGCGGTNATGCTNATCGCCTTNGTGGGNTTTGTGCTGACGNTGGAAAATGCGTTCAGCGGNGTCCGGTATTANCTNGTTCCNGATTTCAGCAGGCTCANTCTTGCCACGGTCAATGGCGCGCTCTCGCAGGCGTTTTTCTCTCTATCNCTTGGCATGGGCATTCTTATNACCTATGGCTCTTANTTTTCNCGGAGTGACAATATTGCTGAGTCGACACGCATGGTAGCGGTGGCTGACACCGCCATTGCTTTTTGCGCCGGTCTATTAATTTTACCGGCTATTTTTGCGTTTGATCCGAATACCAACACCGATGATTTGTCCACTAGCAGCGTCGGACTGATTTTTGATTTTCTGCCCCAGATTTTTCTTTCGATGCAAGACGCCGTCGGATATGTCGGTGCCAGCATCGTCGCTGCAATCTTTTTCGTTCTGGTTTTCTTCGCCGCTCTCACATCGATGGTGTCGATCATTGAGATTCCCATCGCCTGCTGGATTGATGAGTTGGGGATGTCCCGAAAGAAAGCCGTGTTGTTTCAGGCAGGACTGCTCACCTTGTTCGCTATACCAGCGACCATGTCGCTGGGGATTTCTGACTTCTTTACCAACTTCACCGGCTACGGTGGGATGAGCAAGTCCTTCTTCGATCTGGTCTCTGATGTGTTCTATGAAACCATCCTGCCTTTTGTTGGCTTTACCGTTTGCCTGTTTTGCGCTTACCGCTGGAACTTCAGCGGCCTTACGGAGGAGCTGGTCATCGGCGATGACAGCTACGCGGGTTCTTGGTTGGAAAAGTACATCAATTTTTCACTGGGCACGGTGATTCCGGTGGTGCTGTTGGTTGTTTTTTTGAGCACTGTTAACCAGATCTACTTGAGTTGATCCGGACCCATGCAACACATAAAGCGCAGCGCCCTGGT
>NZJB01000047.1 GCA_002691885.1 Gammaproteobacteria bacterium
CTGGCAACCAATGGAGAAGTTTTTACACCCAATACGTTCCGAACGATCAAAGCTACTTACTATCGTATGGCCCTCGATTTTGTGAACACTTATCAACATGACGCGGAAATGAACGGACTGACTTATGATCGTCACATGGAGGAGGCCTCGATAGAGATGTTTGCGGGTAATATCATGGCAGCGGGCGAACAGTTTCTTGAGCGGCCTATGGAGAAGCCTTTCATCCCGAGCTGGAATAGAGTCATTAGTGCCATTCCTGATATCCTCACGCAGCTAAAAACGGCCGTTGATGAAGACCAGGCGGAATTTACTCCCTGACCAATATGCAAGAGCAGATTCAAGCCACTGAACATGATCTTTTACGGCGGGTTAAAGAGCATCTTGCCGTTATTTATCCCAATCAGGATCTCGATGTGATGAGTGCGGACCTGGTAACAGCGATCAGCAGGGATCGCGATGTCCAGCGCCCGGTCCCACACAAAAGCCACTGGGATCAGAGTGACAGCGTTGTAATCACCTACGGCAACACCATCAAAAAGCACAATGAGCTACCGCTTGTCACCCTCCGACGCTTTCTGAACACGCACCTAAAAGCAACTGTCTCAACGGTGCATATTCTTCCGTTCTTTCCGTTTAGCTCGGACGATGGCTTTTCAGTGATCGATTACCTGGAGGTCAATCCGGCCATCGGGGGATGGCAGGAAATCGAAGATATTGCCGGTGATTTCAAGCTGATGTCAGATCTGGTCATCAATCATGTTTCGCGCCAAAGTCGCTGGTTCGAAAACTTTAGAAACGACGAGAAACCGGGCAAGGGATATTTCGTCGAGGCGGACCCAGATGAAGACTACAGCGCGGTGGTCAGGCCGCGAAACTCAGCCTTGTTCTCCTCCGTGGAAACAGTGAACGGAGAGCGTCATGTCTGGTGCACATTCAGCAGTGACCAGATAGACCTGAATTTCCGCAATCCGGACGTGCTGAGGGAATTCGTCCAGATAGTCCGCAGATATCTTGACCACGGCGTGAGCATCTTCAGGATGGATGCCGTGCCTTTCCTCTGGAAAGAGCCGGGAACACCCTGCGTCCACCTTCAGCAAACTCATGAAATCATCAAACTCTTTCGGACACTCATTGAACATCATTCCCCCGAAGCGCTGATTGTTTGTGAAAGCAATGTGCCCAACCGCGAAAACCTGACTTATTTCGGCAATGCAAATGAAGCGCACATCATCTACAACTTCTCACTGCCGCCCTTGCTCGCATATACCCTGCTTGCTGGCGACTGCCGCCATCTAAAAACATGGATGATGAGCATGCCTCCGGCGCAGTTGGGCACCGCTTACCTAAACTTTATTGCGTCACATGATGGTATCGGGCTTCGACCGCTGGACGGCTTACTCAGTAATGAAGAGCGAGACAAACTCGTTCGCCGTGCACAAAACGCCGGGGGAAAGGTCACATACCGCCGCGCCAGGGAAGGCTATGACAAACCGTATGAACTGAACATAGCACTGTACGACCTGCTGCAGGGCACGTTCGACAGTCCGNAAAACCGCCTGGGGTNTGAGCGCTACATCTGTGCTCACACGATCATGCTTGCTCTGGAAGGCATCCCGGCAATTTACATTCAGAGCTTTCTCGGCACTCGGAACGATCTGGCCCGGGTTGAGCATACGGGTCGCAACCGATCTATCAATCGTCAGACCTGGCAAGAGGAAGAACTGGAAAGCGAACTAGGNGACCCAGNGTCTNTGCATGCCCGCGTTTTTCGCGAACTGAAACGACTNCTGGCAACCCGCAAGAAACAGCATGCCTTCCATCCCAACGCCACCCAATACACGCTGCACCTGGGTCACGAAATCTTTGCTTTCTGGCGCCAGAGTATCAATCGGGACCAGAGTATATTCTGTATAAGCAACGTCACCGATGAGGAAAAATCAATCTGTCTGGCAGATATCAATTTGATCAGCATCGACCTATGGCAGGATCTGATAAGCGGCGAACATTATCAGGATATCGGAGAGCACCTTAAACTGCGTCCCTATCAAACAGTGTGGATCAGCAACAAGAGTGCCAATGAAACTTCTGAGTCTTAAGCGCCGGACACGTCAACCGGTCTAATTGTTGGCGGCTCCTTGCTCCGCGCGCAGGTTGCAGGCCGTGACCTCCGGCATGAAGGCCACATATTTGAGCATCATGGCCCCCTTGATGTCCTGCTTTTCCAGAAAAGTCGTGGAATCGTCCACATAAAAGACTCGATTAGTGGTCGCCACCACTTCCTCATCCATTGGCATGGCACACCGATGCAGTCCGAGATCGCTCGGATAGTTGCCCTCGGACTCAGGGTGGTACATGAAGACCTCTCTGGTATCTGTGAAGTAAACTACCTCCACAACGCCGTCACGGTTAGTGTCCCGGGCACACATGTCGTAAATGAGAAAATTGTCGCAGTACTCGGCATTAAGCGGTCTCAGGCCGCTCACCAAAGACCCACAAGCCNCCAGCAAGCCAACAGAGGCAGTAAAACTAAGTCTGAATCCGATTCTNCTGATAAAACTCATGAAATACTGATCACATGCACTGTGACAACAAGCCGTAACTCGGGCGACTTTACACGAAATATATTACCAGGGGTTGACCGCACAAAGTCAGAGCGCAACCAGCTAACCGGGGCGTGGTCAGTCACGCCAGTCCGGATACGCCGAGACGGCACAATGCAAGGCAAGCACATCATACAGGCGACTTCCGGGCAAATTTCGCCAGGTAATCAGGTACTAGGAAAGGCGTAGCGGGCTTTTTCTGTGACGCTTCTGGCCGGCCAGCGCTGGGTCATCGTCTTGCGGCGGGTATAAAACCTGACGGCATCCGGGCCATACACATACAGATCACCGAACAGGGATCGCTTCCAGCCCCCAAAACTCTGACTGGCAATGGGCACAGGCAGAGCAACATTTACGCCGACCATACCCACCTGAATATTGTCGGTAAAATAGCGGGCTACCTCTCCGTCTCGGGTGAATAGACAGGTGCCATTCCCGAATTCGTGCTCATCTATCAGCTTCATAGCCGCTCCCAGTGAATCCACGCGCAGCACACACAACACCGGCCCAAAAATCTCATCCCGATAAATCGACATGTCAGGCTGCACTTTATCAAACAGCGTGGCACCGATAAAAAAGCCGGACTCATGTCCGGCCAGCGAAAAGCCTCTGCCGTCCGCCAGCAGTTCAGCGCCTTCTGCTACCCCCTGATCAATGTACTGCGTCACCCTCTGAAGCGCCTCTTGGCTGATCAAGGGGCCCATGTCGTTGGCCGCATCAACACCAGGCCCGATTTTCAGGCCGGAGATTTTGTTCTGAAGCAGTGCCACTGTTTTATCTGCAGTCTCATCACCNACACAAACCACGACTGAGATCGCCATGCAACGCTCTCCACAGGAGCCGTAAGCGGCTCCCATGAGCGCATTCACGGCATTTTCGAGATCAGCATCAGGCAAAATTACCGCGTGATTCTTGGCCCCTCCAAGCGCCTGAACACGCTTGCCCTTGGCAGAGCCACGCGTAAAGATTGAGTCTGCAATGGGCGTAGAGCCGACAAAACTCAGCGCCTCAACACGCACATCTTCAATGAGATGTTGAACCGTGTCGCTGTCGCCGTTGATGACGTTGAATACACCGTCAGGCAGACCGGCATCAGTAAGCANTTTCCCCAATAACAAGGCTGGGCTGGGGTCACGCTCGGAGGGCTTTAGAATAAACGTATTACCGCAAGCGATAGCCATAGGGAACATCCACATGGGAACCATTGCCGGGAAATTAAAAGGCGTGACGCCCGCTACCACGCCAAGCGGGTGAAATTCAGACCAGCTGTCAATCTCAGGCCCGGCATTTTTAGAATGTTCTCCTTTAAGCAGTTCACTGATACCGCAGGCATAGTCAACAACTTCAATTCCGCGACCGAGTTCACCGTGCGCGTCGTCAATCACCTTACCATGCTCAGCGGTAATCAACTGGCAGATATTTNCCGCGTTATCCTGAAGCAGCTGTTTGTAACGGAACAGAATTTGCGCACGTTTATGCGGCGGCGTTTGCCGCCAGGCTGGGAAAGCAGCAGCTGCAGCAGTAACCGCAGCCGAAACTGTGGACTGGCTCGCCAGACCTACCTTCAGCCTGACTTCACCTGAAGCGGGATTGAAAACATCTCCAGTCCGGCTGCGGTCCGGGANCTCCTCGCCATTGATGTAGTGTCCGAGATAAGCAGGTGCTGCGTCGACCAGGGCGTCAGGGGAACTCATGTAGGGCTTCACCAACTGCATTGATCAGGCTGTCGATCTGTTTCTCATTCACCACAAATGCTGGCGCTAGCTGCACGGTNTCCCCGCCCCAGCGCACATAGAAACCCTTTTCAAAACACTTCAGACCCAACTCAAATGGCCGGCGCAACGGCTCTCCGGGATGGTGTTGCAGACTGATACCCGCTGCAAATCCGTAGTTCCGAATGTCTTCGACGTAAGGCGCTCCCTTCAACTGATGCACGGCCTGTTCAAAGTAGCCCGACATGGCTTTCACNCGCTGGGGGAGCTGTTCGCGCTCAAGCACATCAAGTGCGGCGAGCCCCGCAGCACAGGCAACCGGGTGGGCAGAATACGTATAACCGTGCGGAAACTCGACCATGTAATCTGGTCCGCCCTGATCCATGTAGGTGTCGTAGATTTCCTGCTTGCTCACAACGGCGCCTAACGGCTGGGCGCCGTTAGTGATCTGCTTGGCGAGCGTTAGGATGTCCGGAGTGACACCAAACTCTTCAGCACCAGTATAGGCGCCCATTCTCCCGAGTCCGGTAATNACCTCATCAAAAATCAGCAGCAGGTTGTGGGCATCACAAATTTCCCGNAGCCGTCTGAGGTAACCCTTGGGCGGCGGAAGCACGCCAGCAGTACCCGACATGGGCTCCACCACAACAGCCGCAATATTAGAGGCATCATGCAGCAGGACCAGTTCTTCAAGCTCATCTGCCAAGTGTGCACCAGCGTCAGGCAGCCCTTTGCTGAAGGTATTCTCGGGCAAGACGGTATGCGGGATGTGGTCTGCATCGACGGCCTGGCCGAAAAGCTTGCGGTTGAAACCGATGCCCCCCACGCCGATGCCGCCGTAGTTGACCCCGTGATAACCTTTGATCCGCCCGATGAACTTGGTCTTGCCCGGCAAACCCTTGTTGCGCCAGTAACCGCGCGACATCTTCAGAGCCGTNTCAATAGTNTCTGACCCGGAATCGGTGAAAAAAACCTGGTCAAGACCATCAGGGGTGAGTTCCACTACCTTCTGCGCCAGTTTGAAGCTGAGTGGATGGCCNTACTNAAATCCGGGAGAGTAATCCAGCGAAGCCACCTGCCTACTTACCGCTTCAGAAATTTCCTTGCGACAGTGCCCCAACCCGCATGTCCATAGACCCGACAGACCGTCAAATACTTTTCGACCGTCCACAGTGGTGTAGTAAACGCCCTCAGCGCTGCTGAAAAGTCTGGGCTGGCGCTTGAATTGACGGTTGCCGGTAAATGGCATCCAGTGAGCGCGCAACTCCGCTTCGCTGAGCGTCTGCGAGGCGCTGATATCGGGATATTCTTCGAGATTGTCAGGCATAAGAGAAACATACCTGAGAAGACGGTGATAAGGGAACCCTTTTCGAGCAAGATCTCATCCATTTACAGCCACCTGGATTCGCTCTGAGTCACTTGCAGCCGCGAAGCGCAGAGCGTTATAGTGGAACTCGGGCAGGCATTTAGCAGCGGCCTGTATCGCAGGCGGCACACCCACGACAAAGTCGTCCTGACAGGAGGCAACGTTGACTATCGACAATCCGATCTTCTTACGATGTAGCTGACATGGCAGAGAAAAATCAATATCACCCTCCACAGAAATGGGTCTGGGACAAAGATTCCGGTGGCACATTCGCAAAACTCAACCGCCCTGTGGCAGGCGCGACTCATGTAAAAACGCTGCAGCGCGGGAGACATCCCCTGCAGCTCTACTCCCTTGGTACTCCCAACGGCCAGAAGGTCACAATTTTGCTGGAAGAACTTCTGAGCCTGGGCCTTGAGGGCGCTGAGTATGATGCGCATTTGGTCAACATACGGGACGGAGACCAGTTCGGCTCGGAGTTTGTCAGCATCAACCCGAACTCGAAAATTCCGGCGCTGGTTGATCACAGCGGCGAAAAGCCTATCCGCATTTTTGAATCAGGGGCAATCATGCTTTATTTAGCTGAAAAATTTTCAGCGCTGATTCCTGGCGAGCCCGCCAGCCGGACTGAATGCCTTAACTGGTTGTTCTGGCAAATGGGATCTGCGCCCTATCTAGGGGGCGGTTTCGGCCATTTCTATGTCTACGCACCAGAAAAAATAGAGTACGCCATTAATCGCTACAGCATGGAAGTCAAACGCCAGTTGGACGTACTGGACCGACATCTGGCCGATCATGCTTACCTTTGCGGTAATGAATACAGCATCGCTGACATTGCTATCTGGCCCTGGTATGGCGCCGTATACACTGGCGCTGTGTATGACGCAGCAGAATTCCTCGACACCTCCTCCTACGCCCATGTAGGGCGATGGGCCAAGTCACTGGCACAGAGACCAGCTGTCAAACGGGGGAGAATCGTAAATCGCACCTGGGGGCCACTGGAGACTCAGCTTCACGAGCGACACGATGCGTCTGACTTTACCTTGCGAACGCAGGACAAGTTGGTCGCCTCGGAAACCGAAAATCCACTCACTTTCTCCGAGCAACTCAAGCAGAAAAGCTAATCCGGACGGGCAAGACCGCCTGCGGGCCAGTGCACGCACTGCACAGATACGCTCATTTGTGTTCGGGCGTTAGCTTTCGCTGGCGTCGGCAGCGCTCGGAGCAGTACAACACCTGATCCCAGTCTCGCTCCCACTTTTTACGCCAGCTGAACGCACGCTCACATACCGGGCAGATCTTTTGGGGTAGAAATGATTTATGGTGAGGCATGGTCTAAGCAATCGCCCTTAGTCCAGCCAGCGCGACCGGTAGCGGCCGTCTGCATCATAAATTTCTGTCTGCTTCGCCAGGTTGAAGTGACGCCCTCCCCGAGGGTCAGCCCCGACGCCGGCCAGATATTGCCAGTTCCCCCAGTTAGCGGCCACATCATAATCAATAAGTTGACTTTCAAACCACGCAGCGCCGTAACGCCAGTCCCCCTCAAGCTCATTAATCAGGCAACTTGCAGCGATCTGTCTGCCTCGATTGGAGAGGTAGCCAGTGGCACTCAGCTGTTTCATGCAGGCGTTAACCAGCGGGTATTGGGTCTCTCCGCGACACCATGCTGACAACGCGCCAGCATCAAACCGGCCAGAAATCTGATGCGCAGCACTGCCGTTTTTTAAAAAGAGCTTCTTGCCGATTTTGAGCGCCAACCACTGAAAGTATTCGCGCCACAACAGCTCAATGTAGAGCCAGTAAGTGGAATCATTGCGCTGGCAGCGCAGCTCAAACTCACTGAGCAGATCAACCAGGCGTCGCACAGAAAAGCAGCCCGAGTTAAGCCAGGCAGAAAATTTTGAGGAATTATCCCAACCGTCCAGCTCGTTCCTTACCAGCTTGTAGGTAAGAGGCAGTTCACCTGAAAAATAGGACTCTGCGTGCGCTCTGGCAGCGGCCTCTCCACCGATTAGCCTCTGAGAGGGGTCTGAATCAGCATCCACGGACCCGAGTTCTAAACACGCTTGATCAAGCTCAATTGTTGCGGGTAAGCGCGCAGGCATGCCACAGGGCTCTTCCACGGCCATCTTTTCTGCCTTGCGACGAAACCGGGAGTATGTTTCGGGAATGTCTGACACCGGCATGGGCAACCCGCTGAAATTAAAAAGCGTATAGGTATCTATTGAGCTGAAAAGTACGTCAGGGAACCGCTCAATCAGCGTAGCGAGCTGGGCGAGCTCATCAGAACCAAACTGACGGGAGGTCACCACACGCTGAAATTGAACTTGCTCAATCAGGTCAGCAAGGACCGCGACAGGGTCTCCCCTCAGGAGATGAAGAACACACCCCCTACGTGCCAGAGAGTCTATTAAATCGGCGAGTGACTGCTGGAGGAACTGCCAGCGAAGCTTGCCCATCGACGCCATACCATACCGGCCTTCAGTGAACCAGTCAGGATTGATGACAGTGGCAAAAGCAAGCTCACTGGACTGAGCTGCCAAACGCAGCGCCGGATTGTCGTCAAGGCGCAGGTCATGAGTCATCCAGTACAGTGTTCGCATGCAGTTGCTACGCTAAAGACGGACAATCAGATTCGCTTGGTCTAGCTCGCTCAAGCAGTCGTAATAAACGACATGGACTCCTCCTTCACTTCAACACAAAAAGCTGAACTCCCTGCATGGCTGCGTCAGGATATGCGGTCAAATCATGCCGGAGAAACGGGCGCTGTATATATATATCGGGGCATCTTATCGGTCAGCAGAGACGAGCAAGTTCGTACTTTCGCTCGAGAACACCTAACGACTGAAGAGAATCATCTTGAGCTAATTTCGAATGAGCTACCCGTATGTCATCACAGCATATTTCTACCACTGTGGAAGCTGGCTGGTTTTTTAACTGGTGCCATTCCGTCGCTTTTTGGCAGTAATGCTGTTTACGCAACTATAGATGCAGTAGAGACATTCGTGGGCGAACACTACCTCGAGCAAATAGATCGCTTACAGGCAGAAGCGTCTTTCCCTGAGCTTCGGGCACTCCTCGAAAAATGCAGAAACGACGAGATCGATCATCGAGACGAGGCTCGTGATGCCAAGAGCACAGGCAGTCGCCCATTCTTAACGGGTTGGTGCTGGCTTGTGAAGAAAGGTTCTAAGTCCGCAGTCATACTCGCACGGTGGCGCTAACATATTATAATATCATTAAAAACAATTGCTTAAATAACAAATGAGAATCATTTGCATTTGGTAAAGATAATCATTACACTTGCGGTCCATTGTTCATCCTTATCTACACGGGAACGCAAGAGATGACCCACAGCAAAAAAATATTATGTACTGCCATTGCGAGCGCTTTAGCGATGTCAAATAGCGCGTTTTCGCAGGTGGAAGAGATCACCGTCAGCGGAACTCTTCAGTCAAATGTCGTGAATTCTATGTCACCGCCGCTGCCACTTTTAGACACCCCTCAAGCGGTAGCGATACTCTCGTCAGAGGAAATCAGGTCAAGGGGCTTCAGAGAGCTGGGGGATATAGTGCGCTACACCGCGGGTGTAAACCAGTCTCAAGGTGAGGGTCATAGGGACTCGGTCGTATTTCGTGGAGTGAGGTCGACCGCGGATTTCTATCGAGACGGATTGCGTGACGACGTCCAGTATTTTCGATCCCTCTACAACGTTGAGCAGGTCGAGGTACTTCGCGGACCAAACGCCCTACTATTCGGTCGGGGTGGAACCGGCGGCTTGATAAACCGAGTGACCAAGAAAGCAATGATTGGTGAGAGTGGGGGCTCGTTTGACGCGGGCAGCGACACTTTTGGCGCGTTTGACGTCGCCGCAGATTTCAACATACAAACCAGTGAAAGTTCTGCTCTCCGCATCAACGCTCACAGGGATTCATTGGAGAATCATCGGAATTTCTATGATGGTCAACGAGTTGGATTTAATCCTACTTTTAGGATGGAACTAGGCCAAGATACCACTCTCGACCTTTCGTACGAACACGCGAACCATGAAAGATTCATTGATAGGGGCATCCCTACTCAAAATGGCGTCCCAGTCGAGGGATTGGCGGAGGTGGTATTCGGGACTCCTGATCTCAACGTGCAACGCCTTACAGCTGACATCTTACGAGGCAGCCTATCAAGAGAGTTCTCTAACAGCAGTCGCCTTAACATAAACGTCCAATACGACTCATTCGAGAAGTTGTACCAAAACCTGTACGCTTCTGGGTTCGACGGCGACGTGGTCACAATGGATGGCTATAAGGATCCTACCACCCGAGAAAACTTATTCCTTGATGCGAACTATGTCACCGAATTCGGAACGGGAGCGGTTGACCACGCGCTTTCGATTGGTGCGCAGGTTGTAAGTACAGACAATGCTAATCACAGATTCAACACCTACTGGTCAACCACCAGTGACGACAATGAGAAGTTCAACATTTCGAATCCGATGGACTTCACGGTAAATTCTGCAGGACAGCCGACTAGTGTTGACTACACTTCAGATTTGAACAACTCAACCATGTCTGAAATCGACGTGACGTCAATTTATATACAAGATCAAATCAACATCGGAGAAAACCTCATCTTGATGTTGGGGGGACGGTTGGACCAATTCGATATAACAGTCAATGATGTTAAAGCCGGATCTTCTCAGACTAGACAAGATGATCAATTCTCTCCACGGGCGGGTCTGATATTCAAACCTCAAGACTCTCTTTCACTTTACATCAGCTACAGTGAGAGCTTTCTCCCTAGATCCGGAGAGCAATATAAGAAGCTTTCGGCTAGCTCCGCAAGGCTCGACCCCGACGTGTTTGAAAACACCGAATTCGGAGTCAAATGGGATATAGCTCCCGGCCTGATGTTCGCTGCCGCCTACTTTCAAAATGACCAAACGCAGGCCGTGAGAGACAGCGTAACCGGTGAGCAAGCGGAAATAGTTGGGCTACAGGTCGATGGATTTGAGCTTGAATTAAAGGGCCAGCTTAACGACTCACTGTCCGTTGCGGCAGGCTATACAAGCATGGATGGAACCACCTCTTCTGGAGGTGAGCCCAGAGAATTGCCTGAATCTACGATGCATTTATGGGCTAACTACCAGGTCAACGCACAGTTTGGGTTGGGGGTCGGTTTTGCATACCAGGACGAGCAGAACATCAAAAACAACAAACCCGGTTTAATCCTGCCTGATTACACACGGTGGGATGCAGCTGCATACTATAATGTTTCTGACAACCTCGAGATCAGACTGAATGTCGAAAATCTTTCAGATGAGCTCTACTTCCCATTCTCCCACAGCACACATCAAGCGTCTGTCGGCAAGGACCTTAACGCGAGGCTTTCGATTACTCGGCGTTTTTAAAATTAGGTGGCATAGACCAAAAAGGCCCAGGGATGGGCCTTTTTTTCGACTCAAACATGCATTTCAGTGAGTAACGTTACGGCAACGGGACAATTCGAGAAAGAATCACTATAGCTTTCTCAAACTGTATCCGTCTTAAACAACCGAAGGAAATAACTTTTTGTCCGCCGGAATTTATCACTCACTCTTGTATGACCGGTTCTCCGTTTTTTGCATTCCAGTGTTTCTTGAAGTGAAAAGCTCTCAGATCCGATACATTTTCATCCGCCAGAAGAATTACATCTCCTCCACGACCCCCATTTCCCCCATTAGGCCCACCTTTTGGAATATACTTTTGGCGGAGAAAGGACATGCATCCATCTCCCCCTTTTCCTGCTTTTAAATAAACTTTAGTTTCATCGTAAAACATTTTACAGGTTGCAACTTATCTTGCCTTGAAACAAGGGTCAACGAATCAAAAAAAGACCGCACCTCTTTAAGGTGCGGTCTAATAATTTTAAATTTAAACTTAAAGACTAATAACGGTAATGATCAGGTTTGTAAGGACCATTTACAGGTACACCGATATAATCAGCTTGCTCTTTGCTAAGAGAAGTAAGTTTTGCACCGAGCTTGTCTAAATGTAAGCGGGCAACTTCCTCATCCAATTCCTTGCTAAGACGGGTCACACCAATTTCACGATCCGGATTATTCCGAATGTCGATCTGTGCAATGGTCTGGTTGGTAAAGCTGTTAGACATTACAAAACTTGGGTGACCAGTGGCACAACCGAGGTTAATCAGCCTACCTTCTGCTAATAAGTAAATACTTTTACCGTCCGGGAATGTGAAGCGACTCACTGGTCCTCCAGGTACAGAGTCATCCTTAATAATTTCCTTGGTAACCCCTTCCATCTGTTCAAGCTCAGCAACTTGGATTTCATTATCAAAGTGACCGATGTTACAGACAATGGCTTGGTCTTTCATCTTACTTATATGCTCAGCCGTGATGATGTCTTTGTTACCCGTAGTGGTTACGAAAATATCTGCTGTTTCTAAGGCATCTTCAATAGTCGTGACTTGGTAACCTGACATGCATGCCTGCAAAGCACAAATGGGATCCACTTCCGATACCATGACCCGGGCCTTTTCGTTGGCAAGGGAATCTGCAGAGCCTTTGCCCACATCCCCATAACCACAAACCATAGCCAATTTACCTGAAATAAGTACATCAAGAGCACGTTTGATTCCATCAACCAAGGAATGACGGCATCCATAATTGTTGTCGAATTTAGATTTGGTCACCGAGTCGTTAACATTGATCGCTTGAAAAAGAAGATTTCCTTCTTCCTGCATTTGGAGAAGACGAAGAACACCAGTTGTTGTTTCTTCCGAAACCCCAACTACCTTCTCAGCAACTTTCGACCAGTGAATAGGTTTTTCCAAATGAGTTTTCTTGAGTAATTTTTTGATGACTTCCTCTTCTTCGCTCTCGGAGTCTGAATTGACCCAATCACTACCATTTTCTAATTCAACTCCTTTGTGGATAAGTAAAGTAGCATCACCGCCGTCATCGACAATTTGCTCGGGTCCTGAACCGTCAGGCCAAGTGAGTGCATTCCAGGTGCAATCCCAGTAATCATCCAAGGTTTCCCCTTTCCAGGCGAAGACAGGAATACCGGCTGCAGCGACTGCTGCTGCAGCATGATCTTGTGTGGAGTAAATATTGCAAGAACACCAACGAACATCGGCACCTAACTCTACAAGAGTTTCGATAAGAACCGCAGTTTGGATCGTCATATGGAGAGAACCCATTATCTTTACCCCAGCAAGAGGTTTAGAAGGACCGTATTTTTCTCGGGTGGCCATTAATCCTGGCATTTCATGCTCGGCAATGGAAATTTCTTTTCGGCCGAATTCAGCTAGAGTGATGTCGGCAACTTTATAATCTAGTGTAGGGGTGATAGTTTCTGTCATAATAGTCATGTAGTAAGATAACGCTGGTTAGGAAAAAAGGGATCAAAAAGGTTAGGAAGTTGCTGATTTTAGATCGTCCACTTTAGTCAATTGCTCCCACGGGAGATCAGATTTACCAAAATGTCCATAATGAGTGGTTTGTCCATAAATTGGACGGAGCAAATCAAGTTGGGAAACAATCGCTGCTGGCTTGAAGTCGAAAACTTCCAGGATAGCGTGTTGGATTTTTGATTCATCTACTGTTTCCGTACCAAAGCAGTCGGTAGTTATACTAGTTGGATGAGGATGGCCAATTGCATAGGCAACTTGAATCTCCACGCGCTCCGCAAGTCCAGCGGCAACAATATTTTTAGCAACCCATCGACACATATACGCAGCAGAACGATCAACTTTACTTGGGTCTTTACCCGAAAAAGCACCACCCCCATGCCTTCCCCAGCCTCCGTAAGTGTCGACAATAATTTTTCTTCCGGTAAGACCGGAATCTCCTTCAGGTCCACCAACAACAAATCGACCGGTAGGATTAATCAGATATTCGGTATTCGCCGACAAAAACTCCGATGGAAGTGAGGGCTTAATTATCTCCTCCGTAATAAAAGAACGAATCGTTTCATTTTCGGCCGAATCTGCATGTTGGGTGGATACCACAACATTTTCAATTCCAACCATTTTACCATCATCATACTTTAAAGCTACTTGTGATTTGCAATCTGGCCTGAGCCAAGATGCCTCATGAGTCGTTTTCCTGATTTCTGCCATCTTACGAAGGATTCGATGAGCAAACATAACCGGGGCAGGCATGAGTTCTTCGGTCTCATTACAAGCATAACCAAACATAATTCCCTGGTCACCAGCACCTTGTTCCGCGGTTCCTTTTCCTTCGGCTGCATTTGCATCAACCCCCTGCCCAATATCTCGAGACTGAGCCGTTAACTGATTGGTAATGAATACCTTGTCTGCATGAAAAATATCATCGTCGTTTGTGTAACCGATCTCCTTAATAGCACTTCGTACAACCGCTTCATAATCAAATTTAGATGAAGTTGTAATCTCTCCAGCAATCGTGACGCAATTGCTTTTAACAAGAGTTTCACAAGCAACCCTGCTGTGAGAGTCCTGTTCAAGGCAAGCGTCCAAGATACTATCAGAAATGGAATCCGACACTTTGTCAGGATGACCTTCGCCGACGGATTCAGAAGAAAAGATAAAGGATTTTGACATCCCCAAATTTCATCAGAAAGATAAATAGAAATCAAGTTTATTCATCAACATATCATGATGCGTTGATATGTATTTGGTATTTTTGGTTATTTTGAGTGCCGTTTAAGGATAGATTTCAAGTAAGATCCGTAGGAAGATGAACCATGGTTGTATGCATGCACTTCCAGTTGCTCAAAAGATAACCAATTCTTGTAAAGTGCTATTTCCTCAAGGCAGGCGATCTTGAGTCCCTGCCTTTCCTCAATTACTTTCACAAAATCAGTGGCGGAAGCCAAGTTTTCATGACTTCCCGTATCTAACCATGCAGTCCCTCGCCCCATTATTTCTACGGAAAGCTGACCAAGTTCTAAGTAATTCCTATTCAGATCGGTGATCTCAAGTTCTCCACGGGGAGAAGGTTTGAGTTCTTTAGCAATCGAACAAACCTGTGGATCATAAAAATACAATCCAGGCACGGCATAATTAGATTTTGGGTTTTGGGGCTTCTCTTGCAAAGAAATCACCTTACCTGAATCATCAAACTCCACTACACCATAATTCTGAGGATCTGATACATGATATCCAAATATGGAAGCTCCTGTCGACTGTTGGCCCGCAGTCTTAAGAGTTTTCTCCAATTCGTGACCATAAAAAACATTATCTCCCAGAATCAAGGTCGATGGTGAATTTCCAA
>NZJB01000048.1 GCA_002691885.1 Gammaproteobacteria bacterium
AAAAACCCCTGGGGAAAAGAGCTGTGGGCGGGGGTGTCTTCTTCCGGCTCTGGCGTGGCCGTGGCGGCTGGTCTCTGTTTCGCCGCTATCGGCACCGATACCGGCGGCTCCATACGCTATCCAGCCATGGCCAACGGTGTGACCGGCCTTAAACCGACCTACGGCAGGGTGAGCCGCCATGGGGTGCTCGCGCTGGCGGAGTCACTTGATCACGTTGGCCCGATGGCTCGTTCCGTGGCTGACGCAGTGGCCCTGTATAACGGTATAGCCGGTTATGATGAGAATGATCAAACTTCTCTGAATCGTGAGGACTCGCAGATTGCCCAGCCTGCTGCAACGAATCTGAATGGTTTNCGTCTGGGAGTNGATGCCGACTGGTTCAGCCATGGAACTGATCCGGGTTTACTCGCCGCACTCGAGCAGGCGATTGGCGTGTTTATTGCGCTCGGCATGGAATGTGTTCCGGTGGAGATGCCCCATGAAGGCCCGATGGATTACCGAAACCTCTGGCTACCGCTGACGGGTTATGAAGCCTACCGCGCCCACCGCGAATACTTTCCTGCCAGAGAAGCTTGCTACGGGGGTTATCTGGCCGATGTTCTGCGCATGGGCATGCAGATGACGGAAAAAGAATACGCCGCAGCCGTTGAGCAGCGTTCAGAATTCAGTGCTCGGTTTGAAGCGGCGCTAGGTGAAGTTGATGCTGTCATCTGTCCTTCCGGAGGCATGGTGTTTGCAGTCAATGTGGTCGCACAACGGGGCGACGCAGAGGCCATGAAGGAGGTGATAAAAAATTTTCAGGGCCAGTTCACGATACCGGCAGACCTTGCCGGTACGCCCGCGCTGTCGCTGCCCTGCGGATTCAATGATCGAACGCAGCCTTATGTGATGCAGTTGATGGGCAGCAAATTCGCCGAAGCCACGCTTTGCCGAATCGGCCACGCCTACCAGTCAGAAACCGACTGGCATCACCGTCATCCTGATCACTGAAACTGGNCTGATGGAAGCGAAGCTNCGGCTTNCGCTNGCGTCAGGCGATGAACCGTTGAGTTCGTAGACTTGGAGACTGCTCGATTATCCNCACGCTGATTCCTGCCGGAGCTGGGCGGGCAAGGAGNGCAGCCATGGATGGGCTNCNCCGGNTTCACTGCCGGGGATCAGCCGCTCGCCACGCTTCGACAATGCGTATTGCGTCTTGAGCCATGGNTACCTTGGACTGACCATGGCTGCGGTCACAGGCGCCGCNTTTTGACATCGTGGNTTATCGGATTGATTGACGGTATTAGTCTGGCAGCGCGAATACCCAGATAACCCCGCCCTGCGGGACAAAGGTTCGGGTGCCCCGCACCATATCAAGGCGAGCGGTCATACTAGCTGCGTCGACTCCCCAGCCGGCCTGTACGGCGATATACTGTTTGCCGTCAACCGAAAAGGTGGAAGGCACCCCGATAATCCCGGAGTTGGTTTTGAATTCCCACAGCNACTCCCCAGTGGACGCATTATGCGCCCGAAACATTCGGTCACTGGTGCCGCCGCTGAAAATGAGATTGCCGCTCGTCGTAAGAATACCGCCCCAGTTGTGCGAATCGAATTCACGGGTCCAGACTTCTTCGCCGGTGTTCATGTCCCAGGCCTGNATTTCGCCAATATGATCGGCTCCNTCNGGCACCGTCATTTGAGTGCGAGCGCCCATGTACGCGCTTCCGGGCATGTAGGTCACTTCGCGCCCCTCNATCACGCCGCAGTGGTTATCGTTGGCTGGTATGTAAAGTAGCCCACTTTCCGGATTGTAGGCGGCTGGGGGCCAGTCTTTGCCACCCCACAACGAGGGGCAGAAAGAGGTGGTGCTACCGGTGGTTGGTTTGTGTTTCGGGTCGTAAGTCGGACGCCCAGTTTCAGGGTCGANGCTNGCGAAGGCGTTCTGATAAACATAGGGCTCAGCGTCAACGAAGTTGATATCGTCGGCAGATCTTTCGAGNGTCCACANGTAGCCGTTGCGGCCCGGGTGCACCAGTGCGTCAATCATCCGGCCCTGGCGCTCGACTGGCATCAGGATCGGCGTAGAAACCTCATCCCAATCCCATGAGCCGTTCCAGTGGTATTGATGGTGTGCCCGGATTTCGCCTGTTTTGATATCAAGCGCCAGCACTGAGTTGGTGTAGAGATTGTCTCCTGGTCTTTGATCNCCGATCCACGGTCCCGGATTACCGGTCCCGAAGTAGGCGAGGCCGAGCTCCGCGTCATAGTGGCCCGGAACCCATACTGCNGCACCGCCGGTCCGCCAGGACTCGCCCGGCCAGGTTTGATTTCCCGGTTCGCCAGGAGCAGGAACTGTATAGGTCCGCCAGACTTCTTCACCGGTTTCCGCGTCCAGTGCCACGACGAACCCCCGAATGCCCAATTCTCCTCCAGAAGTGCCGACCAGGATCTTACCGTCAATGGCCAATGGTGCCATGGTGATGTAGTAGCCGAAATTATTATCCTGAACGGTGCTGTCCCATACTTTTCGGCCGGTTGCCGCATCGAGAGCGACGACACGTGCATCCAGTGTTGCGGTATAGACTTTGTCGCCATACAGGGCAACGCCGCGATTGGTGCGATGGAATGCTATGTAGGCTTCTGGCAGATCATGTTGATAGCGCCAAAGTAAATCGCCGCTGGCNGCATCAATGGCATAGACAAGGTTCCCCGGCGTGGTAACGAACATCACGCCATTGTTCACTATCGGGGGAGCCTCATGTCCACCGAGAACTCCGGTTGAAAAACTCCAAACTGGCTCAAGCTGCTGGACATTACTTTCATNGATTTCGTCCAGTCTGCTGAAACCCCAGCCATCAAGCGTGCCGCGATAGGACAGCCAGTTGTGTGCTTCCGGATTCAACAGGCGCTCGTCAGTGACTTCCGTGTAATCGGGCACTAGAACCGGTTGCCCTATGCTGTAAATCGGCGTCAATCCGGTGCCCAGAAACAGCAATAGCGCGATTGGGTAGAAGCGGGTTTGCATGCGAAACTCTCCAGATAATTCTTTGAATTTATTGGGCAAAGGTATGTCTTCAACTGGTCTTTGTCTAGTGTCGCTTAGCGGAATTAGCCAAGAAGTGCAACACTGTCTGCGAAACCCTTTTATTGAGAGAGTCGGTGTGTAAGTTCGGGCAGGGTCGTATGAACTGCAGACAGCGAATTGTCCTCTGCTGCTGCCGAGCAAGTTATCGGCTCGTCTCTAATCATTCAGCGACGAGATACCTAGTGAGTTGGAAAAACTAGGAGGACGAGCCTCCAGATGAACTTGCCCTCCACTCCTTGCTACACTGAACTAAATGAGGAGTCAGTCATGATTATGCAACCTTTTCTCAAGGCCGTATCTCTGAGCGTTCTGTGTCTTGTCAGCAGCAGTTTTCGGCCAATCCATGCCCAGACGCCTGTCGGCGACACCCTGACACGAGCGCAATCTGTAAACGGCGAGTACATCAGCTGGCGGGAGCATCTCATCGACGACCCCGTGACTGCTAAGGTCAATTTCAGCGGNAGCGATGGCTTTGTCATGGGTGATATTGATAGAGATGGCATAGAGGATATCGTGTCGGTCCATGAGTCAGATTCTGAATATGATTCCGCTTCGTTTCTCGAAGATTTTGTGCCGCCGTTGGCTGGTCATGTGCGTATCCATTATGGATCGAATGATCCAAATCTCTGGTTCAATGCNACGGTGGCTGAAGCGGAAGACGTTCCCGCACCTGAAGATGCAGTTCTGGTGGATTTGAATAGGGATGGGTGGTTAGACATCGTCGCTGCTGCTGAGCGATCTCATTTGATNTATCTTCAAAACCCCGGTAGCAATACGCGCAGTTCACAGTGGCCGCGATTGATTCTGCCGCTGACCAGGGACAAGGGTTCCTACATTCGAGTATTCGCAGCGGACTTTAACGGGGACGGTGTGCCTGAGCTGACCGCCCCCAACAAGGGAGCACAGACTCCCGGACCTGAGGATTATGCAAGATCAACACCGGTTGAGCTTCACACGCTCCATGGCGATCCACTGCATGGAGAAAGCTGGCAAGTACACATCCTTGGAAACTACAGCATCCCGCAGAACGCTGAACCCGTTGATATCGACAGCGATGGTGATGTGGACATTGTGGTGGGTACCCGCGGCGAATCGCGCCTGATCATCTTTGACAATCCCGGTGATGGCACCCTGAATTTCACCGAGCGAGCTGTCGGCATTTACGGTGCTAGCATGGCCGGCTTCAATCTCGAATATACGGATCTCAATGGTGATGGTCGGCTGGACATCATCGGTACTGCGTCACGGGGAATTGTATGGATCGAGCAACCCAAGCGTAAGGGAGACGCGTGGAATGCCAATTACATAGGCAGCTTCGCACCGGACAGCCATACTGGCTACGCTCTTGCTGACATTGATGATGATGGTGACATCGACTTGATCGCCGGCAGCTACAGTCGTGGCGATCGTACCGGTGATGACAGTTCCGTGAACGTCGACGGGGCTCTCGGTCGGATCGGCTGGTTTGAAAACCCGGGCGTGGGCAATGTATATGGTAAATGGAGACGCCACGATATCTCACGCCGTAAGCGTGGCATGTTCGATAAGTTCATGGCGCGCGACCTGGACGGTGACGGTGATATCGATTTCATTGGCACCCGGGGCAACAGCTACCCCTACGACGGTGTGTTCTGGTTAGAGCAAATTCGCTCAGCCGGCCCGCGCGCTGCGTTTGAGCGGGCCCGCGAGGCGGAAAGCGAAGAGATGCAACTGCCATAGGCCGCTACTCATCTTGGTTGTCGGCCTAGCCTTGAGAACCCTGGTTAAACTTCGTTGAACGCTTGTCATTGGTTCCACTACCCTCGAGAGCACAGCGCCTAGGGCTCTTCGGACAAGGCACTATAGTGAAGGCGTGCATATAAATCCTTGAAGGCCTGATGTTGGGTAAAGTAAAGATTGCCGGACAGCCGATCCACGAAGGCAGTTCGGTGCAGTCGATCTAGAACCGGTCCCTTGACCTCAGAAAGATGGAGCGCCAATCCCTGTTCTGCGAACCGCCTGTTCAGTTCCTCGAGCACTTCCAAGGCACTGAAGTCGACTTCGTTCACTGCGCTACACATTAAGATGACGTGCNTGATAGCGGGCTGGCTCGTGAGTTTCATGTAAATCTCATCTTCAAGAAAGCTTGCGTTTGCAAAAAATAGACTTTCGTCAACCCGCAGAGTCAGGATCTCCGGNACGGTCTTAACCTCATAACGGNGCACATTGCGAAAGTGCTCCGTTCCCTCGACCAGACCGACTTCGGCTATGTGTGGCCTTGACGTACGATAAAGGTGAAGTGCCAGAGAGGTCACTACACCACAGCTTACACCTGTTCCCACTCCAAAGCCGAGCGTTGCGCAAATAGTTATCAGTAGTGCGAGGCTGTCACTTCTCGAATAGCGCCAGGTTTTCCTAATAATGGATAAATCGACCAGTGAGAGAACAGCGACAATGATCGTCGCGGCGAGTGTAGCTTTCGGCAAAAAATACAGAGCTGGTGTCAGGAGCAGGGATACCAGCGCGATAAGAATAGCCGTGTAGATACTGGCGCCCTGAGTGACGGCGCCGGCATCAAAGTTCACGACGGACCGGGAGAAGCCTCCGGTTACCGGCAGCGCGCCTGAGAACGCCGAGGATAGGTTTGCCGCTCCAAGACCGACTAATTCCCTGTTGCTGTCCACTCTTTCTTGCCTGTGTGCGCCCAGGGTTCTGCCGACAGAGATCGACTCGACGTATCCGATAATGGAAATCAGCGCCGCCGGAATGAGCAGCATTTCAACTAGCTCAAGGGAAAAAGTAGGCACTGCGAGCATGGGCAGACCTGTCGGGATTTCTCCGACGATCGCGACTCCACGATCAGCGAGTTCAAATCTGAAAGTAANCAGAATCGAAGCAATTACGCCTATAACGGGTGCCGATTTAGCGGCCAGCTCCGCGGTTCGTGCAGACAGACCCGCTTTCCGCAGCACACCGACACCCCAGGATCTCACGGCAAACAGAAAGGTCAGCGTCGTGAGGCCGATTAGCAAGGTATAGAGATTGGCATCATTCGATTGAATGCCGATGGCGTGAACCAACTCGAACAGGTTATCGCCTTCGGCTTCTATTCCGAGCACGTGACGAACCTGACTGAGTGCAATAATCAAGGCTGACGCTGTGATAAACGCTGAGACCACCGTGTGAGACAGGAAATTGGCCAGGAAACCCAGCCGCAGCAGGCCAAACCCTAACAGCATGATGCCGGACAGTGCAGCCAGCGTGATGGCGCCGGTCAGATAGTCGGCCGTGCCCTGCTGGGCNACCTCCGCCAATGCAGCACCGGTCATTAAGGAGGTGATCGCGACCGGCCCCACGGAAAGAGTGCTGCTCGTACCGAGCAAGGCATAGGCAATCAGCGGAGCAATACTGGCATACAGACAAACTTCCGGAGGTAGCCCAGCCAGCATGGCGTAGGCAAGCGACTGAGGTATCAACATGATGGCCACTATCACCGCAGCAATTAGGTCGCTCAGGAAGCTTTGCTTGTTGTAGTGCTTCAACCATCCGGCAACAGGGTATGATGCCGCGTGTCTTATCATTAATTATTCTGCCTCGACACCAGCATAGTAGGGCCTGATGAGTTGCGCGATGTCGAAACCGAACTCTTTCGACAGCGCTGTGATTTCCCCTTCGGGTCTACCTGTGCTGGCATGAAATGCCGCATAAAGGCAAAAAGATCGGTTACCCGTTCGACAATAGGCATGTGTTTTTTTGCCAGTGTTGATTAAGCGCNTAAATGACTCAATGTGTTGATGGCTCATCTCACCGGTTTTAAAAGCGATCGAGACCGCTTCCATGCCGAGTGCTTCTGCTGACTGTTGAATAACACTAAATGAAGCCTGGTCGGCGGATTCGTCGTCCGGTCGATTGCAGATCACTAACTCAACGCCGTTATCAGCCAGGCTCTTTAGATCTGGTTCACTTAATTGAGCTGATAGGGTCACTTTAGGTGACGCTTTCATTAGTTTCATGTCAGTTTCTCCANAACCTTCGCCAGCAACAAATTCATGCCGGCAAACCACTTTGCCTGAGCCTATTGATTATCGAACTGGCCTTCCAGACTGAATGCAGCGCTTTTTGACAGGGACTCTTACTGCTCAAGATTCGGCACGGAGAACTGAGAGTCAGGGTCATTCCACTGCCGCAGCGCGAAGACATTTCCATCAATGTCATGCGCATAAACCTGATGGTANTCGCCCATATTTACNGGTTCACTCANGAANTCTACGCCGAGGCTGCTCATTCGACCGACTTCCGCTGCAATATCCCCCACCTCGATTGAATAGGAGTATCCAAAGTCAGTGACTCNCTTTTTGCNAGTAGGTTCCGGAGTGATTGGATCACGGTATTGCCAGAGCTCAATGGTCTTGGCGCGCGAGTCCATGCGAAACCACGAGGCCAGCAAAGACAGATAGGGCTCACCTGCGACTTCGGCCATGCGTGGATGGCCCTCGTAATCGCCTGTCCGATAGGGCATAAACGCCATNATGTCGGCATACCAATTAGTCAACCTTTCAATATCATGGGTGACCAGAGCGACCTGAGTCATCCACATACTGTGCCCTTCATCGATCCANCGCAGCTTGGCTTCAACCTGTGCCAAGGGTTCAGGGTCGAGCTGTTCCATCTCGAACATGTTGCCTTCAGGATCATAGCCGTACGCATAAGTGACCCCATAACCACCAAGATCTATCGGCCAGTTGCTGTATGAGAGAATAGCCGCGCCGGCGTCGCCGAATTTCTCATATCCTGAGTCATTCGATGCGGATTGAAAACAAGTATGCGTCATACCCGGACCATTTACCGGCATTTTCCTCATCGGCTTATCAGCGTTGTGTTCGAATTCAATGAACTCGAACAGCATATTGGGCGCCTCTAGCACAGCAATTTCATAGGCGACACCTTCCACNCCAAAGAGTTGATCAGCAGNAGNACTGTTGCGAACCGATTGCCGGGAGACNAGTTCAAAGCCGGAAACGCTTTGATAAAAAGCNAGTGTCCNATCNAGATCTTTGACCGAGAGGCCAATNTGNTTNATNCCCATCAGAGTGGTAGGGGAGTCATGAANGGTGGCATCAGGATCAATTTCTATTTCTNCCCGGGCATTAAGTGCGAGCAGCGCGCAAGCGACAGCACTTGCCCCGCTTATTGTTATTTTCATGGGGACCTCTTCATTTGAGTTGCCGTTATCCTAGCACAGAAAATGTGCTACAAAAGGACTGCGCGGTAACGCGGAATAGGCCAACCGCACCAAAAGAAATCGCATAACTGACAGAGGGTAAAACGCCATGACTCAGAGAATTTGCATGAGCCTGACGGCTATCGTGGTTTTGTTATAGCACACGTCTCACGCTCAATATTCTTATGAGGCTCTGGTACGGTTAATGGATCAACACTGGGCGTTCCGGCTACAGGAGAGCCCCACGCTCGTAACCCGTTCAGGGCTAGGCGAATACAATCACCTTCACTGTTTTCCTACATCCTGCGTCAAACTTGTGAGACTCTATCCAACTTAAACCTAATCTGGAGTAATTCCGATGCTCAACACGATGAATATAGGCGCTCTAAGTCTGACTCTGACTGGGCTGCTCGTTTCAGCGACTTACGGTCAGATCGAGTACTTCCCGCCAACTCTGGATTTTGGCGTGCCCGATCTACAGGGCACTTGGAGTTATGAAACGCGCACTGGCCTGCAGCGGCCCGCCCACTACAGCGAACTTGAGATTGACGAAGCGACTATGCTGAGCACACTCGAGCCTACCTCCAAAATTCTTGATGATTATCAAAATTTTGGGACCAACCGACAAAATGACTCTGCCAATGTGGGCGGTTACGATCCTGAATATTTCAGTATTGGGGAGTCCCTCGCACTGATTGACGGGAAATACCGCACGTCAATTATCATTGATCCGCCGGATGGACGAATTCCCTATCGTGAGCAGGGTGCTGCGATCCGACGCCGGCAGGCCAGTGCGGTATTTCAGTTTCCCGATTCCCTTGGCCGAAGCGATGGCCCGGAGGGAAGGCCGCTCTCTGACCGCTGCCTGAAGGCTTTTTCGTCGAGCACACCGTTCATTAGCAGCGTTTACAACAACAACCTCCAAATCATTCAGAGCCCTGACCATGTTGTCATGGTAGTCGAGATGGTCCACGACGCGCGGATCGTGAAAATAGACGAGGGGCACCGTGACCTCCCATACAACAAATGGCTGGGAGATTCTGTGGGTTACTACGACGGTGATACCTTGGTGGTAACCACTAAAAATTTCAGCGAATGGGAAATTGCACAAGGCTATGGCACAAATGCCTCGATGAATATGGTGCTCACAGAGCGTTTCCGTAGGGTGGCCGACGATGAACTCCGCTACAGTTTCACCATCGAGGATCCTGAGCTTTACACGCAGCCATGGACAGGTGAGATGCCAATGCGTCCTTCTTCTGGTTTATATGAATACTCCTGTCATGAAGGTAACCACGCCCTGCCTGGCATTCTGGCGGGGGCCCGGCGTCTTGAAATTGAGGAAGAGATGAATCGTTA
The DNA here is from genome assembly GCA_002691885.1 of Gammaproteobacteria bacterium. Classification (GTDB taxonomy): domain Bacteria; phylum Pseudomonadota; class Gammaproteobacteria; order Pseudomonadales; family Pseudohongiellaceae; genus UBA9145. The sequence goes on from NZJB01000048.1 coordinate 9,624, forward strand.
AAGTCGGATGTTTGCGACACTCGGTGTCGCAATCTCCCGTCGTACTTGGTAACTTTGATTCGAGAACAACAACAATAAAGGTCGCGTCGATGACTCTGGAAGTCACCCAATTCGTAGCTATGTTCCTCGCTGTATTTTACAGCGCAGTTGCACTCTTCTACCTGATGTTCGCCAAGCTCCTCAAGCGCAATCACCAGGGCCAATCAATGATTCACATGGGCGAACTCTTCTCCCGGCATTGGTGGAACCATCTGACGTTTCGGCTGTTCCGAATCGCGATCTGGACTGCTTGTGTGCTGCGCCTATTGTTTCCGGAGATGGAGCGCTGGTTGCTGCCCGTGGCAAGCTTGCAAGTGGACTGGATCGCGCTTGGTGGTCTCGGATTACTGTGTTTCGGCTTTGCTTTTGCGGTCTGTGGCAGTCTGAGCTTGGCAGGGGCCTGGCGCTCGGGTATTGACGAAGCTGCCAGTGAGCAACTGGTAACGACTCAACTCTACGCATTAACCAGAAATCCGACCTTCGTCGGTGTGCGTCTCGCTCAGCTGGGGTTTTTTCTTGCCTGGCCCACCGCGTTCTCTCTGGTTTGCCTGATCGTCGGATGGATCGCCGTCAGTGTGCAGGTCGAATTGGAGGAAGCACACCTTCAGCAGCGTTTCGGCGACAGCTACTCCGATTATCAACGTGCAGTAGGGCGCTGGCTCGCGACAGCCAGGCAGGCAGCCTGAAGCACTTCACAAGGCACCCCGCCTCACCAACTGGACAAGAGTTAGGATAGGGAATAGCCTTTGGGCTTTTACAGTTTCTCTGAGTCTACTGGGGGATGTGATGACGCGCCTTGATTGCAATAAATTGCTGGCTATTTTCCTGCTCACTGC
>NZJB01000049.1 GCA_002691885.1 Gammaproteobacteria bacterium
CTTGAGCTGCTGAGCCGACAGAGTGACGCCTGCGGCTGTCAGACTACGCTGAAGGAGGGCAGAAAAATCACTCTGCGATTGCTCCAGTTCCAGATTCAGGCTGTTGAACCTCGATACAATGACGTCATTGCCACGTAGTGTGAATCCGCAGGCCTGTACGGCAAGTGTAAGGATAAAGGCGAGTAGTCTCANAGCGGTATTGCGCATCGCTAGCCTATAACGATATTGACGAGTTTCCCCGGGACAACGATAACTTTTTGGACCGATCCGTCGCCGATAAAGCGCTGTATGATGTCATCCCCAAGAGCNAGCTTTTCGAGNTCGTCCTTNGCGATATCCCGGGAGACTTCGATTTTGCTGCGNAGTTTGCCGTTTANCTGCAGTACGATCAGCATGCTGTCCTGAANAAGGGCGCTCTCCGCCACTTCGGGCCACAGTGCGTCCATAGCTGCGCCTTCGTGTCCAAGTCGCTGCCAGGCGGCATGGCAAAAGTGGGGGACAATCGGAGCTAGCATCAGAACGCTGAATTCCAGAGCTTCCTGCACAACGATGCGGTCTGTTTTATCCTGGTGATCTTCGGAAAACTTTGAAATCACGTTCAGTANTTCCATCGTGGCAGCAATTGCAGTGTTGAAGGTGTGCCGTCGTTTATAATCGTCAGTAACTTTGGCCAGAGTTTGATGGCTTTTGAGCCGTAACTTCTTCTGCTCGGCCGACAGCGTCAGGCTGNTNATCTCCGGCAGGGGCAGCGCCTCGTGTTCCGAAAGCTGCTTCCAGAAGCGTTTCAGGAAACGATAGCTGCCTTCCACGCCGCTGTCAGACCAGTCGAGCGACTGATCCGGTGCTGATGCGAACATGGTGAACATCCTTACAGTGTCTGCGCCATAGCGCTCTATCAGGGACATCGGATCAACGGTGTTCCCTTTCGATTTCGACATTTTGGCACCGTCTTTCAGGACCATACCCTGAGTCAGCAAACGGGCAAAGGGTTCATCGCTGTTGACAAGGCCTTCGTCCCGCAACAGCTTATGGTAAAAGCGCGCATACAGCAGATGGAGAATGGCATGCTCGATGCCGCCGATGTATTGATCAACCGGGAGCCAGTAGTTTGCTCTAGCGTCNAGCATGGAAGTATTCTGATCCTTGCAGGCAAAACGGGCGAAGTACCAGGAAGACTCCATAAAGGTGTCAAAAGTGTCTGTCTCGCGCCTTGCTGCGGCGCCGCAGGTGGGGCAGTCTGTCTTGTAAAATTCAGCCATTTTGCCGAGCGGTGAGCCGGATTCATCTATTTCAATGTCTTCNGGTAACAAAACGGGCAACTCGGACTCGGGAACCGGCACCGCGCCGCAGGCGTCACAGTTGATCATTGGAATCGGTGCTCCCCAATACCTCTGGCGGGAAACCCCCCAGTCGCGCAAACGGTAGTTGACGGTTTTCTCGCCTCGTCCTCGCTCNGNCAGANACGCTGCGATTGCTTCGAATGCTTCGATAAAGNTCAGGCCGTTGAACTGGCCGGAATTGATCAGCCTGCCTTTTTCAACAAAAGCCTCCCGGTTCAGGTCACAGATCAGCTCACCGGATAGCGGCTCTACGACCTGTTTGATCTCAAGGCCGNATTTTGTGGCAAAGTCCCAGTCCCGCTGGTCATGTCCGGGAACAGCCATCACTGCGCCAGAGCCGTAACTCATGAGTACAAAATTGGCGGTGTAGATTGGTACGCTCTCACCGCTGATCGGATGAATGGCTTTTAGTCCGGTATCCATCCCGACTTTTTCCATGGTTGCCATTTCCGCTTCTGCAACCTTGANTTGATTTTGTTCCGCGATGAATTGAGCCAGCTCGCTGTTCGTCTTGGCAGCCTTTGTGGCAACTGGGTGCTGNGGAGCTACTGCAACATANGTCACACCCATAAGGGTGTCAGGACGGGTGGTGTAGACAGAGAGGCACCTTAGTGATTCTTCTGTTTCTCTAGCAACCTCGAAATCCAGGTTCACGCCCTCAGATCTGCCGATCCAGTTGCTTTGCATGATCTTCACTTTTTCGGGCCAGCCTTCCAGCTTGTCCAGATCGTCAAGAAGCTCCTGCGCCATGGCGGTTATTTTCACAAACCATTGAGGAATATTGCGTCGCTCTACCAGAGCGCCTGAACGCCAGCCTCTGCCATCAANGACCTGTTCATTAGCAAGTACTGTCTGGTCGACCGGATCCCAGTTGACTTCGGCCTCCTTTTTATACACCAGCCCCTTATCGTNCAGGCGGGNGAAAAACCACTGCTCCCATTTGTAATAATCACGGTGGCAGGTGGCTAACTCTCTTTCCCAATCATAGGCGTAACCTAACTTCTGGAGTTGNTCTCGCATGTAATCTATGTTGCCGTAAGTCCAGCTNGCAGGGGGAACCTTGTTCTGCATGGCCGCATTCTCTGCCGGCAGTCCGAACGCATCCCACCCCATCGGTTGCAGTACATTTTTGCCCAGCATACGCTGAAAGCGGGAGATGGNGTCCCCAATNGTATAGTTGCGCACGTGCCCCATATGCAGGTGGCCGCTNGGATAGGGGAACATGGATAGGCAGTAGAATTTCTCTTTGTCAGGGTCTTCCGTGGCTTTAAAAGAGGCGTGGGCGNTCCAGTAGGCTTGAGCCTCAATTTCCACTAGCTTTGGATTGTAGACAATCATGTCGTCGTTGGTCATGGATCGAACTTCTGTGTTCATGGGCGGCTAAGGCGCCTTATTTCGATGAGCGCAAGCATACCGCAGGGNTCGGGCGGCAGGTAGTCTTGGCGCTAAATTTCTGNCTACACGGACGCTTCCTTTCAAGCCGGGTACTGTGATCCTGAGTCTATATCTTGCAGGGTGTTAGTGTTGACTTTGAGTAGTTTAATCTGGCGGCTGTCAGCATTGAGTACAGTTACCTGCAGAGTGCCCAGTACAACGGACTCACTGCGTTCGGGGATGCGACCGAACTCTTGCAAGATCAGGCCGCCTAGTGTGGTGAATTCCTGATCACTGAACTCGGTGCCAAAATAGTCATTGAATTCATCCACCGGGGTAAGTGCTTTGACGATGTAATTNGTCTCGTCAAACTTTTTGATGTAGCTGTCGTCATCCACATCGAATTCATCCTCAATCTCACCGACGATCTGCTCAAGGACATCTTCAATCGTCACTGCGCCGCAGACACTGCCATATTCATCAATCACGATGGCCATGTGCTGTCGCGTTTCACGGAACTCTTTGAGCAGGACGTTCAGTCTCTTGCTTTCCGGAACGAAGGTTGCGGGGCGGACGAGGTCCTTAATGTCAAAACGCTCCTGACTGTCAGTCAGTAACAGAGGAAGTAAATCCTTCGCGAGCAGAATGCCCATTACATTGTCTACGTTTTCCCCAACTACCGGAAAGCGTGAATGCGAAGCTTTGGTTACCAGTTCGACTATATCAGTCAGAGTGAGATCAGCCGGAACAGTCACAACCTGAGATCGGGGGATCATGATGTCACGCACCTGCATGCTGGACACCTGCAGTGCGCCTTCGATAATGCCGAGGGCATCAGCGTCAAGAACCTGATCCTGCTCTGCGTTGCGCAGTAACTCGAGGAGACTCTTTTTATCGGTGGGTTCGTCAGAAAAAATTTGCGCGATTTTATCGATCCAGGACCGTGGCCTCGGATCGATGCTAGATTGGTCGTCTGTCATGAACGGGCGGCTGTCAGCCTCCTTCGAATATCGGAATTAATCACACTAACAAATACGGATTACTAATTCCAAGCTTTTTCAAGCACTCGGTTTCAAGCTCCTCCATAGTGGCACTTTCGCTTTTGGTCATATGGTTGTAGCCAATCAGATGATAGAACCCGTGGACAAGCATATGGGCCCAGTGCTCCTCAAGGTTTTTCAATTGTTCTCGTGCCTCTGCTTCAACGACGATCGGACAGATCACAATATCTCCCAGTGGCTCCGAGGTAAGGTTGTCCTTGAGTCCTTCAGGCCATTCAGCACTGAAGGAAAGCACATTGGTCGAGGTGTTTTTCTTCCGCCATCTGGAATTCAGGGCCAGGGACTCCTCCGCGTCGACAAAGCTCAGGCTGATGGTGACATCATGGTTTAGACCGACCGCCTGGCAGGCTGTCGTCAGAACACGAAGGCAAAAGTCATAATCGGGAGTCCAGTGACCCGGGCAAGCATCGTTGAGCTCAATAGTCGCTGTCATGTTTGCCGCTGCCGTTAGGAGGAGAGATGGGTGTGACCGACTTGTCGTCGAAAGCGTCATAGGCTTCAACAATCTGCTGCACGAGTCGGTGTCTGACAACGTCTTGAGAGCTGAAGTAGGCGAAACCAATCCCTTCGACGTTTTTCAATACCTGGCTGACGTGGACCAGTCCGGAGCGTTCGCCTTTCGGTAAATCAACTTGGGTGACATCTCCGGTGATGACTGCTGTTGAGCCGAATCCGATTCGGGTGAGAAACATTTTCATCTGAGCGGTAGTGGTGTTCTGGCTTTCGTCGAGAATGATAAAAGAATTATTCAGCGTTCTGCCACGCATGTAGGCCAGAGGTGCCACTTCAATCACGTTTTTTTCAATCAGACGCCCGACCCGTTCGAATCCCAGCATTTCATAAAGGGCATCATATAGAGGTCTCAGGTACGGATCTATTTTCTGCGACAAGTCACCGGGCAGAAAACCTAATTTTTCTCCGGCTTCCACGGCTGGCCGGACCAGCAGGATACGGTTGATTCTTTCTTTGGTGAGTGCCTCAACTGCACAAGCAACCGCGAGATAGGTCTTGCCAGTGCCAGCGGGCCCGATACCGAAATTGATGTCGTGGCGCCAGATGTTCTGTACGTAGTCCCGCTGATGTTTACTGCGAGGTTTGATACTGCCTTTGGGGGTGCTGATCAGTGCAGAGGGTTCTGTTGCACGATCGCTCCTAGTTTCAGCGGGTTCATTATTTAGGAATTCTTGCATGGCTAAGTGAATCTGATTCGGGCTCAGGAGTTTTTCATTTTCGGTCGCTCGATAGAGCATTTCAAGCAGTTCGCAGCCACTGTTAACTGCCCGTTCATCCCCATTGAGCTGAAAAATATTGCCCCGCTGACGTATCTTTAATTGCAAACCCAGTTCAATCTGCTGGATNTGCTCATTGAGCCTTCCGCACAGATTGGCGAGCCGTTGGGCGCTGTCAGGGAGTAGGGTGAGGTTAATTGATTGACTGGCCATGAAAATGGGACAAAGTGGAGGCAGATTCTGCCGTGTCGGGTTTATTGATGCTGAATTAAAGTGCTCAGACTAGGTTTCCTAGCAAAGAGTTCGGGAGTGCATCGGCAATCTCTATCTTGGCAAATTGGCCAATCAAGGAATGGTCATCGCAGCGGAAGTTAACAACCCGATTATTTTGTGTCCGGCCCTGCAGTGCGCCCGGGTCTTTCTTGGAAATACCGGTAATCAGCACCGACTCTTTCCCACCTATCATCGCCGCACTGATCGCGCTGGCTTGGGAGACGATTTGCGATTGCAGAGTGGCCAGGCGATGTTTTTTCTCCTGCTCGCTGGTGGGATCCTGAAGTTCGGCAGCAAGTGTGCCCGGGCGGGCACTGTAAATAAAGCTGAATGATGTGTCGTAGCCGACATCAATAATCAACTTCATGGTGTCCTCAAAGTCGGCATTTGTTTCTCCGGGAAAGCCGACAATAAAGTCAGATGACAGGCTTATCCCNGGCCGGTTNGCTTTGATTTTGCGGATCAATGACCGGTATTCCAATGNGGTATGNCCGCGCTTCATGGCTGCNAGTATACGGTCAGACCCGCTCTGCACCGGTAGGTGCAAATGAGAGACCAACTCCGGTGTCTGTCTGTAAGCCTCTACCAGGTTTTGGTTAAATTCGACCGGATGTGAAGTCGTGAATCTAATTCGGTCTATGCCTTCTATTGAGGCGATGTAATTGATCAACAGNGCCAGATCAACGANCTCGCCCTCGTGAGAAAGCCCTCGGTAGGCGTTGACATTTTGGCCCAGTAGGTTGATTTCTCTGACACCCTGTTCGGCAAGATGGATCGCTTCCGCCAGCACATCGTCGAGGGGTCGGCTCACTTCTTCCCCTCGGGTNTACGGGACAACACAAAAACTGCAGTACTTACTGCAGCCTTCCATAATGGTCAGAAAGGCATGACAGGCGCTCACTTCAGGCTCAGGCAAACGATCGAATTTTTCAATTTCTGGAAAACTGATATCAACNACTGTTTCGCCGGACTGAGAGGCTTCGAGCATCTCCGGTAACTTATGGAGTGTTTGCGGGCCGAATATCACNTCGACGTAGGGCGCGCGTTTACCGATAGCTTNCCCCTCCTGACTGGCGACGCAACCACCNACCGCGATGCGCACATTCGGATTCTGCTCTTTCAGCGTNCGCCAGCGTCCCAGNTGATGGAACACCTTCTCCTGAGCTTTTTCGCGNATAGAGCAGGTATTCAGTAGCAGTATGTCAGCTTGTTCGGCCGAGTCCACCAGGACCGCGCCCTCGTTCTGCTTGAGCAAATCAAGCATTCTCGCGGAATCATATTCATTCATCTGGCAGCCGTGAGTCTTGATGAACACGCGCTGCTGGCTTGTCTGCTTCGACTTCGCTANTTGCAGATTCTTCTCTGAACTCTCCACCCTATCCTCGGCCAACTCGTTTCAATTCATGTGCTGATTGACTTCCATTCCGAAAGCACAGTTAATCGGGTACTGATGCGCCCTGTGCTGGTATCTCAGCCGCGAGGTCGTACTTCGGTCAAACTGAGGTCGCATAGTATAGCAGGTCTGGCGCACCTTCTCAGTGGCTGCAGCCCTTGAATTCTGATGCCGGAACGCAATATATCCCCTGCTGCCAACCTTAAACTCTGTTCGGCCAGAGTGCTGCCGTGGTTAGCAGCCGGTGCCGTCTGGTGCTACTTTTAATTCTCTAAGAGATTGATTTAAATGACAAATACGACTGAAATCTACAAGNTAACGTTCCTCAANAAAGGCAAGGTNTACGAAATATTTGTCAAACAGGTTTACCAAAGCGACTTNTACGGATTTATCGAAATNGAGGAATTTTTGTTCGATGAGCGGTCTNAGGTGGTGGTTGATCCCAGCGAGGAGAAGNTGAAATCTGAATTTACCGGCGTCAGACGCAGCTTCATCCCGATGCAGGCGATCATAAGGATAGATGAAGTAGAGAAAACAGGGGTCGCCAAAATCTCCAGCGGCGACAAAATTACTCCGTTTCCCGTTTCCCTCGTCGGCAGTACAAAAAGTGANANCAAGGACGTCTGAATCNTTAACGAAACGGCNCTCTTTCGAGCTGGGTGANGGATGAGGTGGTTGACGCANTCTGAACATCCGTTTGCCGCACTGACGCCNGATCGGGTTCTAGCCGCTGTCGAGTCCCTCGGCTTCAACACGGATGCCCGCTTTTTCGCTCTTAACAGTTATGAGAATCGGGTCTATCAGATCGGTCTGCTCGATGGGACCAGTCTGATTGCGAAATTTTACAGGCCCGGTCGATGGGAGGCCCGGCAAATTCGCGAAGAGCACGCCTTTACTCAGGAATTGTTCGATCTGGAAATTCCTGTCGTCCCGCCCATGAAGTTAGCGAGCACTAAAACACATGTTCAGGTTGATGGCTTTGAACTTGCGCTGTTTCCGCAGCTCGTCGGTCGGACTCCAGAGCTGGATGATCTCGACAGCCTGTTCACGATGGGCAGATTTGTCGCCCGAATCCACGCCGTAGGAGCTCAGAGCAGCTTCGACTATCGGGAGCACATGAGTCTTGAGACAGCGATAGAGAGCAGCCGTTATCTGCTTGAGAAAGACTTCCTACCGTCTGACCTGATTAACGCTTACGAAACTATCATACGAGATCTATTTGACAGGATGTCAGAGCAGCTTACCTCAGCAGGCGGCTGGCGATCGCTGCGGATCCATGGTGACTGTCATCTGGGGAATGTTTTATGGCGAGAGGGCGTTCCGCACTTTGTTGATTTTGATGACACGTTGATGGGGCCTGCAATGCAGGATTTATGGATGCTGCTTTCTGGTGATCGAGACCACAGGCAGGCGCAANTGCTCGAGCTGGTCGANGGGTACAATGAATTTCACGACTTCAGGGCGAGCGAACTGGCGCTGATCGAAATCCTGCGAACTATGCGCCTGATAAATTACAGTGCGTGGNTCGCCAGACGCTGGACCGATCCTGCTTTCCCNCTGAACTTTCCCTGGTTCAATACCCAGAGATACTGGTCGGANCATATNCTGGAACTGCGTGAGCAGATTGCNGCCCTTGACGAGCCGCCCCTACAGCTCATTCAATAACTTCAGTCTGCGAGGCCCGGCCCGCCGATTTGCCCGGCGCCGTCCATAAAAACGAACGGCAGTCCGGATTCTGTCAGCCAGTTTAAGGCATCCTGCTCTTGCTTCAGCATGGCAATTGTTGCGAAGGATCCTGCAACCGTACACAGATTCGCTGAAACGCTTGCAGCTCTCAGCCCTGCGCAAGGCCAGCCTGTTCTGGGGTTTAACAGATGGCTGTAACGTTTCCCATCCAGTATGAAAGAGCGCTCATAATCACCAGATGACGCCAGGCCACCTTCAGATAAATGAAAATGTGACATCATTTTCGTTGGGTCTTCCGGGTGCGTGATGCCTATCGGCCAGGGTCGATTTTCTGGCTGCGATCCGATAGCAGCGAAGTCGCCCCCGAGATTGATCAGACCGCGCTTGACGCCGAGCTCCCTAGCCAGGTTGGCCAGACTGTCCGCGGCGTATTCCTTTACGATGCCGCCAAAATCAATTTCCATGTTCTCGGGCAGGAATAGCATATTGTCGTGCCAGTTAAGCCTTTCGTACCCAATCAGTGGTAAAAGCTCTTGAAGCTCGGATTCGTCGGGTATCCGTTTGCGACTGAAATCCCAAACGCGACGCAGAACTCCCGCAGTGATGTCAAACAGCCCGTCGCTCTGTTCATAGCAGGTCTGCGCATGTTCAAACAGCTTCAGAGTCTCGACATCTATTTTGACACCGGTCTGATCGCCCGCACTGCGGTTGATTTTGCTGAGAAAACTGTCGTCTCGGTAGCGTGTGTATTTGCTTTCCAGCCGATTGACCTCTTCGATCAGTCGCCGAACCAGTCTCCGGGCACTGATGCGAGATGCTTCGTAAAGCTGAATCTCGCAGTAAGTTCCCATTGCCTTGAATCCGGCATGGCGCAGATTGGTGCTCATCGCTTTTCCCTGCGGTTAGAACGCGTAATTNACGCCGAGCGATAGTCGNGTGAACTGGACCAGTCCGGGGCTGGGTTGATCTACGGTGAAAGCCGAGTACTTTTCATTAGCTACGTAGCGTTCGGCGGTGAGAGTGGCGCTCCACCCACCAAAATCCGCGATGAAGCTCAGGCCTCCGCTGACGGCACCGAATGCCGACAGTCGATAATCGCTGGACTGACTTTCAGACAGCGGCTTNAGAAAATCNTCAATATTTGTATAAAAGTCGGCGGCAGTCTGACTGTAGTAGCGGAGCATCGGAACGATTTTGAGTGACCGTGTTACGTTCTGAAACCAAGACAGATCTAGCGTGTGGGAACGAATGCCAAAATCGTCCTGATAATAACGATAGTCGCTCTGCAGCGCGCCATCTGCCTCGATAAAGAAATAGCGCAGTGAATTCGAGAAAGCAATTTGGGTCTTTTCATCTGGTCTGCTGTCCTGAAGTTTGTATGGATCAGATAAATAGCCCGATTGCTCGGTCAGGCTCAGTGCCGTCTGGAAAATGGCAACCGGGCTCAGCACCTGGCTCAAACTCACTGCCACCGAGCTTGCCCGCTTGTTCTCATAACGCACGCGATTAAAGCGCTCAGCGTCACTGGGGAAGATGCTGTCATCAGAATGACTCAGACTCACTGTCAGGGTAGTCAGATCATTGCTGGAGTTCCGTGAGCCGCTCATGCTGACGTATTTAGCGCGGTAGTCATTTTCCTTCGAATAGCCAATTGCTCCGCTGATATTTCCGCGCGTGCCATAGTACCGAGCACCAATGCTGACCTCGCTCCTAGAATCGTAGATGCCGCTTGCTCCGCTCATGTTGATCACCGGCTGCCCGTTGGTGCCTGCTGTTGAGAACCAGGGAGAAGCGCCGCTCATATTTTCATGATTTGCGTTAATGAAAAGCGCATAGTCGCTACCAAGCGGAGATACCAATTGAAATTGATGTACGTCGATGTCGTATCGTTCGAGTTCGCCGAATGGAACCTGTTCCCGACTTAGTTCATCTTCCTGATAGTTCGAGATCCTATAAGAGAGTGAAGACGTCAGAGGCGGCGCATCNGCCTCGGTGATGCCGGGCAGTGCAAGGGCCGAAGTTGATAGAGCGATCAGGCTGCGTGACGCGGGTTTTTTCAAAGGGAGACCTCAATGGTCCGAAGGCCGGCGAGCCTTGAAAACTAGTTGCATCCGCAACCGCCACCGGCGGCAATGTTGCCACCTGAGGAGGCTTCTTTACTGAAAAAAATATGGTCCTCCAGGGCGCGTTCCAGAGGGTCGCTGTCCCAGGCCATTTCCTGTTTGGCTAGGTAGCCACGCTCCCAGGGCTGAACCTGACTGCAGCCAGTGAGTACTCCTAGCGTGGTCAGGGCCAGCATCAGTCGCATCATAGCAGGTATACCGATTCAGTCTGGCAGGTTAGCGACGATCGCGGCTTCGATNATCTNCATGTCTGTTGNTCGAAATCCCATATGCACCAGTTTGACTTCGCCATCAGGCCCGATCAGGTAGGAGGATGGCATGCCGATGACACTGAACTGTGTCGCCATATCTCCCTCAGGGTCTGAAGGGATAAGAAAATCTAAGGGGGTGTCCAGCAGGAAATCCAGNCCATCTTCGATTGGGTTGTCCACGTTAATGGCTACTACTTCGAGCCCCTGATCCCGATATTTGTTGTACAGGTCGTTGTAGAGCGGCAACGAGGTCAGGCAAGGGGCGCACCAGGACGCCCAGAAATCGACGTAAACGGTTTTGCCCGGCATGTCGGCCAGCGCAATTGCCGGTTGATCCGCGTAGATTGACGGGAGAGAAAAGTCAGGAGCAGGGTCACCCTCNTCAACGGCNTGGGCTAAGCCGACTAGNGCGCTCGTCACGAGNCCNAGCCCTATCGTCAGAANANCTTTGTTCATCATTGTGACCCCTTAATTTCTTCAAAAGTCTGTACTGTTTGNCGGGAATGCCAGTTTCATAGCGATCGCCTTCATGACTGGCTGATGCATGTGGACTGTCACACACAATAGCAGGCACTCCCTGACAATACANATATTAGTGTCGGCCGGTTCACTTATTACGTCAAACTATAACGCACCAGCGAAAAATCCATCTACTCAGAGCTGTGCTGCTAGGCAACGGNCGCCATGACGGAGTNGAGACTCCTCAGCAATTCATGCCATCGCTTGCGTTGAATCTTCAGCGCGAATTTCAGCTCTTTANAGCTGTCGCGCAGTTCCATCCGCTCCCACTGCGCAAGCGTTTCCTGAAGACGCTTTTCCCGCGCTTCGAGCCANTGTTGCCNGNTCGCATTCCATTCTTTGAGCAGTTGCTGGAATTGTTCATACTCCTGCTCCAGCTTTGCTCGNAGGTTGTCCGGGATGTCGCGAAACTCGNATTGTTCGCGTGCTCGCTGGTACTGCATTTGTAATCTTGCTGTTTCCACGCGGGCAGGATCTGTCCTTTTCAGGTCTGTAGTCAGACCCACGCAGGATAAGCTGCGAATCATCCATTTGGTGGGATCGAAGTGCCACCATTTGACTCCATTGCGATAATCCCATTGGAACGTGTGGTGATAGTTGTGATACCCCTCACCATAGGTGATGAGTGCTAGCAGTGGGTTATCCCGCGCCGAACTGGCGTCGCTGTAAGTTTGTTTGCCCCACATGTGTGCAATCGAGTTGATCAGGTAAGTCACATGCTGGCTCATCACCAGTCGGAGTAACCCCCCAAGTAGAAGGCAAGCAATAATATCGCCATGGAGGAAGCCTAAAAATGCTGGAAGAGCGATGTTGGTAAGCAGCACAAGAATCAAATAATGCTGGTGCTGCCAGAGCGCTACTTTGTCCTGCTGGATGTCCTTGATATTTGAAAAGTCCTCTTTCCCGCTGTCATAGTGACGCAGAATCCAACCGATATGGGAAAACCAGAAACCTCTGCCAGCGGAGTACGGGTCCAGATCATTCTGATCAACATGGCGGTGGTGGCGGCGATGATCCGAGGCCCAGTGCATAACGTCATTCTGCAGAGCACAGGCTCCCCCGAGTGCGAAGATGAATCTCAGGAAGGGGTGTCCCTTATAGGCTTTGTGAGACCACATGCGGTGGTATCCGGCTGTAATCGACAGGCCGCAAAAAAGCATCATGCCGAGAAAGACCAGCCACTCANAAAGATCGTAACCGTCGAGATAGCCGTACAGTGGAACCANGATGACAGCCAGCAGCGGTGTCAGGCTGAACAGCAGCATATTTGCCAAGTTAATCGGTGCTTTTTCCATAATTGTCGAAAGGANTTTGAGTAGCAGNGCCNTCAGTGTAGCGGATTTTGCTTAAAGAGCCAGTAGTGTAATCTTTCTGGNACACCTCAACGCCGGGAGATTTGCTGATGCAGGACACGAANGATCGATTAGAGGGCATAGAGACTCAGCTGGCTTTTCAGGAANACGCCCTCGAGCAGTTTAATGCGGTAGCTGTCAGCCAGCAGGGGCAGATAGATGAGCTGAGAGCCCAGCTGCGCGTTCTGCAGGAACAATTTANAGCGCTGCCTGACGATTCTCTTCAGTCCGCAGTAGATCCTGCGCTAGAAAAGCCACCGCATTATTGAACCCAATCAATCCGCAGAAAAATCAAACTCTACAATCGCTTCAGTTTGGGTTCATCTTGGCTCTGCTAGATTTTTCAACGCATAGAAGGTTTGAATGTGCTTGACAACGCCGACAAGTATGATGGGTCCAAACTGAAGATTAGAATGAAAGGGCAAGCAACCTTCGCGGACGGTGTCGCAATGCCAGAAAGCGCTCACTATAGGTTTGGCTCTCCGAGAGTGAAGACTGCGCCCACCGCGATGAGCGTCATGACAAAGAGCGCCCATNTTAGCGTGATCTGAGAACTGCGCACGGCGACTTTAACCATAAGGTATGCGCCGACCATGTTACCACCCGCCAGGATCAGACCGGGTACCCATTCGATAAGATCAAAGATTATAAAGATCGCGACTGATACAAAGGTGAAAGCCAGCGTGCAAACCATTTTGAGTGCATTAGCCCGCAGCAGGTCATAACGGAGACCGCCGGCTAGGGCGGCGAGCAGGATAAAACCGACACCAGCCTGAACAAACCCTCCGTANATACCAGCAGCAAACAACCCCCACCAAGCTCTACGTTTCTCGTTCGGGGAAAGAGTGGGGGTATTGGCAGGTGGGGCAATAACCCCCGGCCGCAGCAGGATGAGNAGGGACATTCCTAATAGGGTAATCAGCATAATTGGCTTGAGATAAAGATTTGGNAAAAAGGCGGCAGTCAGGGCACCCGCAGCTCCTCCAGCGAGGGTAGGTATAAGAATTGGGCGGACTGCTGGTCGATCCAGCATCTGGTTCTGGTCAAAACCTGCNACGCCAACCAAGCACTGCATCAGNACGGCGACTCGGTTGGTGGCATTAGCGATATCAGCGGGCAGNCCCATGACCATNAACATAGGTAGGCTCAGATTTGAGCCGCCGCCTGCCAGGGTATTGATTCCGCCCGCAATGAAACCCACCAGACATAGTCCAAACATATGGAGAGTTGTGATATCGATATTCAGAGTAGGGCTCTACTGTTCTCAGACGACCTCGTGGCCGTCACCGGTTGGTTTTCTAGCATTAATTTCGTGATTATACCCGACTACAGATCTCAGCTGGGCAGTTTTGGTAGTTCGACCCAACAAAGCGATGACGTTAGTAAAATACTTACTATCGAGAGGCTGCCTAGACTNTCGAAAAGGGAGATTACGCATCTAATGGGACAAGCAGAAATCATGTCTTTGACTTTCTCATGATCGAGTACAATACATATCCACTTTAGGAGTGAACGGTGCAGAAGGGCGCAATTTGAAGCGGGTTCCTGACTTTCTTGTNGTGGGAGGCGGCATTAACGGACTGNTGGTCTCTCGCAATCTGTTGACACTCGGTGCATCGGTCCTGCTGATCGACCAAGGTGAGNTAGCTCGCGAGGCCTCGTGGGCAGGNGGNGGGATCGTGTCACCTCTATATNCGTGGCGATATTCTCCTGCCGTGATCGCGTCGGTGAGCTGGGCGCAGGGATATTACCCGCACCTAGTTCGGCTGTTGCTTGCAGAAACTGGCATTGATGCTGAATTTGAGGAAGTGGGCTGTAAATGCTCTATGCGCCCGATCAGTCAGAAGCAGTTTCATGGGCGACTTCCGAAGGCAAGGCCATGGAAGTATGGGGAACTGCCCGGATTTATGATGCAGAGCAAAACCTCGCGTCCGGATTCAGCGATGGCCTGTGGATGCCGCATCTGGGTTATGTGCGCAACCCCAGGCTGCGCAAGGCGCTGCTTGCTAGCCTGAAGCAGTCTCCGTCTTTTTCGCTACTGACCCATACGCGCGTCACAGGCTTCGAGGAGGTAGATAGCCGAATAGTCAAAGCGTATGCGCATATTGCTGGGTCTGGAGAGGAGCAGGTATTGCGGGCTGGTGCTTTTATCCTAACTGCGGGTGCCTGGACCCAACAGTTGCTTGGCCCACTGAATGTCGAGTCTGGCGTGGCTCCTGTAAAAGGCCAAATGCTTCAGTACCGATTGCCTAAGCCGCTGATTGATTCGATGGTGCTTCACCATGGCAAATATCTGATACCCCGTAGAGACAGATATCTGCTAGTTGGCAGTACCCTGAAATACACAGATTACGATAAATCGAACACAAAGAAAGGCAGAAAAATGCTGCAAATTTCAGCTGTCGGTATGCTGCCCGACTTATCGCGACTAGATCCAATTCGTCAGTGGTCAGGTTTGAGGCCTGAGAGAGAAGGGGGCCTGCCGGTGATCGGCTTGGTGGAGCCGCGTGAAAATCTGTTCGTGAATGCTGGTCAATTTCGGAATGGAATCGTGCTGGCGCCGGCGTCTGCGCACTTGTTGTCTGAACTGATTATGAGCCAACAGCCTTTTATTGATCCGAAGCCCTACCGTCCTAGATTGGACCCGAGGGAGCTAATGGAGGCTACTAGAGCCTCAGTCTCTTGAGTTAGTAACGAAGGTATTGAAAGGACATCACGTATTTATTTGTTGCGTCGATTTTATCTCAGTATGACTTATCGGGCGTTGGCTTGGTCGCCCGAGACACCAATTTGTCTTCGTCGATTCGATTGTGTTCTTGCATAAGGCTGCACGCTGAAGAATGTTTTCCTGTTTCCTCTTTTTGCCGAGAAATGCGTAGCTCGCATTGGATATGGTTTTGCTCTGGTTGAATGCTAATCAGTGAACTATCTACCTCGATTACGGAAATGTGGAACCTGCGTCTAGGATTTAACGTACAATAAAGGACCGGTTTCGGGACCATCAGGCAGCCCGAATGCAGGCATACGCTCTTGATCTTAAGAGCTACCCATTTGTTTGAGTACTCAGACGACGCTGGAAG
>NZJB01000050.1 GCA_002691885.1 Gammaproteobacteria bacterium
CTCCAGGCAGATCCCTGACTTTGTTATGAAGCAGCATGACAGGCTCTGGGCAATACAAACCTTTCGCATCGAGAACTGTAATCTCGTCCGCTTGCCTCTGTGTGCTGCTTAGCACATTTTGCCCGTCTTTCATCCATTCTCCATGTGGCCGCACCTTAGCGCGCTAACGCGCCGTTCATTGCGTTCTGTATCTGACACTTATTGAGCCCTAACAACTTGGGATCAGGTTACACGTCTCTGATGCCGCATCAAAGGTCACGACCACCTCACCGCGTTCTAGCTGCTTTATCACGTGGTCGACTTTATCTTCGAAGGAAAACTCAATCGGTCCGTACTCGGAACCTTCTCGCGAGACGAACTCTTCGATAATTGCCCGAAGCGCCTTATCGGACAGCTGAGAATGCGGAATTTCCACGTTCGGAGAGATCACAATTTTTAATTAAACACGAACAGTTTCTCGGTGAGGAATCCGAAAAACCCATTCAATTTACTTCAATCAGATTAAGATTTATCAATTTAGCTCTGCGCAGGCTTTCGAACCCTGAAAAATCAAACAGCTCTGAGTCCGCAAGCTGACTGGGCGACACATTACAGATTGCTCGAAATATCGTTTCGACCCGGCCAGGATGCTCTCGTTGCCAGCCCTGTAGCATATCTTTAATTGCCTGGCGCTGAAGATTTTCCTGTGTACCGCACAGATTGCAGGGAATAATCGGAAATCCCGCCAACTCGGCATAGCGACTGATTTCTGCTTCTTTACAGTATGCCAGCGGTCTGATCACTATGTTGCGCTTGTCATCGCTGAGGAGCTTAGGCGGCATCGCTTTCAGCTTACCGCCATAAAACATGTTGAGAAACAGGGTTTCCACAATGTCATCTCGATGATGACCCAGTGCGATCTTGTTTGCGCCAATTGATTCGGCATAGTTATATAGGATTCCACGGCGCAACCGTGAACAAAGCCCACAAAAAGTTTTCCCCTCGGGCACTTTGTCGGTGACAATCGAGTAGGTGTCTTGCTCCAGAATTTTGTAAGTCACCCCAAGATTTTCCAAATACTCTGGGAGTACGTGCTCGGGAAATCCCGGCTGCTTCTGGTCAAGATTTACGGCATGCAACTCGTAATTGATAGGGGCATGGCGCTGTAGACTCGATAACATGTCAAACAAGGTGTAAGAGTCTTTACCGCCGGACAAACATACCATGACCAGATCGCCGTCCTGAATCATGTCAAAGTCAGCGATAGCTCGACCAACATCGCGCCGCAAATTCTTGCGACTGCGATTGAGCATGAAATGATTCTTATCGGCGGTACTCAAGTCCCAAGTATCCTTTATACCCGTTCCAGCACAGTCGCAATTCCCTGCCCCAACCCGATGCACATAGTCGCGAGCCCCAGGGTCACATCCTTTTCTTCCATGTTATTAAGAAGCGTCGTGGTGATGCGCGTTCCCGAGCAACCTAGAGGATGACCAAGGGCAATCGCCCCGCCCTTGAGGTTCACTTTATCTTCCGCCACATCCAAGAGATTCAGATCTTTCATCACGGGCAAAGACTGTGCAGCAAATGCTTCATTGAGTTCAATACACTCGATATCAGCAATATCCAAATCGGCTTTTTTCAGCGCTTTCTGCGAAGCAGGTACAGGCCCGTAGCCCATAATTGACGGATCCACTCCAGCATAGGCCATTGACCGAACTCGTGCGCGTATTTTCACGTTCATTGAACGGGCTTTTTCTGCAGACATTAACAGCATCGCAGAAGCGCCATCGGAAATTTGTGACGAGGTGCCCGCTGTCACCGTTCCATTGACCGGATCGAACACAGGCCTGAGTTGCGCCAGACCCTCAAGACTTGTTTCTGGACGGATGGTTTCATCTTGTTCAATAAGTATTTTGAAACCGTCAGAATTGTGACCTTCAATGCCCACTATTTCATTGTCAAACCCTCCGTTGATCCTTGCCTGCTCAGCAAGCCTATGGGAACGGACGGCAAAGGCGTCTTGCCGTTCACGACTGATACCGTGCATTTTGGACAGCACTTCTGCAGTCACGCCCATCATCCAGGCGGCTTTGGCAATGTGCTTGGATGCCTTCGGGTTAGGATCAATACCATAGGTCATTCCAACGTGACCCATGTGTTCAACTCCACCCACGATGAACTGATCGCCGTTGTCTGACTGAATTGCTGAGGCAGCAGTGTGAAGTGCCGACATCGATGAGCCACACAAACGATTTACCGTCTGAGCACAGGTCGAATGAGGCAGCACTGACATAAGTGCCGCATTACGGGCAACATTCCAGCCCTGCTCCAAGGTCTGATTAACACATCCCCAGACAACGTCTTCTACTTCCGCTGGATCCAGCCCGGGATTTCGCTCAAACAGTGAATTAATCAGAATAGCTGAGAGCTCTTCAGCACGAACATGCCGAAATGCACCTCCTTTCGAACGAGCCATCGGCGTTCGTATCCCATCGACAATGACTGCATCTCTGGCGTGCAAATTCATACTCAACTCCTTGCCTTACTGATAAAAAGCGCCGCCTGACTTGGCCAGCTCTCTTAGTTGCGCGGTGGGCTGATACAGCTCACCTGAATCCTTGAAACTGTCGGCAAGATCGACAAACTCGCCAACCCCAATGCTGTCTATATAGCGAAGTGCCCCTCCCCTGAAGGGTGGAAAGCCAATTCCGAGGGCAAGCCCCATATCCGCCTCAACTGCTGTCTCTACAATCTTGTCTTCCAGACAGCGGACGGTTTCAAGGCACATGGCCACCATCATGCGATTGACGATCTGCTCGTCAGTAAAGGGTCGGGCTTCCGACTGTACTTCAGCGATGTACTGATCGATATCGGAGTTTGGAAGCTTTCTGGGCTTACCTTTCTTATCCGCTTCATAGCGGTAGAAGCCCTGACCGGTCTTCTGGCCCAGATCCCCGGCTTCGAACAGTTTTTCAATAATACTGGGGAAGCTTTGCTGCATTCGCTCAAACCCTGCAGCCATCACTCCCTGAGCGTGGACCCCAGTATCGATCCCCACGACATCCATCAGGTAGGCAGGTCCCATCGGCCAGCCAAAGCGCTCCATGGCCTTGTCGATTTGGCGGAAATCAGCCCCATCATGGATTAATTGCGCGAACGCGCCGAAATAGGGAAACAACACGCGGTTCACCAGGAAGCCGGGGCAGTTATTGACGACTATCGGGGTTTTACCCAACTTCTTTGCATAAGCAACCGTAGTCGCGATCGATTGTTCACTGCTGGCCTCGCCGCGGATCACCTCAACCAGAGGCATAACCGGAACCGGATTAAAAAAGTGCATCCCGCAAAAGTTTTCCGGACGCGCCAGAACGCTCGACAGGTCATCCACCGAAATCGTAGAGGTGTTGGTCGATATGATGGTGTCATCCCGCACCAGTTGCTCTAGCTCCTGAAGCACAGCCTTTTTAACGTCAGGATTTTCGACCACCGCCTCGACAACAAAATCAACCGAGTGAACACCACTGTAATCCAGGGTTGGGGTAATGTTTGACAGGGCCTCTATCATGCCATCAGCGGACAAGCTACCCCGACTGACTTTTTTGTTGAGCAGTTTGCGGGCTTCTGACATCCCGAGATCAAGACCATCCTGGCGGACATCCTTCATCAAGATCGGAGTGCCTTTGGCAGCAGACTGGTAAGCGATGCCACCTCCCATAATCCCCGCTCCCAGCACCGCAGCTGACTTCACCTCTTTNGCTAGCTTTGCCGCTTTCTTGGCCAAGCCGGCAAGCAGCTGGTCATTCAGAAACATTTGCACAAGATTGGCCGCTACTTCGCCAACTGCCAGACGGGCAAAAGCCTTGTGTTCAACCTGCAAGGCATCTGACCGGTTCATGCTGGCTGCGTCCTGCATGACTGTGACCGCCGCGACCGGTGCCGGATAGTTTCGCCCTGCCTGCGCGATTACCATTCCTTTGGCCGTTTCGAAGGCGACATTCAGTTCAATCGGACCCAAACTGAGCGGAGAGCTCTTAGCCTTGCGAGGCTCCCGAAAGTCCAGCTTGCCCGCCACGCATTGCAGCACAAGATCTTCTGCAGCAGCCTCTAATTTGCCTCGCTCAACAATGGCGTCTAGAGCCCCTTCTTTGAAGGCCTGGTCAGCTTTGACATGGGCTCCACTGCTGATCCAGACATTCGCATTATCCGCCCCAATGAGCCGAGGCAGACGAACCGTTCCACCAAAACCCGGAATAATGCCGAGCTTAACCTCAGGGAATCCCACAACCGCTTCCGCGCATGCCACGCGGTAATCGGCTGCAATTGCCAGCTCGAACCCGCCGCCGAGGGCGACACCACTGATCGCACAGACGGTTGGAAAAGGAAGATCCTCAATTGCGTTGAAGACTTCATTAGCCTCCACTAGCCAGGCCACAATGCTCTCTTCACTGCCGGCAAAAATGCCTGTGAACTCTGTGATGTCAGCTCCCACGATAAATCCGCTCTTGGAGCTGGTAAAGACAAGCCCCTTCGCATCGGATTTCGCCAGCAGTTCAACCGCATTACGCAACTCTTTGAGAGTGTGCCGATTGAACTTGTTCACTGAAGACCCGTTCAAATCAAACTGCAATTTGGCTACGCCTGAAGGTAATAATTCAACACTGAGCGCGCTGCCCTGAAATATCATAGATTTTCCCCTGCCTTCGGACTTGGATCGTATCTTTTACAGGCGGTCGATTATACCTGCTAGCCTCTGCACGCGACAGGGACAAATCAAACCCGGGCGGCGGACGCNTNCTCAGGGTGACANGCTTNTAATTTACCATTCATCGCTGATGATGAGGTATNATTTNGGAATGCTTTTTAAGATCCGACAAATTNTCCGTTTCAACTTGCTGTGTCNGCTTTTGTCTGTGTCCGGAGCCGNCNTGGCTGCCGACAGTGGCGTCGTTCTGCTCTACCATCATGTCGCCACTGGAACGCCTCCGTCTACCAGCATTTCACCCGAAGATTTTCGCACCCATCTTGATTATCTCAGAGACAACGACTTTACCGTTCTGCCACTTGACGAACTGGTCGAGAGCTTGCGTAGCAAGACCCCACTACCAGAACGCGCTGTTGCCATCACTTTTGACGATGGATATTCGTCAATCTATGAGACCGCCTTTCCGCTTCTCAAAGCATACGATATGCCGTTTGCGCTGTTTTTGAGCACAGAGCCCATCAACGATCGTCAAAAAAATTATATGACCTGGGAACAAGTAAGGGAGCTCTCCGAAGCGGGGGTGCTGATTGCCAATCATATGGTCAGCCATCCCTACATGTTGAGTCGCAACAAGGAAGAAACAGACACCAGTTGGTTGGCACGGCAACGAGGCGAGTTGCTGGAAGCAGAAACAACTATCCTGAGGGAAACAGGCCAAAGCCATCGCTTTCTTGCCTATCCCTACGGAGAATTCGATGGGCAGATCAAGGCAATGCTTGGGGAAGAAGGTTATGTCGGATTCGCACAGAATTCCGGAGCGATAGGCTACAACTCAGACTTCCTTGCCCTGCCACGCTACCCATTAGCTGGCATTTACGCACGACTCGAAACGGCGCGAGTTAAGTTCAATTCAATCGCCTTCGACGTTGAATTACTTGAACCCGACTCACCAGTTACCGAACTCGAGAGACCCGAAGCACTACTTCGGTTCGACCTAAATGGTATCAGCCAATCGCAGCTACGATGTTATGATGAAGGGCAGGCGCTGATGTTGCATTGGGAAGATCGCGATTCAGGTTTGTTGCGAATACAGGCTCTCAAAGCGCACAGCGGTAGAAGATGGCGGTATATATGCACCGCTCCTTCGATGGAGAACGGCAGATATTTCTGGTATTCCGTTCCCTGGATCAACCCCTGGTAGCTCGGTCAGAGCCGGTCTAGCTCGTTCTGTACGATCAGACTCCGTATTTCATCTACATAATCTTCGCCTCTCTCAGAGTAGGCGGCCAGCCCAGCCACCAAATCAAAGGCGTTCAGTGGCTCATTACGACTACGCATGCGCGCCCTCCGCTCCCTGAGCTCTTCATACGAATATTGCGAATTTATGTTTTTTATATAAGCACTAACCGANGCGCCGANAGAATCGAATTTCCTCACTTCATAAGAAGCGTTGCCCTTGCGCTGCAAGGGAACTAGACCGCAACCCTGTTCGAAGCACCATTGACCAAAAATATTATTGCCCTCAACAGCGAACCGCGATGTGCCCCAAGCAGATTCGTTCGCGGCCTGAGCCAGAGCCATNGCAANTGGCACCTCGTCAACCCGACTCATCAGTTCTGCTGTTATTTCCCGCTCGGAAAGTTCTGTGGTATCAAGATCATATNCATCAGCCAGTGCTAAAATCCACGATCGTTCCGTTGGTGAGAACGGACTACCGCTTGCCGCGATTTCATCATACCTCTTCAATTGCTGACGCGTTTCCAAGACCTCAGCGTTGGCCGCCAAGATATAGCCTTTCAAAAATTCAAAGAACTGCCGCTTTCTCAGGTCAATTTCAACTACGGCGGCAAAGTCGGGAACAACAGAGATCGGCGCCTGCTCTGAAGCATCCGGGCCCGGAGGAGGGTCAGAAAGGTTATCGNNAGGAGACAGTAGCNATACACACACAATCAGGACNAGGACTAGTAGCCCTGGATAGAACACAAAATTCGGCACGGTTCTCTCCGGCACCAGGGCAAGCCTCAAGCGAAGCAAGTGTTCGCGCATTTCTGGCAATGTTGCCATTTCTCTCTCCACACGACACGGGGCTCCATGCTACTGCTCGTTGGGCCCGCGCGCTTGATCTCTAAGTGAGTCGAGCGCGAATTAAGCCCGTCGCTCTTTGACCAACGCCTCAAGCGCGGCATTCGATGACCGCAGCAGTGCGTTTAATCATACACGAAATCTGGGTGACCGCAGACCATAACAGTAATCTTGAACTCCAACCGTCAAAGCATTATTGCATGCTGATCAGTTGGAAAATTCAGTGTCTTATTAATCACGTTAATCAAATCGGCTGCCTCCCCGACAGTCGGGAGAGTCTGGACGACCATTTGCCCTTTCGGCCCACTCTGCGGGTGAGTACAAATGCAATGCCAGAGCATGNANTGGTCCAGCCATTTCNTCGGCCAGTAGNGCGTATACGNTCTGATGNCGTCGCACGCGATTCAGGCCGGCAAAGTCCTCTGAGACAACAGTCAGCTTAAAATGCGACTCCTCTGTCCCACCACCATGCAGATGGCTTTCATTTTCAATCAGTTGGTAACTCGGGCGAAATTCCAGGTTTAATTTCCGCTCNATAGATGCTTGAATATTCATATTNNACTCTTCATTTACCCGNGTNNTGTCCGTCACAAATACGAACAGACTGCTTNCATTATACGCCAAGCTCGAACGGCCGATAACGCTTGTATGACAATAACCTGGTACCCCGGCCACATGCATAAAGCCGGGAAAGAGCTCAGAAAGCTAGCCTCGAGCACCGATGCAGTTGTGGAGGTACTCGACGCCCGCATTCCTTCGGCCAGTTCGAATCCTTTATTGAGAGAAATTTTTACAGGAAAACCGACGCTTAAGCTTCTCAACAAATGCGATCTTGCCGAGGCCGGGGNCACGANTTCCTGGCAGGNCTATTTCAATGCGTCAGATAGCGTGAGAAGNCTGGCACTGAGCCGGGACAAGCAATCCATTTCNAAGNCGATACTCGCGGCACTGTCAATCCTGGCTNAAAATNCCCGCCCGGCAACTGCCAAGCGCANGCAAGCCGTCATCTTTGGTGTACCCAATGTCGGCAAGTCCACGATTCTGAACGCTATCGCCGGCCGCAAACTGGCTAAGACAGGCAACGAGCCAGCAGTCACCAAGGGGCAGCAGCGCATCAAACTCAACGAAGCCTGGACACTCATTGACACTCCCGGAATGCTGTGGCCAAAGCTCGAAGACCAGCAGGCAGCGCTCTGGCTGGCAATGACCGGCAGTATCCGCCACACGGCGCTGGACGTTGAGGCAATTGGCTGGATGACTGCTGAATTTCTGAGGCAGGTCGCTCCGGGTTTGCTCAAAGCTCGCTACGGGCTCGAAGTTCTGCCGAAACAAACCCAGCAGTTAGTCGCCGCAATAGCTCACGCCACAGGCAGCCTGACAAAAGGAGGACTCATCGACGGTGATAAAGTCGCCCAGGCATTACTAAACGACTTCCGGTCGGGTAGACTTGGAGCACTGACATTGGAATCCGTCCCATCCTGATCTAACCCACTTCTCACCGCCGTAGGTCTACAAAATCGAATTGCTCATCGTGAGCTTTGAGATTTCCCAGACGCAGAAATATCGAGGAACCTGCCAGAATATGAGCGAATCACTCAATACCCCTACTGCAGCAGGTACCACACAGTCTCCAATTGCTGACCACTCTGCCTTCATCTGCCATCGACGTAAAACCATTTCCTCATTAAATCTCACAATGGAGGAGTATGAACACCGTGCAACCGGCGCGATGCACTATCACCTAAACTGTGACAACCCTGAAAACGTGTTCCTTGTCGCTTTTCGAACCGTACCAATGGACTCAACCGGCGTTGCACACATACTAGAACATACCGCACTTTGCGGCAGTGAGAAGTATCCGGTCAGAGATCCTTTTTTCATGATGATCCGCCGCTCGCTCAATACATTCATGAACGCAATGACTAGCAGCGACTGGACGGCGTATCCTTTTGCGAGCAAGAATCGGAAAGACTTCAACAATCTTTTACAGGTCTATTTGGATGCTACCTTTTTCTCCCGCTTGCATGAATTGGACTTCGCTCAGGAGGGACACCGCCTCGAATTCGCCGAACGGGAAAACAGCGACAGTGACTTGCTCTATAAAGGTGTCGTCTATAACGAAATGAAAGGGGCAATGAGTTCACCGAACAACACCCTCTGGCAGATGATGACTAGGCATTTGTTCCCTACTACCACCTATCATTACAACAGCGGGGGTGAACCGAGCGATATTCCCGATCTAAGCTATCAGCAACTGCTTAAGTTCTACCAGAGCCATTACCATCCCAGTAATGCAGTCTTTATGACCTTTGGCGATATACCGGCTGCAGAACACCATGCCGCTTTCGAATCGCTGGCGCTATCCAGATTCGAACGACTCGACGTCCACATCAAGGTAGACGACGAAAAGCGATATGAAGCGCCGATAAAGGCTACAGAGAACTATTCGGTCGCTGAGTCCGCTGATCACAAGACACACGTCGTGCTGGGTTGGCTACTCGGTAAAAGTACCGACATCGTGGAACTGTTCGAGGCCCAGTTGCTGACCAGTATACTGATGGAAAACAGCGCTTCGCCACTACTCAACATTCTTGAAACCAGTAAACTCGGCCAATCTCCTTCTCCAATGTGCGGGCTGGAGGATTCAAACAAAGAGATGGCCTTTATGGCGGGCCTCGAAGGCTGTGGCGAAGAGTCAGCGGAAGACATTGAGCAGCTGATCCTGTCCTGCCTTCACTCGGTATGCGAAAAGGGTGTTGAACAACAGCAGATTGAGGCGGCGCTGCATCAGCTTGAGCTCAATCAACGAGAAATTACCGGCGACACCTCACCATTTGGTCTACAGTTGATCTTGGCTGGCCTCTCCACGGCGCTTCACCGCGGAGATCCAATTCAGCTGTTAGACCTTGAGCCTGTTCTGGAACTGCTGCGAGAGCGCGTTTTGGACAGGGGCTACATCCCTGGACTCATCAAACGTCTACTGCTTGACAATCCGCATCGCCTAACGCTCACCCTGAAACCCAGTTTGACGTTAGCCGGAGAAAATCAAAAATCAGAAGAAGAGGAACTTGCACACATCAAAGCGAGCCTCAATCCTGCCGAGAAAAAGCAAATCATCGAACAGGCAATCGCACTGGCCAGGCGGCAGTCGCAGGTTGATGATCCGGACCTTTTGCCTAAAGTTGGTCTTGAAGATGTTCCCCCTAAAATTGTCGAGCCGGCGCGCATCAACGAAACATTGCCGAGTTCGAAGGCCTCAGTGGCATTTTACGGACAAGGAACCAACGGCTTGGCCTATCAGCAGATCGTGCTGCCACTGCCGCAACTAAGCCCGGAACAGCTTGAGATACTGCCCCTATACACCAGTTGTATGACAGAGTTCGGCATTTCAGACAAAAGCTACGCCGAGGTTCAGACTTGGCAGTCTCGAATCAGCGGAGGGGTCAACTGCTTTAGCAGTATTCGCAGTGCCAAGAACGACGAGCAGTCGGCAAGCGGCTACCTGACTTTATCGTCGAGAGCCCTCGCGTCAAACCACCGCGGGATGTCGACGCTGTTAAAAGCAACGCTGTCCGAGACGCGATTCGACGAGACACAACGATTGGCTGACTTGGTTGAACAGATTTGCGCCCGAAAAGAAGCAAGTATTACGGGCCAAGGGCACAGCCTAGCGATGAGCCTCGCTTGCAGCAGGATGAGCCCCGTAGCACAGCTGAACCATCAGTTTGGGGGGCTGGAAGGCATTCATCGTCTACAGAAGCACCGAGAAGCTCTGAGCAGTGCCGTTGAGCGCGACAAATTGATCGCGCGGATGCAGGGGCTCCATGAGACTCTGCTAATGGGCCCTAAGCAGTTTCTGTTGATCGGTGAAGCTCATCGCAAAAACACTCTTATGGCCGATCTTGTCGCCAATTGGGACGCTAATCTGGACGGTCAGCTCCAGACTCAGCTGACCTTGCAGCCAGTCAGAGAACAACTCATTGAAGCTTGGAGTACCTCAACGCAAGTCAGTTTCTGCGCCAAGGCCTACCCGACCGTGTGCTCAAATCATCCTGATCATGCGGTTTTACAAGTTTTGGCTGGCTTTCTGCGAAATGGGTTCCTGCACACCGCCATTCGGGAAAAAGGAGGCGCATATGGCGGCGGCGCCAGTCAGGACGCAAACTCTGCCAGCTTCCGTTTCTTCTCATACCGGGATCCACGATTATCAGAAACTCTTGGAGACTTTGACCAGGCGATCGGCTGGCTGCTCGAAAGCAAGCACTCAGAAAATCAAATCGAAGAGGCCATACTGGGCGTGATTGCCGCTATGGATAAATCTTCTTCCCCAGCAGGCGCAGCCAAGCAGGCCTATTATCATCATCTGTTTGGTCGCAGTCTGCAGGATCGCACCGACTTCCGCGAAAGAGTACTCGACACCACGATGGAAGATTTGCGGCGAGTAGCGGGAACCTATTTCAATCAGGAACTGGCGTCAGTAGGCATTATCAGTAATCAGAGAGCACTCGAGGAATCGGGAATCCAAGGACTGAAAATAATTACACTTTGAATTGACAGATACTTAACTACACTTTCAAAGAAGTTTTGTATGATTGAGAAAATAGTTTCCAAAGGTCCGGAACTTACAGAGCTTATATTTGTCTTAAGAGGTGTAGGTAAATGGTACGCAAAATGTGGGTTTCGTTTCATTTATCTCTCCCTTGATAGTCATTTGAGCCCAGCAACATGCGTTGCTGGGCTTTTTTTATGCTGCGGCCCAGTGCGCATCGCCCATCTGCGCAGTGCTAAAGATTTCGTACTCTATTATTAATGCCACTCTCAAGTCATTTTGATAACCGTTGTTAGGTATGGTTTTAGACCTGTTTCTTAGCGCTCTTGAAAGCGAAGAGCTTGAAAATCTGCCGACGCTTCCAAAGGCGAAAATCGTCGTTGAAGCCCATTAATCAGACCTGCATGACCTGACCAATACCGTCGACCGCCCATTTAATACGCTGAGAGAACAGGAGCTATGCCCGGGCAATTCAACATTAATGGAAATCAACGAGGCGTTCCGTTGAGGTTCGAAAGGGATCAGGACCTGTGCTTTTTTACCAGCTCGTAAGCCGCCTTGATGTCTTGAGTCTTCTGAGTTGCGATATCAATCATTTCCTCAGGTAAACCCTTCGCAACCAATTTATCTGGATGATGCTGATTCATAAGACGACGATAAGATTTCTTCAACTCCTGATCGGTGACAGATTCCTGCACCCCCAACAGATCATAAGCTGCATCCAGCTTTTTGGACTCTGCATGGATATCGCCAAATTGCGCCTGACCTGAGACCATTCGCAGCAGGTGGACGAACTCCTCTGACCGCCAGTTTAACCGCGCCGCAATGTGCTGGAGTGTTCTCTCTTCATGGCTGTGCAGACTGCCATCGGCCAGAGCCGTCGAAACGAGAATTTCCAGAAACATTTGAACAAGATTACGGCGTCGGAAAGCCTCGCGTTTGAACTGCGCTAACACGTCGTCTAGCGGNAAACCTTCCTTCTTGCCTTCATTAAANAGGTTGATAGCGAGNGTTCTTTGCTCNGATGTCAGATGCATCCGCTGCATCACCTGCTCCGCAAGCTCTATTTCTTCTCGGGTTACNTTACCGTCNGACTTGGCGATATAGCCCATAACAGCAAATGTGGTGGTAAAAAAAGCGGACTGCACTCTCTCCGTGGCACCGACCNCTAAACTGTCATCAAATGCTATGGCCTCAAGGCCTCCGTCGAAGTAATTCCCAAGTGCCGCNCCCATAACCGCACCAAGCGGCCCACCCATCATGAAGCCGAATGTGCCGCCAACAATCTTCCCCCACCAACTCAAGAAACACTCCTTGTAGCTGCTTCCCAACCACTTTGANCTCTGGCTGAACTGAGCAATTTTTCAAACCGGCTCTTTCCCAATTCTGACCGGCACAGATCTAACTGCCGACCAAATTTCTCCGAGTTCTGCTGCACCTGATCGGCCGCCTGAATTAACCAGCGCTTCCTCAAGTGGCTACCACGCTGAAAGCCAGCGTTACCTTCGTGATAGGCATAATAGAACGCCCGGGCATCTGTGGTCTCAATCCNGCTTANNCGACGGGANTTNGCGTTGTACCAGGCAATGAAGTCTACAGCATCGGCAAAATCAGACCGCGAGGCAGAACCGTTTCCTGACTGCTGCCGATATTCCTGCCATGTTGACTCCAGCGCCTGAGCGTAACCAAAAGCACTTGACGGCCGGGCTCCTGGGAATACCCACAGGAAACGCTCTCGTTCAGGTCGGGCCCGAGACCGAAAGCTAGATTCCTGGAACATAATAGCCATGTTAAGAGCTATGGGGGTTTGCCACCGCTCCTCCGCGGCTATTGCGGCGCGATACCAACTGGAACGCTCAGCGAAGATCGAACAGACGTCGCCGGGATTTGCTGGAAGTGCACTGCTGCAAGCACTCAATACAACTAGCGCCCACCAGCAGGCTTTGCGTACCCTGCGCGACAGAAGTACAGATCTTTCCAGAACACCTGACATAAACCCTTGCTGCCCCTCAAGAAAGAGCCGAAGTAAACTCACACGAATGCGCCCTTCATTGCTCGACTGTTTGCCGTTCACGTAAGTTTCCCCTTAACTTTCTCGCTGTTTCGGCGCGGCATAATCTTGCGATGCAAAGCCGGCATCTAACAACCCGTCCGCTTTCTCCCNGATNAGTGATTTAGACTCTCAATTAACACTAAAAATTCCTCTTCTTCTATGATTTTTATCCCCAATGCTTCCGCCTTGTCGCGCTTTGATCCGGCGCCCGGGCCTGCCACGACGACACTGGTATTTTTAGACACGCTGCCGGCAACTTTTGCACCCAGCGCCTGAAGCCTGGCTTTTGCCTCATTGCGCGGCATTCCCTCTAGAGAGCCTGTTAAAACAAAGGTCTGACCCGCCAGGAGTTTCGCATTAGCGCTGCGGGTTCCCTGCTCAATAACGAAACCACATTGGAGCAACTGTTCAATTAACCAAAGATTGTGCTCCTGGCGGAAAAATGTGTTGATGTGCGAAGCCATAATCGGCCCAATATCCGGAATCCGTTCATGATCATCCGCGCAGGCATTGATGACGCTTTGCAAGTCCTGATAATGGTTCGCCAGGGCCTGCGCGGTCGCTTCGCCTACCTCGCGAATTCCAAGAGCGTATAAAAAACGGGCNAGTGTCACCTNCTTGCTTTTATCGATCGCCGCAATCAGATTTAGNGCGGATTTAGGCCCCATGCGCTCGAGCTCGCTGATCTGGGACGCTTCCAACCGATAGAGGTCGGCAACCGTGGAGATCAGATCCTGATCAACCATGACCTCGACCAGTTTGTCACCCAGTCCCTCAATGTCCAGAGCAGACCGGGACGCAAAATGCTTAACCGCCTCTTTGCGCTGCGCGGGACAAATCAGTCCGCCACTGCACTTATAAAGGACTTCTCCTTCTTTAAGAACCGGAGAGTGACAGGCAGGGCAGCGGCTTGGCATGACAATGATGCCGGGCGTCGGATTCTTCTCTGGCGACATCACCCGNATGATTTTCGGTATGACATCGCCCGCACGTCGCACAATNACTGAATCGCCGACGCGTAATCCGAGCCGTTCGACTTCGTCCATATTATGCAAGGTCGTATTACTAACNGTGACGCCGCCGACGAATACCGNCTTGAGCCTCGCCACTGGCGTTATGGTCCCTGTTCTGCCCACCTGAAATTCTACGCCAAGAACCTTCGTCGACTTTTCCTCTGCGGGAAATTTGTAGGCCATCGCCCATCTCGGTGTGCGGGCATTCTGACCGAGTTCACGCTGAGTGTTAAGATCATTGACTTTAATCACTGCCCCGTCGATTTCATAATTCAGCGTGTTGCGTCTGTTCAGAAGACCCAGGCAATAATCAAGGCAGCCNTCAATCCCCGTTTTGATAGTGCNATCNNGGTTGATCGGCAGCCCCCAGGCTTCGAGCAACTCAAAGACATCCCCCAACCGACCAGGCACCTCCACTCCATCNACGAGGCCAATGCTATAGCAGAACATTTGCAGAGGGATTCTGGCTGCCTTTCGGGGGTCTAATTGTCTGACCGCACCAGCAGCAGTATTGCGCGGATTGACAAACACCTTTCCCCCTTCGCGTTCAGCCCGGCTATTTAGATTTTCGAATCCCGCCTTCCCGAGGTAAATTTCACCACGAACCTCAANCCGCCCCNNTATCCCTTGGGCNTCCAGACGCAGTGGAATGGGATGGATCGTGCGAACATTGTGGGTGATGTCTTCACCGGTAAGCCCATCACCACGAGTTGCTGCACGCTCAAGGACACCATCCACATAGAGCAGACTCACCGCAATACCATCGATCTTGGGCTCGCAACTGTATTCGAGGTCCGCCTCAGAACCNAGNCGCTTTTTGATTCTGGATTCGAAGTCCCTTAAGNCCTGCTCATTAAAAACCTTGTCCAATGAGAGCATGGCCTGCTCATGGTTAACCTGGGTGAACTGAGTGAGAGGCTCTGAACCAACCCGTCGGGTCGGGGAATCAGGGGTAACAAGATCATATTTCTGCTCAAGCTCTTTNAGGCGTTCGAACAGAGCATCNTAGTCGGCATCCGGGATNTCGGGGCTGTCAAACGTATAATAGAGGCGGTTATGATAATTAACCTCACGGCATAACGCGGCCACCTCTTGCCGGATTTTGTCAGGATCAGTCATATAAGGTCTGTTTGGAGTAAAGCAGAGTTAGGCGCTGTTGCCAGCCGCCCGTAATTGGCGCAGTTCAAAGTCTCTGATTCTCTGGCGNTAGTGCTCAATCGTCTGAGAAGTCATCACATTACGATGATCGTCTTTCAACTCACCGTCAAGCGATTCCTTCAGGTGGATTGCAACATCAAGCATATGATCAAATGCTTCTAGATTGTTGGTCGGAGAAGGCAGTGCTAAAAACAANCTGACGCCGCTCGTTCTGAAATCGGTCATGGAATTCAGATCAAAAGTCCCCGGATTCAGAATATTTGCAACACTGAAGATCACCGGGCCGTTGATTTCGCCGCGAAACCGCTTGTGGAAAATGTTCATCTCACCAAACTTCAGCCCGTTGGTGATCAAGGCTTCCAACAGATCATCACCATGCAGCTCGGAGCCCTCACGAGCCATCACGTTGCATACCAGTACCTCCGCAGGCCGCGCTACTGACGACTGCTGTTTAACTTTTGACGGCCTGCTGCTTGGGACTTCTTTCTGGGCATCAACTGGTGCACTACCTGACCAGTCCAAGTGCCGGCCAGCGGCGGCCGCGTGTTCCTTGTTGGCTTCATCGTCAATCCCATCGAGCTCGTCAGCCCGGTTTTTGGAGACAGCGGCCTCAGGGGACACAGCTTCATGCCCCCTTACTGCCTCGTCATCCTCTTCGAAAACGAAGCTGTCTGGGCTTTCCCCGACTGTTGGTGATGAAACAACTGCGTTCACTATCTGCCGCTTCCGCCGGGAACCGAGCAAGGCTGCNGCCCNTGAAACCAGCGTCTCTGCGCCTGCATTCCGCTTCGCAGAATGATGATCGCCCTTATCAAAAAGCGCAGTCTGGGCCGGTGAAGATGGGTGTCCACCAATACGTTCACCGGCCGTCATGGAAAACCGATTCAGTTCATCGTCAGCTTCAAGCTCCTGGGCAGATTCATCAGGATACTCTTCCAGTTCCTGCGCCTCATCCGGTTCATCAAATTTGTCCGATTGTTCAGGAGAGCCTTCCTCGTCAGTCGGAGCATCTGGGTTAGNCGTGATAAAAACGGACNCNGACGGATCTCCATCGCCTTCCNCATAATCAAGCAGCACCTCATCAGGATGCTCANCACCGGCNTCAAAAGCATCATGACTTGTGATGGCATGATGCCTTCCTGAATCCCCAAGTGACTCCGGATCGGCCAGGGCCGGATCACTGTCGTCAATCTGCCCAATCTCGTTGTCTGCACCGTCTGATGGCTCATAACCTTGTTGCGAGGCATCGGTTTCGTCAGAAACGCGTCGCGCATCGAAAGCGCTCTGTTGGCTGCCCTCCAGTCTCTCAGTGCAGTAGGCATCAGTGTCATCCGTAATCTTCTCCTCGCTTGAGAAGCCTTCCGCTTCATCAGAATGTCCCACGGCTACCAAATCCATCAGCAGTGGGACAGCCTCGCCTTCTTCTTCCAGATCGAGCGCCTCTGCCCGCATAGTCGCTCTCTCGAGCTTGCTGGGCATGCCTTCCTGCAATGCCCCGTCTCGCCGCACCACGCGAGCGCCTCCNCCNGGCAATTCGGCCANTTCCAAAGAATCTACGTCAACGTCNNTNGGGATATTCTTGTCNATCGCCATGCGCAATTGGCCACGNCGCATCTTGAGAGCCACGAACAGGCCGCGCAAGATGATGCCAATAATGGCTAAACCNAGGANAAGGATGATCAGTTCACGTAAACTCATNATTTAATGAGCGTANCNGTCGGAAAATTGCCGANTNAAATTATTAGTACTATCTGACNGTTAAGTACATTTCTTTAATAAAAACCACCACAAACAGAGCCAGATCACATGGCTGCCAGCTCTGCTGCTTCATCAATGTCCACAGTAACAATGCGCGAAACGCCCGCTTCGTGCATGGTGACGCCCAGCAACTGGTTGGCGACTTCCATGGTGATCTTGTTGTGGGTAATAAAAATGAATTGCACGTTCGCCGACATTTCCGCCACAAGATTGGCATAACGGCCGACATTAGCATCGTCCAGCGGCGCGTCCACCTCATCAAGCATGCAAAAAGGCGAAGGGTTGAGGTGAAAAATCGAAAAAACCAGAGCGATCGCAGTCATCGCTTTCTCACCCCCAGAGAGGAGNTGNATGGTGCTGTTTCGCTTCCCTGGCGGTCGCGCCATTATCGCCACGCCGGTATCCAGCAGATCTTCCCCCGTCATGTCGAGATAGGCATGTCCACCTCCGAAGATCCTCGGAAAGAGACTCTGCAAGCCGCCATTGATTTTGTCGAATGTCTCCTTGAACCGGGTTCGGGTTTCCTTATCGATCTTGCGAATCGCGTTTTGCAGGGTTGCCAAAGCCCGCTCCAAATCCTCATTCTGCTTATCCAGGTAGACTTTCCGTTCAGATTGCGTCTGGTATTCATCAATCGCAGCCAGATTGATCGGACCCAAGCGCTGTATGCGGTTGCCTAATTTTTCCAAGGCTTGCTCGCACTCCGCCTCTGTTAGCGAGTCCGGTAACTGGCGGATGACAGCCTCAAGCTTGA
Organism: Gammaproteobacteria bacterium; assembly: GCA_002691885.1. Lineage (GTDB taxonomy): Bacteria > Pseudomonadota > Gammaproteobacteria > Pseudomonadales > Pseudohongiellaceae > UBA9145. Next base: position 18,052 of record NZJB01000050.1, read on the forward strand.
AGTTCGCCTCGGTAAGTTGCACGACCAAAGCCTCTCTCTTGACAGTGGCGCCCTCAGACTTCAGCCGGTTCTGCATCAGAGCTTCGCGTAAAGAATTCTGATGCGCCTGCTTCCCATTGCGCTCCTGTTCCAGTTTGCGCAGGGCGTGCTCATTCTCGTCCAACCTGGCCTTGGCTTCAGTCAGCTCTTTTTCGACCCCGAGCCGGTGCTTCAGAAGTGCCTCAAGGTCTGCACGCATCCCTTCCAGTGGTTCATGGGACTCTTGAATTTGGGTAGTCAGGCTTTCAATACGCTCTTTCGAGCGCTGCACCTGACTGGCCATGCGATCCATCGTCTCTCGGGTGGATTTTAACTGAGCAGCGANAGACTGNTGCCTCAGTGCCAATTCATGAACCAAGTCTTTATCCTTCCGAGACTTTTCTCTGGCAATCGACAAGGCAGNTCTCACTTCCTCACGCTTCGACTCCAGTTGTTCGCGACCGNCCTCGTCCTGCGCCATGCTGTCTAGAGCCCTCTGNAGCCTGGCGCGCGCCTCACCGATCTGAGATTNTTCAAGTTCAATAAGCCTACCTAACTCCTGCAACTCCCTAGTAAGCTGTTGCCGGCGTACCGACGCTTCTTCGGCCTTCGCGCGGTGTGCACTCAGGCGGGATTTCACTTCACCCAGAAGCCGGGTCTTCTCAGCCACGTCGGCTTGACTGGATTCGCGTTCTNACTCAGCGACTTTCAAAGACTCGCGCACGGCCGAGCGATTTTGCTCCAGAACCTCAATATCTGCCCGGAGCCGTTTTAGCTGCAGAAACAAGTCACCAATCAAGCCCCGCCGCTCAACTATGGAATCCTGAGCACTGATGTTTTTCACCTGAATCCAACCAGCACCCAACCAGATGCCGTCGCGCGTCACGATCGACTCTGAAGGGCTCAGCTGATTTTGGTAAGCCAGCGCCTCTGACAGGCTTTCTGCTGCGTAGATGCCCTGCAACAAGCTTCCCAACTGCCAGTCGCAGCCAACCTTGGTGCCAATCAGAGGCAGTTTCAGATTGTCGATAGAATCAGATGAGGCGGCCCTGACGTCAACGAATGACAGCTTGCCCAAAGGCAGATCAACCAGCACCTCAGCTAGGTTTTCCAAGCCTTCGATACAAATTGCCTGCAGGGATTCCCCAAGGACCGACTCAACAGCCAATTCCCACCCACTGTCAATGCGCAAGCCCTCTGCCAGGCGTAGCTGATTATCGAATCCTTTGGTCTGTAGCCACTGGTTCAGCTTCGGATTATCCTGGCCGAGCGCTGCCTGCTGCAGGGCCTCCAGTGAAGCCAGCTTGCCCTGAGAGGTTTGCAGCTCACCACGGAGTTGATCAAGTTCAGACTGATTATCTGCAATCGACTGTCTACAGACTGCTACCTCATCACTAGAGTACAGGTCGTCCTTAAGCAGCTCGACTTCCTTTTCCAGCGCTTCCAGTTGCTGCTCATCGGTGCTCGCAGTGCTGCTGGGCAGCTCGGACAGTCGATTCTGCTCTTCTAGCAAACGTTTTCGACGCACTAACGCCCTGTCAATCGACTGCTCGAGCTGCTGGATCCGCGACTGTTCAACCTCTGCGGTCTGTCTGGGTTCTTCCGCCCGCTGGTTGAACTCATCCCAGGCCTGCTGCCATTCCTGTAAAGCTGTCTCCGCGGCTGCAAGCTCAGTGGCTGACTGTTGTTCCTCATTACGGGTGGTTTCAAGTTCAGGCTCAACGGTTTTAAGCTCGGCATCAAGCCGGGTTATCTTTCTCAGATCAATATCAAGCTCTTCTGTAGTCTGCTCCCAGCCCTCTTCAGTCTCGGACAAATCCAGCTTAAGCTGCTCCATTCTTTCCAGGTGGTGCTCAATCGATTGTTCAATCCGGGCAATGTTATTGCCCAGGCTATAAAAACGCGCCTGAACTTCTCCCAAGGCATCGGTGAGCTCAGCATTATCTGCCAAATGCTGTTCAACACTGGCATCGAGCGCACGCTGCTCCGCGATCGTCGCTTCGATTTGAATTTCCAGGTGACTGATTTTTCCCTGGTTCTGTTTTAGCTCAGCATCCAGGCTCTGCCAGCGCAGCGCGTTGAGATTTGCGCTCGCCTGACGCTCTTCCGCTTTGAGCTCACCGTACTTTTCTGCGGCTATCGATTGTCGCTTGAGATGCTGAAGCTGACGCTCGAGCTCCTCTCTTATATCTTCCAATCTCTCCAGGTTTTCCTTGGTCCGCTTAATTCGACTTTCAGTCTCCTTCCGCCGTTCTTTGTATTTGGAAATGCCCGCAGCTTCTTCGATGTAGACACGCAACTCCTCAGGTTTCGATTCGATCAGTTGCGAAACCATCCCTTGCTCTATGATTGAATAGCTGCGTGCACCGAGCCCCGTACCAAGAAAAATATCGGTGATGTCTTTGCGCCGACATTTGGTGCCGTTGATGAAGTAGGTCGACTGCGCCTCACGATCAACCCTCCGCTTGATTGAGACTTCTGTGAAGTTGGCATATTCACCTGCCAATTTGTGATCGTGATTATCGAACACCAGTTCGACGCTGGCCTGTCCCACCGGCTTCCGCGCACTGGATCCGTTGAAAATTACATCGGTCATTTGCTCGCCGCGCAGGTTTTTGGCGGAGCTCTCACCCATTACCCACCGGACCGCATCGATAACATTCGATTTACCGCACCCGTTAGGACCAACAACGGAGCACATGTTGGAGGGAAAATTTATCGTGGTGGAGTCTACGAAAGACTTGAAACCCGCTAACTTAATACACTTTAGGCGCATTAATTGAATACCCGAGCAATCTCCAAGATATCCGAAGACTGGTTTTATTCATGTACCATCGTGCGCAAAGTCAGCGCGAAACTATTCGCGGATGGGCGAGTTTGCATCGACGTCCAAACGCTCGGATGTTAGCGCATGCGCGCTCGTAAAAACACCAGATATTGAGCTTTGGCATCGAAATATTATTTCTACTCAATTTCGAGGCTGGCGGGAAACTAAACAGGCTTTGACTTCAGCTTTTCGGATCAAAACGATAAGGATTAGTCAGTTCGCCACGCACAGAGGAAGCACAAGGACCATGTTGCTCCAGAGAGCGCCGATGCAAGCCAAACCGATGGGAGCTTAAGGATTTCGGCATGCTTGCACCCGCGCTAGCTAACTCACGAGTCAATTGTCACCTAATGACCTTGTAATGTAGGGCCAATCTTAAGGCTTTATACGGTAGTCTCGTTGAAACGTTCCTTTACCCGCCAGTAACAGCACTAAGTTCTTGCTTATTTCCGCTTGAATCAGTGAAAAAGAACTTGCCGTCCTCCTGTGAGATACCGGCGGAGGCGTCGATTCCGATGTTGACACTCTCAACGTCAAAATGAGGCTTCAACGTAATTTTCTGACCTCCGTAGACAAGCTCTACAGTTCCATCTGTATTTAGTTTCGCTTCACCATCATCTGATAATGCTTTTATCGCAGTCTCAATCTCTTCTTGATCTTTGAAGGCAGGCGTTAGCACTTGCGTAGTTCCATCTTGGTTAACGATCTCGATTTTCTCATCAGCTCCCGAACCAGATGCATAGGCACCAGGGTCTTTGTCTGATGTTCCTGTCAGAGGCGACGGCACTCCAACTATTGGTTTGTCTCTACCATCACCTAAATCAGATATTGTTGTCTGACCACCAGAGCCAATCTCTATTTTACTATCAGGCGGCAGAACATCCTTGACACCGTCTGGATCAGCGATCGCAGGCATTAAAGGTATTTGATATCCCTTATCTGTTGTAAGGACATAAGCACCACGCTCATCAACCGATATTCCGGGCTGAGCCCCATCCGGAGCTTGCACCATGTTAGCTGTATCAGGGATGAACGCAGCAGCCGCATCATCGCTGCCCTCAGCTTTTACATTCAGGATCCCATCAGCGCGTTGCTCGAATTCAAAAGAACCAGCGTTCGCCGCGTCTAGCGCATTGTTTAAACCCTCGATGACACTTGTATCACCAGACCCACCTCCGATTGCCAGATCTTTCGACAAATCTGGTAGTGGCGGAAGACTGGTGTCCGAATTTGCCGGCTCTGTATTTAACTCCTTAAAAGCGATTTTTGCACCAGGAGGAGCTTTTAGATCGCCGGTTGAAGAATCCATTTGCCAGCCCGGTGGAAGCAAGTCCCCAAGCGCATCATTGGACACTTTTGCAACATCAACGTTGGTAGCTAGTTTTGAGAAATCGTCTCCTGCCAACCCTTTTACTTCTTCCGGGTTTAATTTAGAAATCACCTCATTGGTCATTGACCCCATAACCGATGCATCAAGGCCACCCAAGTTATCTTTATCGAGTCCCGCCAAAGCAGTGTCTGGGAGCGCCTCAAACTGCGCTGTCGAGAGACCTCCGACTGCTTCTTTGCTGAGGTTGGAGACCTGATCCTTTTGCATACCCGAGACAGCAGAAGGGTCAAGACCGGAGAGTTGAGCCTTGCCTAAGCCGGCAACAGCATCCGCATCAAGGGCAGCCACTTTGCTCTGATCAAACCCAGCCATCGCTGTCGGATCAAAGGCTGCCATCTGCTGCGCATCAAGCGCACCCACTGCCGTCGGATCAAGCGCAGCCACCTTGCTCTGATCAAACCCAGCCATCGCCGCCGGATCAAAGGCCTTCATTTGATCAGCACTCAAACCACCCACTGCCGTCGGATCGAGCGCAGCCACCTTGCTCTGATCAAACCCAGCCATCGCCGTCGGATCAAAGGCCTTCATTTGATCAGCACTCAA
>NZJB01000051.1 GCA_002691885.1 Gammaproteobacteria bacterium
CAACGCACTTGTCCCGCTAGCAGCTCTTATTAGACTCGCAATGACAGAAAAAGTTTTGGGATGCCATACGAAAAAGCCCGGGAGCAGACTGCTTCCGGGCTTTCAGAGATTGATTGCCCGGCACGGAGGGCTGGGTTCTTCAGATGTTTGGCTTCTAATTCTTGGGAAATCCGAGATCGTTCATGGTTTGCACAAGGTCCCTGCCAGCGGTAGCCGCATTGGTTTCCTTGTCTATCTGCAGAACGGTGCCATCCGAACTAATGTAGTAAGTCCAGCGATTGGCAAATCCAACACCCATCAGGGCTCCGTAAGCGCCCACCATCTCTTTGCTAGGGTCAGCGAGGATTGGAAAGTTAGCCTCATGCTCTGCAGCAAAGGCAGTATTGTCTTCCAGCGTGTCGACACTGGCCATGAAGTATGCAACGTCAAAATTCTGAATCTCTCTGGCACTGTCACGCAGCGCTTTACATTGCATAGTTCAGCCGCCGGTAAAGGCTTTTGGAAAGAAGGCAATCACCACCGGCTTTTCACCCAGAAACTGGGAAAGGCTGTAGGTGCTGCCGTCTGAAGCAGCCAATGAGAAATCTGGTGCTTTGTCACCGACTTCTAGAGCTGCCGCAAATTGGCTTCCGAGCGAAGCTGAAGCCACTACAGCAGTCAGCAGGACGCGAGCGAAGCGCTTGGCAAGGTGAGACATATCGTCCTCCATAGTTATCAAAGATCGGCGAGCCTCTCGACGATCGCTCCTTTGTACCCTGATCAGCCGGAAAATTCCAGCAAAACCGCGACTTTCAGGCAGCACGACTCTGTTGCACCGAGCGATCAGAACAGAACCCCTCTGGGTCTGACGCGACGCAGGGTATCTGCTTCGGTTTGCAGCTGCCTTACAACGGAATCCAGTTCTTGTTTCTCGGAGACGGAGAGTTGGCTGTTGGAACTATACAGAGTACGCATTCTCTCCAGCGAACGATTAATCGCGCTGGTATGGCGGTACAACGCCATTCGCTTGGCTTCCTGCTGCGACTGACGGTAGCGGGGATTTTCCACCTGCACATTGGCGCACTGTCTAACCACCTGACCCGCCGCGTTGCGTCGATTCTGGCAACGAGACTGCGTGATGTACTGACTTTCAGTACCCTGAAAATAATTATAGGGGGTGCTCGCGATGCTGCGTGCCATCACAATATCCGCCTGCGATTTCCCCTGAAGCAATGCCATCATTCCCCGCGCATCCACATCGGCTTCGCGCTCCAGACCGGAAATGACGAAATCATAAAAGCTGCTCAGATCCTCCGCAGTATTCATCAGCCCCCGGGAATTTTGTTGCAGCAGATTCTCCCGGATTACCCTGAGCTTCCACTCCCCGAAATCTTGCGCGGCTGACAGATATTGCCGGTCACTCAGAGCATACAACCGCTGAGCGATGTGATGAGTAAGGTGCGCAAGATCATCAACTTCCTGCCACTGCTCGATGCGCGATCTGGCGTCAATCAGAGCCTGTACCAAGGGTAACTGCTGTTCGCTGTACAGACCGGAATTTATCCGGGATATCTGCAGTGCCTCGCCAAGTGCCCCTGCCGCGCTCTCATAATCTTCCAGTTCATTGTAGAGGCGCGCCACATAATCATAAGCCTCAATCAACGATTGGTCATAAATCCCTTGCCGGCTCTGCAGATCAACTATGGCTACCTGGCGCTTGGCGAGTTCGACAGCGAGCACCTGCAAACGTGCTTCTTTTGCAGCCTCCTGGTGCGCCAGTTTCTCCGCCCCGACCTGAGCGGCTCTGGCTGCTGCCTGCTCTTCTTCAAAACCAATATGTACCGCGCCGGACTGACCCCAGGCAGGAGCAGACAAACTGGTAGAAAGAATTAACCACGCGATAGGCTTCAGAGCAACTCCAGCACTGAGAAAATACAACCTATTCATCATAAAACCGGCCAACAGCGGACCCTCTTCATAGCTCTCAATGCCCTTCCGACATAAACGGACCACCATCAACGGCTTCGCTGCCCCATCCATAGCGACTGACCTCATTAATACAGATCTAATTTTGGGCAAGCGCGACTGAAACCGCAAGTCACTGAAGGGGTGGAGAGGAGGAATCACCACTGTTTCAATCAGGCTTTATTGGAAACCACAACCCTGCAATAGTTAGAAATCGAGCAGCCTGCGCCGGACGTGTGACTCTGATCACCGCAAATCAGCGGATTCTTGCAAACTCAGACTCGATTGTGTCAATGTGTGGATGACGACACGCTCGGACCGCCTCCGGTCCAAAGCAGCGCAAAGGCTATCTGCCTNTNACTCCNCGCCTNGGGGTCTGCCCTGCAAGTCGGAGCACTGCGCGTCTCATGACAAATGGCCAAACCTACGCTAACCTCCGAAAANANNCTGGCTNATGATGACCGCCTGNCGGNTATCACAGAGCCAGGCACCATCNCACNNNNGTTNATGTCATGAGAACATNAGGGGCCCTCAAAANCTGCAGCTTTCTCGCGCTTAGTATATGCGTACTGTCTGCTTNGCCGGCATCAGTTCAAACCAGCATTGAATGNATGNCCCTNGGCAGTGAGAACACAAAANCCCCGCAGGCATCGGGTCTGGCGGAGAAAAAATCTGAGCAGGAGTAATCAGCGTGATCAAGTTATATGGATTTGGCGAGTCGAGATCCTTCAGATGTCTCTGGGCACTGGAAGAAGCGGGGCTGCCCTATGAGTACATCAGCACCAAACTGCGAACAGACGCGGCGGATCCCTCAAGTGCCCAGCATCCTGACTATTTAGAACTGAATTNTCAGGGAAAGGTGCCCACTCTGNTCAATGACGGGCTACTTCTGACCGAATCCATTGCGATTCTCAAGTATATTGCACGCTGCANACCGGNATCCGGTCTGCTCCCCAACGCCAGCATGGATGTTTATGCCCGGCTTGACGAACTAGCATCCTTTGTCCTTGCTGAGTTGGAACAGCCCTTGTGGAGCAAGGGGAAGCATACGTTTGCCCTCCCCCAGGAACAGCGCATTCCACAGATGCTGGAGACGGCAAAATTTGAATTTCAGAAAGCGGTAACCACCCTCGATCACATGCTGCCTGAATCAGAATTTGCAGTGGCGGNCTCCTTCACTCTNNTTGATATCNTGCTTGCCCAGACCTTCAACTGGGCNATCCGTTTTCAATTCGAGGTTCCNGCGCGTTTTGTNGCCCTGCGCGACCGNCACTATGGGCGCCCNGCNGNTCAAAGGGCTTTGAATGTCGCTGGCTAGAACATGATTNTTCGCACNTTGATAATCGCGNCAGGACTGTGTTTTGTCGCAAACGCCAGCCTCGCGCAGACTTCGTCCACAGAACAGGTCAATGTCCAGAATCTGGACTTTTTCCTCATTCAGGCTTTCCACAGCAGGTACGCCAGTTCACGCCTTGCGCTGAACCACATTGGAATTCAGGGGCAAAAGCAAGAAGNGGGCTTTTTGGTTACGAGCGTTCTGGAAANCTATCCAGCCCATCGGGCCGGACTGAATCGAGGCGACCTGATCACAACAATTGATGGCCAGGCATTTGATCCGGTTACTAGTTTCAACCGGGCTGCTGTTTTCGAGCCTGAGCCGACCAGTCATGTGCTAAGCGTTTTCCGAAACAATGACCTTTTTGAAGTCTCTGTGACGCCGGTTTTCGAAAATCTCTATGACAGTTTTCGTAACGCCAACACCGCCAGTATTCAGCAGTTCAGCGCGGGGAACAAAATTATCGGATACCTGCATCTTTGGGGACTCTCCCGCAGCAGTCATGACCTCATATTAATCCAGTTGCTGATGCGGGAGCTTGCCCAATGTGACGGTATTATCCTGGATTTGCGTGACAGCTATGGCTTTCTGGACCCGGAGCACCTGCAAGCGTTCTTAAACAGTTATTCCAGTATAGATATTACAGGTGCGTCAGGCTGGCTGACATCGATCAACAAGACTGCAAGCAACATCGCCAGCAACCCCTACCGCAGACCACTTGCGATTTTGATTAACGAGCGGACTCGCGGAGGGCCGGAAATATTGGCCTATGAAACAAGCAAACTTGAGCGTATCGTCAGTCTGGGTAGCGCGACTCCCGGTCTTATTGGTAGCTACGAGCAAGCCGGTGACTCCGGGGTGCTTGAATATCGACCGGCAGACTCGACCCGAATCGACGGACAGCGCTTTGAAGGCATCGGTCTGCAGCCTGAAAGTGTCCTGGACTGGCCCCTTAGCGAAACCCGCAGAGATGACCCGCAGTTCGAAGCAGCAGTGACGATGCTGCTCGGGATAATCTGACGCCCGGCCTAGGAATCCTCTTCACCTGCCCAGGAGATCTGTCGGTAATCGAACTCGAGTTCCAAAGTGGGTTTGATAACCTCAAAATAGGGAGACAAGTCAAAATCCCTTGGCGTGAAGTGCGAGAAATGGCGTCGGTAGTAGATCGGCACTTCGCCCTCATCACCGACCTCAGGTCCTAAAAGAGGCAGTATCGGATAATTGATTGACTGAAACGATTCAGCAATCAGCGTTGAGCAAATTGCTCTGGTNGGTTCACCGCTNCCCAGCCCGATCATCGCGCGCCGCCAGCGGTTCGGCACCGCCGGCTTCTGAATCAGAAACCTGACCANATCCCAAACNTTCTTGAGATCATAAGTGTGGCCCAATCGGGATCTGGCATGGCNTATNAATTGGCCGCGATCCTGNTTAGTNAGGCTGACNGGTCGGCATATCCGCAGATTGAAACCCGANTAGTGCTGCAGCGGAATTAACCTGACCCCCNCCTGCAGATCAGCNTCGAGCAAGCAAAGCTCATGNGAACTTGAGCCGGAATCACCCACAAACAGGCAGGAGTGTGACCAGGAGGATTGGGTCAGATACTTAATTGCAACGCTGATTCGGGTATCACCNTCNACCAAGACCACATCACCCGGTAGCAAGATCTCNGCAATGGCGTCAACAGTCACGGTGTCGATCCGTCGGTAGCCGGGAAGCGCTTTGCTGAGAAAAGCCGCCAGCCGATTNCCGATTGCGTGTCTGAATTCCAAGACTGCTCCTACTTCTAGGTCATTGTGAATCTGGTTATACTCTTGACCAGNAACGTAATCCAATCAATTNGGCAGAAACAGGAGCAGCGTCATGACTACGGCCTATAACAAGTTCTTCATTAACGGTGAATGGGTCGAGCCTGACCGCCCCACGCTGGAAGTCATCAACCCAGCTACTGAAGAGCCCTTTGCCACCATATCCNTGGGCACAGCCGACGATGTAGACGGAGCGGCCAAAGCGGCCAAAGCGGCGTTTGCTTNCTGGTCAACNTCCAGCATCGAGACCCGCAAGAACGTNCTGGGAAACATTATCGCGGGGCTGAAAGCCAGAAGNGAAGAGATGGCTGTCGCGATCTCGACAGAAATGGGCGCACCGATGGGATTGTCGAAAACAGCGCAAGTTGGCAGTGGCATGGGTCACTTTATGACCGCGCTGAAAATCCTGGNAGATTTCNAATTTGAAGAAATGCGCGGCAGCACCCGAATTGTCAAAGAATCGGCCGGAGTCTGCGGCTTCATTACCCCCTGGAACTGGCCGCTGAACCAGATTGCNTGCAAAGTGGCGCCAGCGATCGCCGCTGGTTGCACCATGGTTCTTAAACCTTCTGAAATCGCGCCGGTCAGCGCCTACATCCTGGCAGAGGTGATCGCCGAGTCGGGCTTACCAGCAGGCGTCTTCAATCTCGTCAACGGAGACGGACCTGCTGTGGGCNCAGCGATCTCAGCCCATCCGGACATCGATCTGGTTTCTTTTACCGGATCAACCAGAGCAGGCCGCGAAGTCGCCCGCGACGCTGCCGACGGAATCAAGCGAGTCACTCAGGAACTCGGCGGCAAATCNGCTAATATCATTCTGGAGGACGTCGCTGACTTTGCTAAGGCGGTTGGCGGCGGCGTTGCCAGCTGCTTTGGCAACAGCGGACAGTCCTGCAATGCACCCACGCGCATGCTGGTACCGGCGGCGCGAATGGCAGAGGCGATCGAAGTAGCCAAAGTCGCCGCAGCCAAAGCCACCGTCGGAGACCCTCAGGACGACACAACTCGATTGGGTCCGGTTGTCAGCAAAATGCAATACACCAAGATTCAGGGCCTAATAGCGAAGGGCGTTGAAGAAGGTGCTGAACTGATCGCCGGAGGAACTGGTCGACCTGAAGGATTAGACAAAGGCTACTATGTCCAGCCAACGGTTTTTGCGAACGTCACCAATNACATGACCATNGCGCGGGAAGAAATTTTCGGACCGGTGCTNTCNATAATNGCCTATCAGGANGAAGAAGATGCGGTCAGAATAGCCAATGATACTGATTATGGTTTGTCNGGATATGTNTCAGGNGAAGCGTCTCANGCNCAGGCGGTTGCACTNAAGTTNCGCACCGGNAATGTCCACATTAANGGNGCAGGCCCTGACTTTGCCGCACCNTTNGGTGGNTANAAGCAGTCNGGCAATGGTCGGGAATGGGGTATTGAAGGATTCGANGAATTCCTNGAAACCAAGGCCATCATGGGCGCAGCTTAGGAGCNTCGGTGCAGCGCTTGAAATCGTTCACGCACAATTAGGTGATCTATGANTATTCAGAAATCTGCCATTGATCTTGGCATCATCACTAACAACCTACACGCCATGCTCACCTTCTACGGCGAGCAGCTCGGGCTCGAGGTCGAATCGGTGATAGACATGCCGGGCGGCGGAGTTATGCACCGGTTCAAGGCCGGCGACAGTATCGTAAAAGTCATCGAAACAGACCCGAAACCTGATCTGCCTGCCCCTCCTGGCGGCATTCGCGGGGCAACCGGATATCGCTACTGGACTCTNCACATCAGCGATCTTGAAGACAAGGTTGCTTCGCTGGAAGCGGCCGGCGTGAAAGTTGTAGTGCCAGCAAAAGAAATCCGAACCGGCATCACCATCGCCATCGTGGCTGATCCGGACGGAAATTGGGTGGAGCTACTCAACAATGCAGAGGGCTGATCTCTCGAGAAATGTGCCGAGCGCGACAATTAACTGACAGCACTGACAAGTTGCCGATAAAAGGGGCAATAAGCCCCTTTTTATTTCTGTTNCTGTTTCTGTTCTACATCAGCATTCTACCAGATGCTGCGGGCCTTCAGAGGAATGTCNANCACATTGCCATCCGGTCGTCCCACATGAATGATAAAGGTTTCTGCGTCTGGATGGCTATAGCCCAGGGTTGACATGCCACCTTCGGTCACAGCTCGGAATTTAACNCTGTTGGTGGTAATTTCTTCCAACTCCATGGTCTGTGGAGATTCAGTGCGGGGCTTAAAACCTGGATCCCACTGCTTAATATTTAGCATCAGCGAACCATCGACTTCTTCGATCGTGATCATCTCAAACATGCTGGTCGCACCGCTTCCCGTCATTCGCACCATGGCGGCGATCGAACCGCCTTCTGTAGCAATCCAGTTTTCTTCCAGCTGATTAGGGCCCAACTGCCCTGCCCAGTTACCGGTCATCCAGTCCAGTTGATCAACCGTGGCAGGCGGGCCCGCCTGCAGCGAAGCCGGCAGACTGAAGATCGCACAAAGGAAAGCGAAGGTACTATTGCTCAGTTTTTTCATTCTCTACTCCAGGTTAATGATTTGATCGTTTTCTGTTANNGCTCTGTTTCTACCCTGATTTTTNCCAACCAGGCATCCAGGGACTCCCAGTTCATNNGAAACATATGCGGCGCACTGTCCANAATGGCTGCATCNAGGTCGACCCCTGCATCTTCGAGAGCGGCAACCGTTNCGTCAAAGCGCTCAGCCCATCCCAATTGGTCTTCACCGCCAATACGGAGNTAGACCGGAAACCCCGCCAGGGATTTGTTATCAAATGCCGAGGTCGAAAGAGCAGGAACGGCAGCAACCCCGANAAATTTCTCCGGGTTGCGACGAGCAATTTCCAGGGCGGACATGCCGCCGTTAGAGATTCCGGCCAACAACGTCTTGCCGNATTCCACNTCGCTACGCTGCTGAAGCTGGTCAATCAGCATCGAAATTTTCTCATTGTTATCGTAACCGCGAAACGCCCGATTATTCGGCGACACCGGCACCGCAACGAACCATCCTCGCTGAGCAAACTCGCTGCCCAACCACTGAGAAGTATCGCGGGAAATAGAGATATTTCCCGGTCCTCCGCCCATCAGGATGACTAGAGGACTCAGCCCGTCCTTCGTTGCAACTGGCTCAATNAGGAAAACCGTCAGCTGACTTCCATCTTCAAGCTCGATTCGCTCCTGAGCGTNNGCCCCGAGACCNCAAGTTAAAAGTATGATCANCGTCGCACGTATGATTGAGGCAAGTATTCNTCTAATTTGATCAGGCACNCGTCTCATGACATTCTCCGCTCCCCGCACCTTGTTTACCGAGCTACTTTTCCAGGTCGCGTTCAGCGCGGGCCTTGTAAGCATCTTCAAACCGCTCATGCAGACGCCGCATCCCGCCCAACCAGCGATCATAGTCTTCTGTCTTGCGGCGCATGTAGGTCAGCACCTCAGGGTGAGGCAGCACCAGAAATCGCTCTTCCGCGAGCGTTTCAACCACGGTATCCGCCAGCTGTTCGGGTTCCAGCATGCCGTCAAGTCCTGCAACACCGCCGCCTTCTGAACCCGCGGTCATTGCGGTTCTGACGGCTTGCGGACAGAGGGCTGAGACTTTAATGCCGCGCTTGCCGTATGTAATTGAGAGCCACTCCGCGAAACCGATCGCCGCATGTTTAGTCACAGAATANGGGGCAGAGCCTACCTGGCTTAGCAATCCAGCGGCAGAGGAAGTGTTCAGCAGGTAACCCTCGCCTCGATCTAACATGCTGGGCAGGACCGCACGGGCCGCAAAGACGTGAGACATTACGTTAACATCCCAGATTTTCTGCCAGGCCTCGATTGATACTTCTTCCCCGCCGGCGGTAAAGATGCCGGCATTAGCACAGAATAAATCTATCTTTTTGAACCGCTTGANGACCTCTNGCACTAGCCTGTTGACAGACTCTTCATTTCCAACATCGCAAGGCACACCCATAACCTCAGAGTCGTCACCAAGCAGAGCCACAGTTTCCGCCATGCCAACTGAATCGATATCNGANACCACTACNGCNCTTGCAGATTCCCTCACAAACCGTTCACACAATGCTCTACCGATTCCACTCGCTGCGCCAGTCACTACAATGACTTTGCCTTTTATATCCATGCTTTCTTCTCTTTTATCGCCGTGTTTTTATGCGAAACACTTATTGCTTCGGGGTATGGTTGGAATGGCAGAGGGGACTGTAATAGTTCTCACCATGTCTAAAAAAAGAAAAGTAACTCTGCCACACTCCAAGCTCAACAAAGCTGCTTTAGCGTAGTTTACGTTTCACAACAATGAAATGGCGGCTCATTATATGTGTAAGCTAGATGCATGGAGTCAAGCATCGACCAAAGAACATCCAGTTTGAATTGCAAAAGCCCAAGTGCATGTTCCTGCTGTTCTCTGGATTCAAAATAGTTAAGCGTTATATCTAATCCATGCTGCACATCGCGCCGCGCCTCTGACAATCTTTTTCTGAAATACTTGTAGCCTTCTACATCTATCCAAGTATAGTGACTCGGCCATGACTTTAGGCGTGATTTATGGATTTCAGGAGCGAACAATTCGGTAAGAGAAGAGCATGCTGCTTCTTGCCATGAGGCATTGCGCGCGAAATTCAAATAAGCATCACAAGCAAATTTCACGCCCGGAAGTACCAGCTCCTGCGAATTAATCTGATCCCTTGTCAATCCAACGGCTTCCCCTAGTCTAAGCCACGCTTCAATGCCTCCTTCCTGGCCTTCAACACCATCGTGATCTAGGATCCTTTGAACCCATTCGCGTCGAACATCCCGACTTGGACAATTAGCCATTATTGCGGCATCTTTAATCGGTATAGTTACCTGATAATAAAAACGATTGGCGACCCAGCCCTGAATTTGTTCGCGCGAACTTAATCCATTATTCATCGCCACATGGAAAGGATGGTGGATATGATAAAGCTTCCCTTTATTCCGAAGTTTCCGCTCAAACTCTTCTTTTGTCCAGGCATGCATCTCTTTCACTAACTAGTTACTCCGTATGGAATTGCTTAGCATTCTTCATGTTTCTGAAAAGCAACGGCACTGGCTCCTCAGGATTGAACGGACGCTGTGCTTTTTCAGTGATAGATCTTACCTTATCGTGATGAGGGGATAGGCTGCATACCGGATCTGCATTAGCAGCATCACCCGTGAGCATGAGGGCTTGGCATCTACAGCCCCCAAGGTCTTGCTCCTTCTCTGGGCAACTCGCACACGGCTCTACCATCCATTCCGTGCCTCGAAATTTGTTAAAGAGCTCCGATGAATGCCAGATTTCATCAAGAGCTTGCTTTCTGACATTCGGAAACGCGACTCCAGGTATCATCTTCGCAGCGTGACATGGGAGGACGTCCCCCTCAGGAGTAACGTTCATCAAAGTAGTCGCCCAGCCATTGCTACATTTTT
>NZJB01000052.1 GCA_002691885.1 Gammaproteobacteria bacterium
CTTTTGTCTGGCAGACTATGATGACATGGACGGAGTGAATGAGCCGGTCACCGTAGAGATCAAGATCCTTGAGGCATTCAAATACACCAGCACTCTGGAAATTGTGCAGAAGCCTGAGTTAACGCAATGGATTACCAACCCGTCCATGCTGGTGCGCGTTTACCATGACGCCAGCACTGCAGAAGTGGTCTCCTATCAGGGCCATCGTAAGCTCAAGCCTCGTTATGCCAAGCCAAACCCCGAGATGTTTCACTCGGATGAAAAAATGCAGGTGAATCAGTTTTTGGGCGAGTGGCTGACGCACTGCCTGAGATCAGGTATCAGTGAGAAAGCGCCAGAGCTCATACATTATTGAGTGAGCCATTGAAATAACAGATGGCAAAAGGTCAACACAGTCCGATTCGAATCGTTCAAATTACAGACACTCATCTGTACAGTGAGGGGTCGGGTACGCTGTTGAAAATGAACACCAAGCACAGTTTCAAACAGGTGGTTGAGCTGGTCCGGATGCATGACAGCCCTCCGGATCTTATCTTGGGTACCGGTGACATTGCGCAAGACGCTTCCGCCACAGCATATGAATACTTCAAGTCCAGTATCGGGGCGTTGAATGCGCCTTTCATGTGGCTGCCCGGAAACCATGACAACGCGCTGCTTATGCAGTCTCTGGCAGAAGGGACGTCAGCGGCATATAAGCACATGCAGTTGGGCAGCTGGCTGATTGTCATGCTTGATACGAGTGTGGGCGGACAGGTGCATGGCGCTCTGGCAGCGGAAGAGCTGGCGTTTCTCAGCGCTCAGCTTGAGGCTTCGGGGCTCAGCGACTCAGTGGATCATGTCCTGGTCGGCATGCACCATAATCCCATAAGGGGCACAGCAGGCTGGATGAAAGACATCGGTCTACGAAACCCTGAGAAATTCTGGGAGACAGCCAAAACATCCAGCAAGCTGCGGGCGATAGTTTACGGTCACATTCATCAGGAGCTCGATTTCGAGTTCGCGGGCATTCGGTGTCTATGCACCCCCTCTACCTGCATTCAGTTCAAACCTCATGTGGTCAACTTCGCGCTGGACAAGATGAACCCGGGCTATCGAAATCTGGAGCTTCATCCTGATGGCGCCATTCAGACTCAGGTGATACGCGTCGCGGGTGGGCAATTTGAAGCAGACTTCAACAGCGATGGCTATTAATCTGCTGCGCTGCGCTTCTTGATTTCCGTTCCGGGCTGTCTCCCCCCTCCGGCTAGTCGNTGCTGTGCTGAGAAACGGTCATGCTCACTNATATTCATATCCTGCATCTGCTCGGATTTTTGAGCTNGCCGCAGTCCAGTAAGGCCCGTTAGACGGTGAGCTATTGCGACGGCAGAGGAATGTCGTACCGGATTCACGCGCCGTTTCTTAAACATGTCCNGGCCGCCACCATGGCAGAANTTACGGCCCTTTAGCCAGGTGGGAATCCTATCTGGGTGATCATCAATACTGATACACTGGCTGCGTTCATACGGTGACGCCAGCTTACCTCGGAGAGCCAAGNAAACTTGAATGCAAGACGCTCATGCATCCGAAATTTTCAGAGTGAAGTTGCAGGTATGTGATGAGACTCTGAATCATCGTCTCGCCGCTGAAAAGTTCAGTAAAGCGGAACTGGTGATCCGGCAAGCGGGCAATCACAGCTACGATGGGTATGCAGTGAAATTGCCCGCGATTGAGGCGTTTTTGCCATCAAGAATTGNTAGATCTGTGCGATAAAATATTANTGATCTGCAGTCATTAAAACTCCCGTTCTGAATTCATTTTCGATGTCCAATAACTACAATGCTGACGCGATTGAAGTACTTACCGGCCTTGACCCCGTTCGCAAGCGCCCGGGTATGTACACCGATACCACCCGTCCGAATCATCTCATTCAGGAAGTCATTGACAACAGTGTCGATGAGGCACTGGCCGGCTTTGCCAGCCAGCTGACGCTGACTTTGCATCAGGATGGGTTGATCGAAGTCGGCGATGATGGTCGCGGTATGCCGGTCGATCAGCACAAAAACGAGAAGGTTTCNGGNGTTGAACTGATCCTGACTCGCCTCCATGCGGGCGGCAAATTTTCCAATAAGAATTATCAGTATTCAGGCGGACTGCACGGGGTAGGTGTGTCTGTGGTCAACGCGCTGTCAAAAATGCTCGAAGTGACGGTTAAGCGCGATGCCAAAGTCTATTCAATGAGATTCAAGGGCGGAGAGAAAGCCTCTGAGCTGAAAGTCACAGGCAAGGTCGGCAAGCGAAATACCGGGACGACCGTGACGTTTNTACCGGATGAGAAGTACTTTGATTCGGTAAAGATTTCCATTCCCAGGCTCAAACATGTGCTGCGCGCCAAAGCGGTTCTGTGTTCCGGCCTGCGGGTGACGTTTGTTGACAAGACGGTCAGCAAGGCCAAGGCGCAAAGTGAGGAGTGGTACTTTGAAGACGGTCTGACTGATTACNTGNTGCAAGCGGCAGCTGACTATGACTGCATCCCGCAGGAACCTTTCGTTGGCTCTATCAAAGGAGATGATGAGGCCGTTGACTGGGCGCTTCACTGGCTGCCCGATGGCGGCGAGGTGATGGGGGAAAGCTATGTCAATCTGATACCGACCCCGCAAGGCGGTGCCCATGTCAACGGCTTGCGTACCGGATTGTTAGAATCGCTGAGGGAGTTCTGCGAATTTCGTAATTTGCTGCCCCGCGGCGTCAAGCTTACGGCTGAAGATGTCTGGGAAAAGTGCAGCTATGTGCTGTCTTCCAAACTGGTTGACCCTCAGTTTTCGGGTCAGACCAAAGAAAAACTGTCTTCTCGTCAGTGCGCAGTTTTCGTTTCAGGCGTCATCAAGGACGCATTCAGCCTTTGGTTGAATCAGCATACTGCCGAAGCAGAGGCCATTGCCGAGTTATGTATCAGCAATGCGCAGCGAAGGCTCAAGGCCAGCAAAAAGGTCGCGCGTAAGAAAGTCACCGCCGGCCCGGCACTGCCGGGGAAACTGGCAGATTGCTCTACCGAAGATGTCATTGCAGGCGAGCTATTTCTGGTGGAAGGAGATTCGGCAGGGGGATCTGCTAAACAGGCGCGGGACCGAGAATTTCAGGCGATTATGCCGCTTCGGGGTAAGATTCTTAACACCTGGGAGGTGGATTCGGCCGAGATTCTGGCCTCGCAGGCGGTACACGACATTGCCATTGCGCTCGGTGTCGATCCCGGGTCAAGCAAGATCGATGATCTGCGGTACGGGAAAATTTGTATTCTGGCAGATGCCGATTCGGACGGGCTCCACATCGCTACGCTGCTGTGCGCGCTGTTCGTAAGACACTTCCGGCCTTTGGTAGAAGCGGGTCACGTTTACGTCGCTATGCCGCCACTGTTTCGCATCGATGTCGCCAAGGAAGTCTTTTACGCATTGGATGAAGATGAGAAGAACGGCATTCTTGATCGTATCGCCGCAGAGAAGAAAAGCGGCAAGATCAATGTGCAGCGCTTCAAGGGGCTGGGCGAGATGAATCCGATGCAACTGCGAGAAACCACCATGGCGAAGGATACGCGTCGGCTGGTGCAGCTGACTCTTGAAGCGGCAACCAGCAGCAAGAAGAAAAGCACGCTGGAAGTAATGGATATGCTTTTGGCTAAAAACCGGGCATCTGACCGGAAAGCCTGGCTGGAGGAAAGCGGAAACCTGGCGGACTATGCAGAATAGTCGTCATGCAACCTTCGGTTGCTAGCGAGCAAACCCATGAACGAAGACATCATTCTCAGTGACGACGGCGTAGAACAGATACCCCTGCTCAGCTATACGCAGCAGGCTTATCTGAATTACTCGATGTACGTTATCAACGATCGCGCTCTGCCCAGTATTGGTGACGGGCTTAAACCAGTCCAGCGCAGAATCATCTATGCCATGTCTGAGCTTGGCCTGAAGGCTTCGGCTAAATTTAAGAAGTCGGCTCGAACCATCGGTGATGTAATCGGCAAGTTTCACCCCCACGGTGATTCCGCCTGTTATGAAGCGATGGTCCTGATGGCACAGCCGTTTACCTATCGATATCCACTGGTGGATGGACAGGGTAACTGGGGGTCGCAAGACGACCCAAAGTCCTTTGCGGCGATGCGCTATACGGAATCGCGACTGTGTAGTTACGCAGATGTCCTGCTGGGTGAGTTAGGCCAGGGCACGGTCAAATGGAAACCGAATTTCGACGGCACACTGGACGAACCCGAAATGCTTCCCGCACGTTTGCCTAACGTGTTGCTTAACGGCGGTAGCGGGATAGCTGTGGGGATGGCGACAGACATCCCACCGCACAATCTTCATGAAGTTGCCAAAGCGCTGATCCATCTGCTTGATAATCCCAAAGCAACGCTGCAAGACATTGGGAAGCACATCAAGGGCCCGGATTTTCCCACTGAAGCGGAAATCACCACTCCTCAGTCTGAGATTGAGGAAATGTACCGCACTGGTCGCGGAACCATGAAGGCCCGCGCAACTTACGAGAAAGAAAACGGCGAGATTGTCATTAACGCGCTGCCGTATCAGGTCTCTGGCGCNAAGATCCTTGAGCAGATTGCTGCGCAGATGCAGAAAAAGAAGCTGCCTATGGTGGTTGATCTGAAAGACGAGTCNGATCATCAAAACCCGACGCGGATCGTCATCGTGCCGCGCTCGAATCGGGTGGATATNGACAGTGTTATGTCNCACCTGTTTTCTACCACGGATCTTGAGAAGAACTATCGTGTGAATTTCAACATGATAGGAATCAATAAGCGCCCTCAGGTAAAAGACCTAGTAAGCCTGCTGAAAGAATGGCTGCAGTTCCGAACCGTCACGGTCCGGCGCAGACTGCAGTTCCGTCTCGATAAGACACTTGATCGTTTGCATATCCTCGATGGGTTGCTGATTGCATTCCTGAATATTGATGAGGTCATCAAAATTATTCGTCAGGAGGACAAACCCAAGCAGGCGCTAATGAAGACGTTTCAGATCAGCGAGCGCCAGTCAGACGCGATCCTTGAGCTGCGGTTGCGGCAGCTTGCCAAGCTTGAGGAGATAAAGATCAAAACCGAGCAGCAAGAGCTGAGCGACGAGCGTAAAACCCTAGAACAGCTGCTGAAGTCAGCAACCCGCCTGAAAACCTTCATCAAAAANGAAATCAAGACCGATGCAGAGAAGTTCGGTGACTTCCGGCGCTCCAGGCTGGTGGAGCGCGAAGAGGCCAGAGCCTTCAGTGAAACGGNACTNCTTTCNACNGAGCCGGTCACTATTGTTCTGTCAGAGCGCGGCTGGATGCGCGCGGCCAAAGGTCACGACGTTGATCCCCGCGCACTGCAGTTCAAGTCGGGGGATGGTTTTAAGNTCGCCGCGCGGGGGAAAAGCAACCAGCTGGCAATTTTCCTTGATTCCANCGGNCGAGCTTACTCCCTGCCGGCNCATACCCTGCCCTCGGCTCGCGGCCAGGGGGAGCCGATTTCCGGTAAAGTGAACCCGCCATCGGGTGCAACATTCGAAGGAGTTGTGATTGGCGATGACGACAGAGACGTCTTGCTGGCCAGTGATGCCGGTTATGGCTTCGTCGCCAGGCTTGGGGATCTGATCAGCAAAAACAAGTCGGGTAAGGCCATATTGCGTTTGCCGAAAGGGTCCGTGTTGATGCCGGCTATGATGATCAAGGATTATGACAGCGACGGGATTGTCTCAGTGACTAACGAAGGACGAATGCTCATGTTCCCCCTAAGTGAACTTCCCCGTTTAGCCAAAGGCAAGGGCAACAAAATCATTAACATCCCGAGCGCTCGCGTTGCCGATCGTATTGAATTCGTTGTGGCCATGACAACGGTGACCGCAGAAGACACNCTGACGGTTTATGCGGGTCGCCGTCACCATGATTTGAAACCAGCTGATCTACNGCACTACCAGGGAGAACGCGGGCGCCGCGGTAATAAGTTGCCCCGCGGCTTNCAGAATGTGGANCGCATCGAAGTCCTNACGTAGCTGGGTGCACTTGCCGAGAGCACGGCGCCTATTTTGCCGGACAACGGTAAAGGCCCTAGTCCGCGAAGAGCGTAACCAGCTGAATCGCCTGTCGCTCAATCAACGGTTTGTATTCGGCCATTGGCTCTTTCGCGAGAAAGGCGGAAATCCGCGCGGCTTCGCCAATCTTGAATTCTTCCTCTGCGTCGAGTCGGCTCAGACCACCGGCCTGTTCAAAGCTGGCCGCTGAGATCAGCAGGGCATTGTCCGGGCAGTGTTGACAAATCGTGCGCGCCTCATCCAGCGTCTCTCCGCTCAGGTTATTGCTGGACTGAGTGATGGGCGAGTAGAGACTGTTGAGTGATTGCCCGCTGTGGACCGCTATTCGGTATTTCGCCGATATCGGGTCGTCTCCCACATCGTTGACGTCGCCAATAATTTGTAAGAACAACTGTGCGCAGCAGGTTCCGAAAAACGACTGATCCTCTTCTATCTCAACGCCACTGAAATGGATGACAGCTTCACCGTCTGCACAAAAACAGACGCTGCCGCTGTAGAGGCGAGAAACTTTATCGATGTAGAAATAATATTTGTTGAGCAGCTCAATGAGGATCTCGCTGGGCAGCGTCGAGGCAAGGTATTGGTAGTTCGCCATGCTGATTACCAGGAGGGTCGTGGNCTGCNCGCCGGCCACTGTGCCTGAATTCTGATTGTCCGAACTGGGCGCGNGGGTGCTGAGCTGGTTCAGAAAGGTATTTTGGGCAAGAAATACTGCGGTNGCATTGTACTGGCGAATCGCCGCGCNGAGTTCGTGNTTAGCCTCCGGCTCTGGGCAGGTATCGATCTCNCCTTTGCGGATATTGCTGAGAGCGAACGCCAGCAGATTGGCCGGGAAGCTCACCACATACTGGAAGTAGATTCCGCTCAGCAGCACACAGACCGTCAGCAACAGAAAGGTGGCAGCGACAATCAGCAGAAGACTGTTCGCTGCACCAGCCTCGATATAGTCGAGGTTAAGCTCAAGCCGCACGGTCCCGGCAACCGCGTCGTTGAGCGTGATCGGTGCTTCATACCGTGCGCGAATTGATGCTAGAGGGACGGGTAAAGGCACCAGCGGACGTATGGCTTCTTCGCGACCCTCCGCTTCGGCCAGCACAGCATCATCGACGCTGAGCACTGAGATACGTTGAATGCCGGTGGCTTCGGTCAGGCGGTTGAGGACCACGTTCATACTGATCAGGTCATTAACCAGAATCAGCTCGGTAAGCTGCATGGCGGTTTGTTCGGCGAGAGCCTGACCAAGCCCGTCGGCCTGCTGCTGCAATAAACTGCGATTGCTGTAGCTGCTGATCAGCCAGAAGACACACATGCCCAGGCCCAGAAACAGACATCCGGTGACCGTAAATTTGGTCGAAACCCGGCTCANCGTCGACCTGTGTTGAGTAATTGTTTCTGCGTCTGTGTCAGATTTTTTTGTCAAGCCAGAAAGTCTTTTTGATGCGCCATGCAGGGGCAAGAATAACAGGAGCNTAGCATTGTCCCAAACAGTTGGAACCTACCCGATCGACGTGGCCTGTGAAAACGGGAATGCCTGTCAGGCAGGCGGGCGCTGCCGGAGCGCGCATTGAACGTCGCAATCTGGNAAGCTCTTCTGATGAGCCCTTAGCCAAGTCGCGTTTTACTGTCACTGCCCGGGTCTTCTCTAACGAGCCGAGGGACCAGATAGCCCGGCAGCAGGGCACGGATTTTGGTAATCAGGTCNAGGCCTTNTTGTTCGTTGACCAGAAAATGCCCGGTTCCGGCAACCCGATCCGGCAAGTGCAGATAATAAGGCAGTACATTCATATCGAACAGGTTATGACTCAGCGAAACCAGGCTAGTTGCATCATCATTGATACCCCTGAGCAGCACTGACTGATTCATCAGCGTTGCGCCCGTTGCTCTGAGCTTTTGCANGGCGANCTGCACCGATGAGTCAATCTCCTGACCGTGGTTGCAATGAATNACAATGACCAGTTTGTTTTCCAGTGANGCAAGTGACTGGCACAGACTGNTGGTGATCCGCTGTGGGATTACTACCGGCAGGCGTGTATGTATACGGATGGTGGTGACCTGTTTGAGTGTGTCGATCTGAGTCAAAAGCCACTTCAGANAGCTGTCTCCAGCGGCCAGCGGGTCGCCGCCGCTCAGAATTACCTCGGAGATGCTNCTGTCCCTATCGATCTGACCNAGAGTTTCCTGCCACTGTCGCTTGCCCGGCGTGTTGGCCGCGTAGTCAAAGTGTCGCCTGAAGCAATAACGACAGTGCACTGCACAATGAGGCGCTGCGGTAAGCAGGACGCGACCTCGATATTTTTGCAGCAGTCCCCTTGCCTGATTGAAGCTTCTTTCTTGCAGGGGGTCTTCACTAAGTGAGCAATCCACTTCGTCCTCCAGCTGGCTCGGCCAGACCTGCCGCAGCAATGGGTCGTTCCAGTTGCCCGGCTGCATGCGCTGCGCAAACGGTCTGGGCACCTTGAGGGAAAACCTGTTCAGTCCGGAATGAGCCAGTCGGCTATCGCAGCCCGCGTCGCTGTCGAGCTGGAGAATTTCGGTTAATTCCTTTGGATCTGTGATGAGATCAGCTAATATTTCCTGCCATTTTTCAGGCGGGTCAGAAGTAATGGCCGATAGTGCAGCGTTGCTCATGACTGGATACGGGCGTTTACTTTTCGGGATGCAGTCCGTGTTAGGGTTTGTGCGGTGNTTTCATCGAATCATAGCAGCAATGCGGGTGACAAGCAGGCTTATCCGCGAAAACATAGGTAAACTCTTCGTCAGGGGTCGGGTCGCCTCAGGGATCCACAGACGTAAGAAAGGAGACAGCAAATGGCAAGCTACGCAACCAACGAATTTAAATCGGGACTGAAAGTGCTGGTCGACGGAGAGCCCTGCTCTATCCTTGAAAACGAGGTGGTTAAGCCCGGTAAAGGCCAGGCTTTCAATCGCGTGAAATTTCGCAATCTGCGTAACGGCAGAGTCTGGGAACGCACCTTTAAATCCGGAGAGTCAATTGAAGCGGCCGATGTCATGGAAATCGACATGGAGTATCTGTACGCGGACGGTGAGTTTTGGCACTTCATGAAAACAGATGGCAGTTTTGAGCAGGTGGCAGCTGACGCCAGCGCAATCTCTGAGGCGAAAGACTGGCTCAAAGAGCAGGATGTCTATCAGGTTATTCTCTGGAACGAGGCGCCAATCTCGGTGTCGCCGCCAAATTTTGTTGAACTTGAGGTCACTGAAACAGACCCCGGCCTGAAAGGCGATACGGCTCAGGGTGGCACCAAGCCGGCTACTTTGAGCTCGGGCGCCGTCGTCAAGGTGCCGCTGTTCGTCAATATCGGTGATGTGCTGCGCGTAGACACTCGCACGAGCGAGTATCAGAATCGCGTCAGCAAATAACCTATCTATCTTACCCTGAGCGCTGAGCTGCAATGGCTGATAGGGAGCATCCCGCTTTGCCAGAGAGCCTGAAATTGCGCGCCTCGGTGTTGGCTGAGGTTAGGCGTTTCTTTGCTGATCGGGCGGTGATGGAAGTCGAAACCCCTCTGTTAGGAACCAGCACTGTTACAGATGTGCATCTGCAATCCTTTGAGGTGAGGACGCATGACCCTTCGCAGCTCCCTTTATTTCTTCAGACCTCGCCTGAGTATGCGATGAAGCGGTTGCTGGCGGCGGGCTCGGGTCCGATTTACCAGATCGCCAAAGCCTTTCGGTCCGGAGAGCGAAGCCGCTTACACAATCCAGAGTTCACACTCATTGAATGGTATCGCCCCGGTTTCTCGTTGGCGGATTTGATGGATGAAGTGGAACAGTTCATCATGCGTTTTTTGTGCCGTCAGAA
Source organism: Gammaproteobacteria bacterium (assembly GCA_002691885.1). GTDB lineage: Bacteria > Pseudomonadota > Gammaproteobacteria > Pseudomonadales > Pseudohongiellaceae > UBA9145. Next base: position 9,871 of record NZJB01000052.1, read on the forward strand.
GATTCCAAGGTATAGCTACAGGGAACTGTTTAGGAAGCATCTTAATCTGGACCCGCACACCATAACCCTGCAGGAACTGCAGCGGCACAGCGACGAGCTGATAGATGTCCGTGGCGCCGATCTGGATGCAACCGATTATCTGCAGCTATTGATGGATCAAAAGATCGAACCGAGATTGCCGGATAACTGTTTTGTCTATGAATATCCAGAAGCGCAGGCCGCTTTGTCGGTTGTGGCGCCTGATGCTGACGGCGTTCCTGTCGCACAGCGCTTTGAACTTTATGTGGACGGCATGGAGCTTGCCAATGGTTACTTCGAGTTGACTGACGCAGCAGAGCAGAGCGCGCGGTTCGAGGGAGATCTGGCCAGACGACGACAGCTCGGCCTGCCGGCGGTGCCGGTCGATGAAGAGCTGCTTGCCGCTCTGGAGGCTGGCCTGCCGAGCTGCGCAGGTGTTGCGCTGGGTCTCGATCGTTTATTGATGGTGCTCGGTCAAAACCGGGATATTTCCGACGTAATCAGCTACCCGCTGGGCTGAGCGTTCAGCTCGCGCGCGCTTCCTGTAACACCCGATCTGTATAAAGCGCACGCATTTTCATCGTGATAGGTCCGGGTGTCCCATTTCCTATCTTAATTCCATCTATCTCAACAACGCCAAGCGCCATGGTTGTTGCACTGCTGATAAACGCTTCGTCTGCTGCCAGTGCTTCTTCCAAAGTAAACAATCGCTCCTCAATCCGGATGCCTGTTTGCTCGGCCAGCTCTAGCAGCGTTCTGCGTCGGATGCCCGGCAAGATAGAATTGGACAGCGGGCGGGTGACAATNTTGTCGCCAAGGACAATATAGGCAGAGGAGGACACGCCCTCAGTGACATAACCGTCTTCCACCATCCAGCCTTCTTTCGCGCCTCTGCTGACCGCGTCCTGTTTTGCCATGCACTGACCAAGCAGATTGATCGATTTGATGTCGCGCCGTTTCCAACGCAGATCGGGAGTGGTTGCGACTTTGATTCCTTCAGTGGCAGCNGGATTATGGAGCAGGTTCATATGTGATGAAAACGCCATGAAGCCGGGAGCGGTATTAATAGGGAACGGGAAATCCCGCTCGGCAACGCCCCGGGTCACCTGAGAGTACACCACGCCTTCATGAAGATTATTGCGGTTCACCAGTTCTGACATCACGTCAAGATACGCCTGCTTACTGCAGGGCCAGTCGAGGCGGATCTGGCTGAGGCTCCGGCCAAGACGCTCCAGAAAATAGGCTTTGTCGACAACGGATCCTTCGAATACAGGGACGACTTCATAGACGCCGTCGCCGAAAATATAGCCTCGGTCAAAGATGGAGACTTTTGCCTCATCGGCAGGCAGATACTCGCCATTGAGATAAACAATTCTGGTCAAAGCAGGGTCCTTACTGGGTCACTAATCAATATGGTCGCATGAACGTGTGCTACACATTTGGGGGTCTGGCAGCCATCAGACCGGCCGAAGGCAATAAGCTCAGAACTCTTTGGCAAAGCTCGCCAGTGCTTCGCCATCGAGCCGTTGCACTGTCCATTCATCCATGGGCGCTGCTCCGATAGAACGGTAGAACTGAATCGAAGGTTCATTCCAGTCCAGCACCGACCACTCAACGCGCGTGCAGCCCTTGTCGACAGCCAGCCTGGCAAGATAGGCCAACAGGCACTTCCCAAAACCTTGGCCACGCATGTGCGGCTGAACATACAAATCTTCCAGGTAGATTCCTGGTCTTCCGGTGAAGGTAGAGAAATTATAAAAGAATAGGGCATAGCCGACCGCAGTGCCCTGATATTCCCCGATGACAGACTGGGCATAGGCCACCTCGCCAAACAGGGTTTTTTCCAGTGTTTCAACGCTGGCGACGACTTCGTGCAGGAGTTTCTCATATTCCGCCAGTTCCCTGATGAAACTTAGGATCAGGGGACAGTCTTCGACCGTTGCCTTTCGCAAGACGAAGCCGGGCAGTGAAGTGTCTATGGTCATTGGATACCCATGGTGGCAGATAGTTCTGGTGCTAGAAGGCTCGCCCTCACGTTTGCGCAAGCTTCTCAGTTTTAACGCTATGCCTTGACTGCTATAATTCGCGCNTCTTTTTCAGGTCGAGTGCGCGCTTAATAAGGAAACATGATGTCAGCGAAAAAATCCACCATTATTTATACCGAAACCGATGAAGCTCCTGCGCTCGCAACCTATTCTTTGCTGCCGATCATTGAAGCCTTTGCCCGCGCTTCCGATGTCGCTGTTGAGATCAGAGACATCTCTTTGTCCGGTCGCATCATAGCCAATTTCCCTGANTATCTGAGCACCGACCAGCAACAGTCCGACGCGCTGGCCGAGTTGGGTAATCTGACTCAGGATCCNCTGGCGAACATNATAAAGTTGCCAAACATTTCGGCTTCTATTCCACAGATGAAGGCAGCNATCGCAGAGCTGCAGAGGAAAGGCTACGCCCTTCCTGAATATCCGGAAGAGCCTTCGAGTGATGAAGAGAGAGATATCAAGACTCGCTATGATCGTATTAAGGGTAGCGCGGTTAACCCTGTTTTGCGTGAAGGAAATTCCGATCGGCGTGCGCCTGCTTCGGTGAAGAACTATGCGAAAAAGAATCCCCACTCAATGGGGGCCTGGTCTTCAGTGTCAAAGTCTCATGTAGCCAGCATGGCAGAAGGCGACTTTTTTGGCAGCGAGCAGTCCACTACAGTGCCTGCCGCGACGTCTGTTACGATCCAGCATACCGGCAGCGATGGCACGGTCTCGGTGCTTAAGGACAATATTGCTCTGCAATCCGGTGAGGTTGTCGATGCTGCCTGTATGAGCGCGCAGGACTTGCGCGAGTTTCTCGAAGCAGAGATTCAGGATGCGAACAATCAGGGTGTGCTGATGTCCCTGCACTTGAAAGCCACGATGATGAAGGTTTCTGACCCGATAATCTTTGGCCATGCCGTGAAGGTTTACTATCGAGACGTCTTTGAAAAATACAGCGAGCAATTTGCTGAGCTCGGTGTGGATGCCAACAACGGCATTGGCGATGTCTACACCAAAATTCAGTCGCTTACCGCTGAGCAGAGGGCGGCAATTGAAGCGGACCTGCAGGCGGTGTACAGCACCCGGCCGGATATGGCGATGGTAGATTCGGACCGCGGCATCACCAACCTGCACGTGCCTAGCGATATCATTATTGATGCGTCCATGCCCGCAGCCTTGCGCTCTTCCGGACAGATGTGGGGCCCGGATGGTCAGCTCCACGACATGAAGGCAATCATCCCAGACCGCTGCTATGCNGGNATCTATCAGGAGATGATTGACTACTGCAAGCAGAATGGCGCGTTTAACCCGTCAACAATGGGCAGCGTCCCCAATGTGGGACTGATGGCGCAGAAAGCGGAAGAGTATGGTTCACACGAGAGGACATTCGAGGTCGCCGCGGACGGGATAATCGCAGTCGTTGATGGTCACGGCANGACCTTGCTTGAACATGCGGTGGCTGCAGGCGATATCTGGCGGATGTGCCAGGTGAAGGACGCACCGATTCAGGACTGGGTGAAGCTGGCGGTGNCCCGCGCGCGCTTGAGTNATACTCCNGTTGTCTTCTGGCTGAATGAAGAACGNGCTCACGATGCGGAGTTGATCAAAAAGGTCAATGCATACCTGCCGGAACACGACACTGNGGNGCTTGAAATTCATATCATGGCTCCGGCCGCGGCGACTCGCTTCTCNCTGGAGCGCATCGGTGAGGGTAAAGACACGATCTCCGCTACGGGCAACGTGCTGCGCGATTACCTGACGGATCTATTNCCGATTCTAGAGTTAGGCACCAGCGCTAAGATGCTTTCTATTGTTCCGCTGATGAACGGCGGNGGCCTGTTTGAGACAGGCGCAGGGGGTTCAGCGCCCAAACACGTTCAGCAGTTTGAAAAGGAGAACCACCTTCGCTGGGANTCGCTGGGAGAGTTTCTGGCTCTAGCAGCTTCCCTCGAACATCTTGCTCAGGTCACGGGCAATTCGCGTGCGCACGTGCTGGCCAAGGCGTTGGACCGGGCAACCGGTAAATTTCTTGATGAGAACAAATCCCCATCGCGAAAGGTGAATGAGCTGGACAATCGGGGCAGTCACTTTTATCTGGCAATGTACTGGGCTGAGGCTCTGACGATGCAGTCTGATGATGCGGAGTTGGCACAGCATTTTGCTTCTGCCGCGACTGCCATGTGTGAGAAAGAAGCCCGGATTTTGGCAGAGCTAAACTCGGCTCAGGGCGTTGCTATGGAGGTGGGTGGTTACTACAAGCCTGACCCTGAACTGGCTGCAGCGGCAATGCGCCCGAGTGCGACATTGAACGAGATCATTTCCGATATCTAGGTGGGGCTCGGGCAAAGAGAGGTGAATCGTTAGTCGTGTGTCTGCGTTTGTTGGTTCTTGACCCAGCACAATGCCAAGGCACAAAAAAGCCCACTTTCAGGTGGGCTCTTCGTTTGGTATGAACCAGTTCGTTCAATTTACTTTTCTGACGTAGCGCTTGATTCCTCCCACCGGACCTACTTCGGCGCCGTAGATATTGCCATTTCTGTCAGCGACCACGCCTTCGGCAGTGCAGGTGCCGCGGCAGTCTGGCTGAGGGTCAGGAATTAGGAATTCAACGTTACCTGTGATTGCGCTGCCAACCCTTATTCCGCGAGTCCACGCACCATGGCCTGGATTTACAGAACCAGACTCTGAGTCAGCTGCGTAGAGCACATCGTTCTCATCGATGAATATTCCGCTGTTTCGGCTGAACTGATACCAGACATCGAGCAAATTACCGTCCTGGTCAAATATCTGGATACGGTCGTTGCCGCGGTCAGAGACAAACAATCGTCCCTGAGAATCCATGGCGAGCGCATGCGGCTGGCGAAAATTGCCGGGCTCCATGCCCCACTCACCCCACTTCTTGATCAGGTTGCCTTCGGCATCATACTTATACATTGCATTGGGTGTGCCCTCGGCGCTGCTGTGACCCTCGCCGATGAATATGGAGCCGTCTGGCGCAATTAGCACGTCGTTAGGCGTGTAACAGCATTCTCCGTTACTGCCGCCGCCCTTCACCCCAATAGACATCAGATGCACGCCGGTGGGACTGAACTTATGGACCTGATGGCCGTATGGTTCGCCGTCATAGCCTTCGATCTGGTTAGTACCTCGGGCATCGGCAATCCAGACATTTCCGTCATGATCGACCTCGATGCCGTGTGGCCATGTGATATAGCCCGCACCAAAGCTACGAACCATATTTCCGTCCTTATCAAACAGCATGATCATGTTTGTATCAGGGCGCTCTATGCACGCATTGATATTGCCGCCACAGCGCTCAGCAATCCAAATACTCTCCCCATCTGGGTGAACGTCGACTGTGCTAGAAGACCCCCATTCCCGTCCAGTAGTCATTTTAAAGTAGCCGGATTGGGTTGCATAAGGATTAGGCAAATCATTGACCGGAGGCATGTCCGCCTGTGCCAAGACCATAGCAGGTGCCGCAAGTACAGTGATGCAAGCTGCTTTGAAATGCTCGCGAATAGTCATTAGATTTTTTCTCAACGTTTGTGGTTTAAAGAGCTTGGCAGAATAAACCAGCAACTTCTCGCGTTCAATCGCACGCTCAGACTTTGCTACAGTGTAACAAATCGAGGACACGTCGATTTATCCCCACATTCAGAGCTTTGCAGCCATTTATTGTCTTGATATTTCCACTCTTTCAGAGTCGCAGAAAGGCAGTAAGATAATAAGTGTTAGGTAGACCTGTCGGGCTTTTCACCCGCAGAATTTTACGCATCTAGAAATCAAGATCGAGCAGACACACTTCAACTTAGACCATGTTCCAGCTTAGTCGGACGCATTGTGTGGAGCCAGTGACCTTGATGCCAAAATCTTAGCGTCATTCTCAGCGCGCCCGAAGCCTTCAGTCGTGTTGAGAGACGAGGATGCCGAACTGATCAATTTCCACCAGCACCTTCTCGAAATTCGTAATCTCTATTGGTTCGCGTGTCGAGCTGTCGTGCTGGCCGAAGACGAAGACTTTTATCGCCTGGCCCCGTCGTTGTGGCAGGCTGGCCATTTCAGAATCGAATCCCTGCGGGACAAAAATGCTGACCAGATCGATATTGTCCCCGGCAGATTCCAGAAGGCCCCTCTTATTGGAATACCATCCAGTTTTCGTTGTCGGAAAATTCTCCAAAACTGAATTATCGTAAACGAATACGACATCTACCTCAGTGATCAATATAGCGTTGTAATCAAGCCGCGACTGTATGAACAGAGACTGAACTTCCCCCTGCGCAGTCACGCCTGTGAGCGCTGCAAGCAAAAAGGCCAGCGTGCGGAGTCTGGGAGTTTTTGCACGCATTGTTCAGATTTGATGAGGGTGAATGTTCATGCTTGGAGCCAGGAAATTACGCCAGATCGGTTCGGTGCGCAAATAAAAAGCCGGCTCGCATTTGCGGCCGGCCTTTCACTTGAGACAGTGCTGATGAAAGCCAGTGTTACTCGGAAGTCGGCACAACGCCGGTCTCAGATTTGGGTGAGCCATCGCCGTTGAAGCCCATGACCTCATAGCGGCGCCATCCAGCCAGGATGCCCATCAGGCCGTGATTACCCTCGTGGCAGGCATATTCGAATACCGGATCTGACGAGGCGCGCANGGGAACCCGTGCCGACCAAGGCTCATCCCAAGACAAGGGGTCGGTTACGGTGAAATCATATTCCAGTGTATTGTCCTCCCCCCTGCTAAAGCGCTCGACCACGTGCGCCTCATTGGACATGCCACGCAGATTATAGGTGTGATACCAGCCCTTGGTTTCGATGATCAGCGTATCATCTTCCCAGTGCGCAATAGAGTTGCCTTCCCACTTGCCTTGCTTGATGTTGAAGTCATCGGCATAGGGAATGATGCGGGCGGTATGCACCATCTCATTGAGAATCATNACGTGATNCTCAGTCTGTACCAGCTGCATGTTGTTGTTATAGGAGCCGGGTATCATCGGTGGGCCACCTACGAAGCCNGTGATACAGCGGTCGACTGTTGTGCGCCCCTCAGGGCCGGCACTGTTAAAAACCATCTGCTGATAGGCAGACCGACGCTGCCGGCCTGCCTCATTNAGGCCGGGGATGCGGCCATTGGGCGGGTCGTAAATCAATGAGGTACGGCGATCGGCGATGGTCTCACTGCCGCGCTCATACCAGAATTCATTGTAGGAGATGACGCCGGGGGGATAACCNGCNCCACCGACCGAATCGATGATCAGGTCTCGGTTCTGGCGACGGTTCTCATAGGCTTCCCATTCTTCCGCCTGCTCAGGCGTGAGCACCTCCAGATTCTCTAGTTCCCGGGGACGCTGCAGGGGCGTAATGGTTCGGAACGTATAAAAACCCTGAAAATCCGGGTGGCCGTATTCCGTCCTCGAAATCTCGCCGTCCTGAGCGGATAGCAGCGGCGACAGGCATAAACTGGCTGCAGCTAGCGTGAGTTTGGTCAGGCTTTGCTTGTACATGGCAACCTCCAAATCTTGTTATTTAACCGCCGTGCTTTCACGGATTGATCCTCGAAATTACGCCTGTTTTACAGCTTTTTCAAGGCTGATGAACGCCAGCCAATACTCCCGGGTCAAATTGAATTGGCCCGATAGCTGGTTTATCCTCTTACTGACAGTTTTGAGTGGGCACGAGGAGCAGTATGGCCACCCTTGCACAGAGTCACACCAAGCATTCAACTCATCCTTCAGGGTCCTCTGACGCGGGCGTCAGTCTTAGTCCATATAAGGCTACCGCCGCTCTCACCGCGGGACTGTTGATATTAGCCTGTACGCCGCGGGTACAGAGCAATGCGACGCTCGCCTATTCAGTGATCGGTGCCGCGCTGGCTCTGGGCGCCTGGCAGATTTTCCAGATCCTGACAGCACGCTGGTCAGGCCAGACTTTTGGTTTCAAGCTGGTTGTGCGCCGGCAACACTACATTCAGATGATGGTGCAGTTCAGTGTCTATCTCTACTGGGGATACTACTGGAGACCGGTCTACGATCATCTCTGGCTACTGGCGGCGCAGGTACTGTTTGCCTTCAGCTTTGACATGCTGCTGTCCTGGTCGCGCAAACGCGACTATACCCTCGGTTTTGGCCCGATTCCGATAATCTTCAGTACCAATTTGTTCATGTGGTTCCGGGATGATTGGTTCTATCTTCAATTTTTGATGATTGCCGTCGGCTTCATGGGTAAGGAGTATGTGCGCTGGCACCGGGAAGGGCGCAACGTCCATATCTTCAATCCCTCTGCTTTTGCGCTAGGTGTCTTTTCGTTGCTGTTGATCGCGACCAATACCACCAGTATTACCTGGGGTCAGGAAATTGCGTCCACCTTGACCCTGGCGCCCAACATCTACACGTTCCTATTTCTGATTGGCCTGGTGGTAATGTATTTCTTCTCCATCACTCTGGTTGCCGGCATGGCGGCAATCACGCTGTTCAGTTTCAGTACGTTGTACTCCATCGGTGCTGGCGTCCCTTATTTCATTGATTCGGACATTCCAGCGGCAGTATTTCTCGGCCTGCATCTGCTGGTTACTGATCCGTCCACTTCACCTCGAACTCCGCTTGGCAAACTGATGTTCGGCATGCTTTATGGTATTGGCGTGTTTGCCCTCTATACGCTTTTGGATATAGTCGGCGCGCCGACCTTCTATGACAAACTGCTTTGTGTGCCTTTGCTGAACCTCAGCGTTATTGTCATAGATAGAATGGTGCGGTCGATTGATTCAGAGGCGGCGTTGAACCTGTGGAAAGGCCCGTGGTTTGGTGGTCGCGGTAATCTGGCCCACATGAGTGTCTGGATTTTGGTGTTTGGTCTCATGAGTTTTATTGGTAAAACGGACGGCAAGCACACTGGAGATAGCCTGCCGTTCTGGCAGCAGGCCTGTGCAGACGGGGTTGCGAACAGCTGTCAGCGGCTGGTTCAGCTGCAGTCAACCTACTGCGGTGATAACGCCGGCTGGGCCTGTAACGAGCTGGGTATCCTTTACCGCGCGGGCGCCGTTGTTGAAAAAGATGAGACACTGGCAAGCGCCTATTTTTCTCAGTCCTGTGAACTAAAGTTTCAGGCGGGCTGTCTAAATCTGCTGGCGGAAGACCGATTCGCCAGTGCTGACCCCAGACCCCTGGACCTCCGCCTGCTGTTACGCGAAGGCAGCCGCAACCTCCTGGAATGGTCGGAAGCAGACCTCTACTCTCGAGCTTGCGAGCACAACTGGGCCTTTGCCTGCAGTAAAAGTTGATCTGATTGGATGAGTCAGGGTACTCCGTCATTTGAAACTCCCGTACCAAGTCGTACGCTGGGCTTCACACTGATGAGCGTGGTAATTGTTGCGGTAGCACTGTTTCTGGCGCAGCAACAGGAAGCTGACGATCAGACACCGGCATTGTCACTACCGGCAAATTTGTCGGGATTCTCATCCGAGCACTGGTATATGCCAGACGACTCTTCTTTGGGCTTTGTCCACATTCCAGCGGGTGGTTTCACCATGGGCAGCAANCCGGCGGTTGATCGGATGGCCTATGTAAATGAACGCTGGTCAGCGACGCGCCGGCAGGGTCGTCTGGAGCTGCCTTCCTTTTATGTCGCCCGCTNTGAAACGAGCGTGGCGCAGTTTGCGGCTTATCTGAATGCCACCGGTCAGTCCTCGAGCNCAGTNGAGGGGCTNGCNCACGACTTGCCGATTACCGGAATCACCTGGCCTGAGGCTCTGGCCTATACCCGCTGGCTTGACCTTGCCCTGCGGCAGTCGGNCCAGACGCCGGCAGAGCTTANTGCTTTTCTAGAAAGTGGGGGCCGCGTGACGCTGCCATCGGAGGCGGAGTGGGAGAAGGCCGCGCGTGGTACCGAGGGACAGATTTTCCCCTGGCGCAGCGGGCCGCCGCCGGAGAGCGTNAATTTCAACGGCAGCGAAATACGTGCTGTCAACGCGATGGACTGTTCCGAATGCGCGTGGGGCTTGTCCGACATGTCGGGCAACGTCTGGGAAATGACAGCCAGTCCCATGCAGCCTTATCCCTACTCTGAAGTCGATGATCTGGAAGCCCTGGATGGTGAGGCGCTTTGGGTCATGCGAGGCGGATCCTTTGCGGACGGCCTCGGTAACATTAGAGCTGCGGTCAGAGGTGGCGTCGACCCTGGTGTGCGCAACGATGCCATCGGATTTCGACTAGTCATCAGTACCCGCCCATCTGTTCGCAATCCGTAACACACCCTTCCATAATCTGTCTGATGCGATGGATGGCGCCCTCATTCAGCTGCCGATTGTCGGCTCGCAAATATACCCCGACGCCCGAGCGCTCATCAGGTTCTCTCAGGTTACGCTGATATTTAAAGAGCACGAACAGGGCCTCCTTTACAGAGTGCTCGATGTAGGTCCTGCTCCGAGCCAAGAATGGGCTGCCCTTGTCGGTCGTCCCGGTGACTATCTGAGTCTAAGGAAACAGGATCAGCTGTTCGCAGAAACTGTTCTCTCTTGCCTAGATGACTCGTTTGAACGTATTGATGCTCGTTGCTCTGTTGGTGCAGCGTNCATGGGAAANCCGCCGAGGGAAATGTTCCCCCTGTCAGGCGCGGTGAAGCGGTATATCNGCCGGTCGCTGGCTGAGCNGCAAATACGGTAAACCAGATCAACCTGCATTCGACAAACGGTGCTCTGGCTCAGTAGACTGCCGCTACTCAGTNTTAAGCGCGNTGTTAACGGAATACTAATGAATACNGACATACTTTTCAGACCTTTTACGCATCCTAAACTCCAGCTGCCCAATCGCATTGCGATGGCGCCCATGACGCGGCAGTTTTCGCCACAGGGTATTCCGGATGCCGCTGTGTGCGATTACTACTGTCGCCGCGCGGAGGGTGAAGTCGGCCTGATCATCACGGAGGGGACTACTGTTCCTCATCCGGCGGCCTCTTCTCACATTCAAATTCCGAAATTTCATGATCAGTCACTGGAGGGGTGGGCTAAAGTTGTTGAGGCCGTGCATGCTGCAGGGAGCAAGATTGCCCCGCAGCTCTGGCACGTTGGTGTGATTCGTAAGCCGGGCCAAGGCCCCTATCCGGAATATCAAACCGTTTCTCCGTCCGGCTACCTGCGGCCTGNGAAAAAGGTGCTGCAGCCGCTCTCAACCGCCGAAATAGACCAGATTATNAAGNCGTTCACCCAGTCNGCAGCCAACGCCAAGCAGCTGGGATTCGATGCGCTTGAGCTGCANGGTGCACACGGGTATCTGATTGATAATTTCTTCTGGGAAGGCACCAATGTTCGCGAGGACGCGTATGGCGGTTCGNTGGTCAAGCGCACTCNATTTGCNGTAGCGATCGTCGAATCGATAAGAGCAGAAATTGGCGAAGACTTTCCGATCATCCTGCGATTCTCTCAGTGGAAACAGCAGGATTATGAAGCGAAGCTTGCTCAAACCGCAAACGAGCTGGAGCAATTTCTAACGCCTCTGTCCGATGCCGGCGTTGACATTTTTCACTGCAGCACGCGTCGCTTCTGGGAACCGGAATTCGAAGAATCGCCGCTTAATCTGGCTGGGTGGGTCAAACAAATTACCGGCAAACCGACCATCAGCGTCGGCAGCGTGGGGCTGTCCGAAGAATTCGTTGCCACTTATCGGGAGGGCACTGCTGAAGTTCGCGGAATCGAAGATTTGCTTGCNCGCATGGAAGAGGATGAGTTTGATCTGATTGCGGTCGGTCGAGCGCTCCTGGCGAATCCAGACTGGCCGAAACTAATTCGTGCGGGTGAAACCAATAAACTCAAGACCTTTAATAAGGAACAGCTTGCGGAACTGATCTAGGTGGGGCTGTTGGCATGAACAGATTCTCGGTAACCCTCTCGCTGTTAGGCCTGACGGCCATTGCCGGTGCGCTTTTCTGGGTGTTCGCCCCCCCGCCTGCTGCAGTCAACGCCGCGATCCCGAGCAGCGGCGAGGCAGTTGCGCGAGGGGAATATCTGTTCAGCGCTGGCGGCTGTATNAGCTGTCACAAGGGTGAGAAGCGTCCTGAGAGTCCTAGTGGAGGTCTTGCGTTGAGCACAGATTTTGGTGTTTTTTACGCTCCTAATATTACGCCCGATCCGGTCAGCGGCATCGGTACCTGGTCTGGTGGTGACTTTATCAATGCGGTCAAGCACGGGCGGGCACCGGATGGCAGTTACTATTTCCCGGCTTTCCCCTATCGCTCCTATGCGGGATTGAGTGATGAAGATGTGCTGAATATGGCGGCTTATATGCTATCGCTGGACGCTGTTGATTTCCGGGCACCGGAGCCCGAACCGGCGCCATGGTTGCGTCGCTGGATGATTGCCGGCTGGAACAGGCTTGCTGATCTGTCCCAGCCGGACAGAGAGACATTCGNTGATGAAACTGTGGCTCGTGGCGCCTATCTTGCAAGAAATCTNGGGCATTGCGGAGAATGTCATACNCCCAGGAACGGCCTTGGCATACCAGATTGGAGTCGGGAGTTCGGCGGCAGTCAACTGGGTGATGAGATTATTGAACCCATTNACTCAGAAGCACTTGCACANTGGACTGCTGCCAATTTCGATTTNTTTCTTATNTTGGGTATGAAGCCTGAAGGTGAGTTTGTCGGTGGCGACATGAACGAAGTGATTGAGTTCAACACAAGCAGATTGACAGNCGAAGACCGCGAGGCNTTGGCTGCGTTTTTTACGCGCCATTAGCGCCCTGATTGATNCCTGATGGCANGCCGGTATAACCCGTGTCTCTCCCGCAGTGACAAAGACAGAGGCTGGAGACATAACATTAGAGCGGGACAGTTGACTGCCCCACTATTGATCGTCTANCTGCTGAAATACTCAGTCGTTGTCGACTCGATAGGTATCGTGACAATTGCCGCAGGAGCCGCCCAGCGCTCTGAAGGCACCCATCGCGGTTGCAAATTCTCCGGTTGAAGCCGCGTCGGCAAACGCAAGAGCATTGTCTTCCAGNGCCTGAGCCTTATCGCTGAGGTCACTCATGTTGTCCCAGATGCTGTCGAGCGCGGTGGTTTCTACCGCAAACCCTCGCGTGTCTTCTGCCATCACTTCTGGAATCATGCTGGCTATNANGCCAATTCTCCGTGCGTTCCGTTCGGCGACTTCCGCGTTAAAAGGCGCGCCCTGAGCCATACCGGCGATAGGGATCAAGTTAAAACGGAGCGTCTTGAAAAGGGCTTTGCGTTGATCAACGGCTTGCGCTGCGCGCTGCTCTGGAGTGATGTCATCTTGCGCTGATACGACCATCAGCAATCCAGACACGGTCACGCATAGCGCGGAAACCAGAATCAGTATTTTTCTCATTATTGAACCTCCAGCTANATAAGTCAGCAGGCCAGATGAATTTATGAAGCAGTTTTTAGCCTGCGGGATTCGCTGATTATCCCCGGATGTAGTGGGGACCCCTCAGCTTAAGCGGATAATATTACAAAGCTGGAACGCACGCCATCCGTGGGGTCAACGTGTCCGCCTAGCTTGCCACCTCTTTCCAGAGAAAGAGTCGTGTAGCAGCCAGGAAACTGATTGCCAGCCACACAGCGATACCCAGCAGGCTTGGCAGGATCTCGGTNAAGGTGGCCCCGGCGTTNGCNATTTCGCGCATTCCTGTGGAAACGAAAGANAGCGGGAGCAGTTGGGCCAGCGGTTGTATCCATTCCGGCATTGATTCGATCGGATAAAAAATGCCTGAAAGGAATATCTGCGGCATGATGACAATGTTGCCAAGCGCGCCGATAGTCTCCTGAGTTTTTGCCAGACTGCCTAAGCTGAATCCGAGGCATAAAAAGAGAACTGTTCCCAGAATAACAACAAAATAGTAAGCGAAGAAGTTGCCGACAATCCGGATATCTAGCAGCACTACTGCAAGGAAAATCAGCACGGTAAGCTGCACCAGCACGATNGTCATCCGTGCANAGACAATCGCGGTAATGAAATCTTTTGGTTCAATCGGGGTGACGAACAGCCGCTTAAGAATGCCCTTGCGGCGATATTCCACAATGTTGAAGCCACTGCCGGCGATAGATAGATTCATCAGTGTCAATGCCATTAACCCCGGCAGCAGAAAATCAATATAGCGCTGCGATCTGGCTTGGACATCTTCTATGGCAATGGTGAACAGGGGCGCNATGCCGCGAAATTCTCGCTCAATGGACAGCAGCGTTTGATCCAGCACAGGCATGATCAGACCTAACTGGCTCACTTGGGCCGCATCGACAACCACGTTAATTTCAGAACTGCGCGTCTCAGGGGNCTGGCCAAAATCGGCGGGTAGTTCCAGCACCATAGTCTGATCGCCGGCAATCAGNGCTTCTCTGAGTGGAGCCGACTCGCCGGTGACAGTATTGAATACAGGAGAATCGCTCAGCCTCTGGACAAAATCTAAGGCGACTTGGTTCGACGATAGGTTGGCCACTCCAATGTTTATGGGCTCCTGCTCGCGAACATTCGCCAGACTAAAGACGGTCATGAATATGACCGGAAAGAATAAGCTGAAAAAGATTGAGCGCCGGTCCCTCAGGAAAATTTTTAAAAAGACCGACGCCAGATGTCGCTGGAGTGGATTGAGCATCATCTGTTACTCCCTCAAGCCGTGGCCTGTTAAGGACAGAAAAACGTCTTCTAGATTTCCGTGCAGTGGGGCGTCAGGCGGCTCGGGTGCGAATTTAAGTATCAATGCTTGGGGCGTGCCTTCCGCGATGATCTTGCCGTGGTCCATGATCGCGATGCAATCGCAGAGCTCCTCGGCCTCTTCCATGTTGTGGGTGGTCAGCACAATGGTCATGCCACCGTCATTTAGGCCCTGTACCAGATCCCAAAGATTGCGTTTGGCCTGGGGGTCGAGACCCGTGGTTGGCTCATCAAGAAACAAGACCTTCGGGTCGTTTACCAACGCACAGGCAATTGAAAAGCGCTGTTTCTGACCACCTGACAGGGCCGCAGGCTTTGCTCTGGCTTTGTCCTCCAGCTGAACTTTGGCGAGCAGCGCAAGGGGGTCTATGGTTCTGTGATACAGNGCGCCGAACANNGAGAGAAGCTCTCCAAGACTGACGTTGTCAAAATATTCATTGGCCTGAAGCTGCACGCCAATCCGCTTTTTGACCTGATAGGGGTCGGTCCTGACGCTGATGCNGTCAATACGGGCNTCTCCTCCATCAATATCGTTCAGGCCCTCNATCATTTCGAGCGTGGTGGTCTTGCCGGCTCCGTTAGGACCAAGGATACCAAAAACCTCGCCCTGCTCTATCGAGAGGGACACGCCGTTTACTGCAAAGAACTTTTGCGATTTGTCGTCCGGCAGGGGATATTTCTTCTGCAAGTCACAGACTTCGATTATTGGCATNGCGGGTCTAGTCCGACGGNATAANCGGGCGANAGATGATAAGCTACCCAGAAACTACGCGACTAAAGCGCAGTGCGATTGCTTTTCCCGCGTCAACATTTGACGACAAGGTTCGGATAATAACTCTATGACAAGCTGGCGCGCCCGGTTTTCGGGCTTAATATTCATCGCTCTTCTGTTACCTTCACTGGTCGGGGCCGACGATTTCAACGATAGCGTGGATGCCATTTTTGCCCAGATTGACGCTGATACTGATCCCGGCTGCAGTGTTGGTGTCATTGCGAGAAGTGAATTGATCCACCGGTCCGGATATGGCTTGGCTAACCTTGAATTGGATGTGCCGCTGGATGGCACGCAGGTGCACCGGATTGGTTCGGTATCCAAGCAGTTTACTGCGTTTGCAGTTCTGCTCCTGGCCGAAGAAGGAAAGGTCGATCTTGAAGAGGACATCCGGATGTACTTACCCGAACTGCGTAGTTACGGCTACCCCGTCAGTATCAAGGCGGTGCTCGGACATGTTGCCGGCATGGCAGACTATGACTATGTCTCTGGAGGTGAAGACGGCCCGATCGAGGGAGGGCTGAATCTTACCTCCGTTGCGGGAGGGCCTTTTCGACTCGGCAATGAGGACTATCTGAACATCCAAGAGTTCTTCGACGTGGTAAAGCAGATTCCCCTGCGACAGGCGCCGAATGAATCCTATCGCTACAGCAATCTGGGATATTTCCTGCTTTCTATGCTGGTAGAGGAAGTGTCCGGCGAATCTTTGCGGGAATACGCAGCTAGACAGATCTTCGAGCCCCTCGGCATGAGCAACACTTTTTTCAGCGACGATCCGGTTGAAATTGTAAAGAACAGGGCCAGTGGCTATCGNCCCGAGGCCGGCGGATATGTGACTGATATGACCAACCTTTTCTGGGTCGGGGATGGTGGTTTACATACCAATGTAGACGACCTGGCGATTTGGGATGCTCACTTTTATCANCCGACTNTGGGCCTCAATCCCNAAGTGCTGATGGCCCAGTTTATGACGCCCAACAGCTCCATTCCGTCCACACCGGGTACGCTGTATGCCAACGGCCAGAACATCGGCAGAGCGAACGGTAAAGAGCGGATCTATCACTCCGGCGGATGGCTCGGGGTGACCACTTTTTATGCGCGTTATCCTACGGAACAATTTTCTACTGTCTTGCTGTGCAATGATATTNGCCTCTCTCCGTCCAGCTTGTCAGAGGAGATCGAGCGACTTTATTTCAGCTCGAGATAAAANTATGGCAAGTCGATCTCTTCTATGGGAATTTAGTCTAGGTCAAACCCAAAGGCGCGAGGCTCGGTAACTGAAAGTGCNTGTGCAGTGCGATAGTGATGGGTACCACTGATGCCAAAAACGGNCACCCTTTGTCCATATCGCATCCGTTCAGCATTCAGAGGTCCCGCCGTTTCCTGCACCCTCGCGGCTTGCCGGACTCACCNAGCCCGTGGAGTGCTTNCGATACCCAGCGCGCTTTGTCATCTCAGTCCCTGCCCAGTTGGGAGAGAACGACTCCNTAAACCATNATCGCATCCCAGAGATTCTGNAGCCGAAGATTTTCATTCTCTCCATGCTGATTGTTGTCATGGTTGGCAAGCGGCAACACGATGATCGGTGTTTCAATGCGGCTGGCGAACGCGTTCAGGGGCAGCCCACCTCCCATGGTCGGAGTCAGAATGAGCTCCGGCGTCAGTTCCCGCATAACACTAATCAGACGCTGAGCCATGGGACCATCCATTGAAGTTCTCAGTCCGGGTGACNCGCCTCCCCGCCAGTCCAGTTTGACGACCTTGGGGTTGGCTCGAAGAATATCGTCAGTGGGATCCTCGTAAACAATAGAATACCCTTCCTTAGTTATGTGGTTCTCGATGATCTGGCGAATGCGCTCGGGTCGCTGATTCGGTACTAGACGGAGATTCAGNGAAACCGTAGAGCTGCTCAGGATAATGTTGCGGCCCTGATCGCCGACACCGCCGCCCGCGATTCCTCTGACATTGAACGCGGGTAATGTCACGAGCTCCTCAATCCGCGTGCCNCTGCCTTCCGGNGTATGCACTGCCAGTTCGTCCTTGAGCCGAGTCTCTATGTTCGGCATGGCATCGATGGCCGNGCGCTCCGACTCGGTNAATGCTGTTACATTGTCATAGTATCCCTCAATCAGAATCTGGCCTGTTTCATCGCGCATGCTGGTTAACAGATACGCCATGGACATGATTGGGTTCGGGCCCCAGTTTCCATAGTGGCCAGAGTGCAGCGGCCGATTGGCGCCGTAGGTCGTGATATCCAGGGTGCGGCCGCCACGCACGCCAAATACCAGCTGCGTCTGGCGCGACTGGTGCATCGGCCCATCGCAGAAAAGCAGCAGGTCAGCATCAAACAGACCGGGATTGTCATCAATCACCTGACCCAAAGTCGGTGAGCCGCGCTCTTCCTCTCCATCCAGCAGCAGCTTGAGGTTTACTGTCAGTTCAAGGCCATTTGCCCGGAGTGCATCAAGCATATGGATCAGTGCGATCACGGGCATCTTATCGTCACCGGCAGATCGGGCATAGATGCGCCATTCNGGATTGAACTGATCTGCGACTNNATTTAAATCGACCGGCTTGCCCCCCTNCTGAATCAGACCGTCGAGCAGGGTTGGCGTAAAAGGTGCGTAGGTCCAGTTTTCGNTCTGTACAGGTTGCCCATCGAAATGCGCATATATAAGGACGGTTTCCCTGGCTTCAGGTGTACTTAATTCTGCAAATACATAAGGTGCTCCGCCTGAGCGAAGTGTTTGCACAGTAAACCCTCTCGGTTCAAGCAGGGCGGTGATATGCCGGGCATTCGCCTGCATGTCCGGCAGGCTGCTAGCCACATTGGGCAGAGCGAGAAACGCAATAAAATCCTCAATGATTTTTCTTTCGCGTGCGGCCCGAAACGTGTTGACCGCGTCNGCGACTTCTAACACTGACGGAGTCTGGCCCAGGCANGCAAATGCCTGNAGCGAGAGCAGGCACACAACAGCCCAACGGATGGTTGGTTTGGCAGGCATCATGGAACTCTCCTCTTTTCTAGCCGTCAGTCCGGGGTTCGTCGCATTAAACCACCAGTGTCAGCAAACTGGATAGTCCCGGAGACTGGCAGTGGCCAGCTGTTTATGCTTTCAGATACATCGGTTTATACTGTCCGTCAGCCCACATCGCTTTCGGGAAGCCTCTTATGATGAAAACGCCCACTCGTCTTCTTGTTACCTTTAGCGCTCTCGCGCTGGTTCTGGCATCGTGCGAAGAAGCGCAACTGGAATCAAATGACGCAGAATTGCTCCAGGCAGTTGCAGCGGCTGAAACACCTGCTTCCACCAAATATGCCTTGCAGAATCGACCGGATGTCAGAGGGCGAATTGGTGCAGTTTCTGCTGGACATCCACTGGCGGCACAGGCCGGGCTTAGGGTTCTGCAGAGAGGTGGTAATGCCACGGATGCCGTGATTGCGATGGCAGGCGTGTTGGCCGTCGTACGTCCGCATATGAATGGTATCGGAGGCGATGCATTCGGAATCTTCTACGAAGGAGAGACCGGAGAGGTTACGGCGCTAAATGCCAGTGGCAGGGCGGGAGCCCTCGCAACACCGGAGTTTTTTGCCGCCGCCGGGCTTGATCGAATCCCGGAAGCCGGGCCGCTGTCGGTCAGTGTGCCCGGTGCCGTGGCTGGCTGGGTCGATGCCCATGAGCGATATGGCAGCATGGATTTTGCAGACCTGCTGGAAACAGGGATTGACTATGCCCGTAATGGATTTGCAGTCTCGACACGATTGGCACAAGATTTTGAGGAACAGGGAGCCAACCTTAATCAGGCTGGCCTTGACCTTTACCTCCCGAATGCTGCGGCGCCTCCGGTGGGCAGTTTGTTGCGCAATCCAGCTTTGGCAGATTCGCTTCAGATCGTGGCCACCGAGGCCAAGGAGGGCTTCTATCAGGGCGGCATCGCCAAGAGATTGTCGGCGTTCATTACCGAGCAGGGTGGTTATCTCAGGCCGGAAGACTTTGCCAACCACACGTCTAATTGGGTGACGCCGCTGCGCGGTGATTATCTTGACCACGAGTTCATTTTGATGCCACCGAACACTCAGGGCGTCACGCAGCTCGCGCTTTTTGAAATGGCGAAATCTCATGACTTGAAGCAGCAGGGACAAAACACAGCAGATTATCTACATACGCTCATTGAACTGAAAAAACTGGCATTCGCTGATCGTGATCGCTGGGTAGCAGATCCGCAGATGGCGCCGGTGCCGGTGCTCCAGCTGCTTGATTCCGACTATCTGCGGCAACGAGCCCTAGCAGTCGATATGGCGGTTGCCGCGGTTGAAGTGGCGCCGGGCTTTGGAGAGGTGGCCGCCGCCGCGCCAAACGGCGGTCGCTCTGATGCCGGTGATACCGTGTACATCACTGCAGTAGACCAGTGGGGCAACGCAGTGAGTTGGATACAGTCCAATTTTGCTGGCTTTGGCTCAGGGCTGCTGGACGAAGCTACCGGGATTCTGCTTCATAATCGCGGCGCGCTGTTTACTTTAGAGACTGGTCACCCCAATCAGGTTGCTCCGGGAAAGCGACCCTATCATACCCTGTCACCCATGATGGCTTTGTATCCGAACGGTGAGTTTGCCCTTACGCTCGGAACACCCGGCGGCGACAGCCAGACGCAAACGATCATCCAGATTACGCAGAATTTGCTGATGTTTGACATGACTCCTCAGCAGGCTCTCGAGGCCCCACGGTTCCGTTCCCAAACGGGTAATCGGCTCGCGATTGAAAACCGGATCACAGAGGCGGTGCTGCTTGAACTTCGATCACGAGGCCATGAGCTGAATGTCATTGAAGGGTGGACGGCGACATTCGGCGGCGCGCAGATGATTCATCGTGACCCTGCGACCGGAGTGCTTACGGCTGCAGCAGACCCCAGACGGGAAGCCTACGCCATCGCGTATTAACCTAGCGACAGGTTGACTGCGCGTCTTTACCTGACAGTGAAACCAGGCCCGTGCAGAATACGTCCGGGCCTGCGACCGGTGTGGGCTCCGTTCTCCACTACCACCTCCCCATTTACCAGAACAAACTTCATCCCTGTCGCATACTGATGGGGTTGCTCGAAGCTGGCGCGGTCGATGATTTCTTCTGCATCAAAGACTGCCACATCGGCAAAGTAGCCTTCGGTAATGAGTCCACGATCGTGAATACCTAGTCTTCGGGCAGACTGGCTACTCATTTTTTTAATGGCCTCTTCCAGTGTGATGACGCCGCGCTCTCTGACATAGTGCCCGAGAATCCGGGCAAAGGTCCCATACTGCCTTGGGTGGGGAGCGCCTTCACCAAACACACCGACGGGCCCATCGGACCCAATGGCGGTAGCTGGATGGCGCATAATTCGATCAACATCCTCTGGTCCGATGGCGTGGTAAACGGCGGTCGCTCCNCCTCCGCGTATGATGTCGAAGACTATCTCCGCTGCATTTTCCGGCGTTGGCTCCATGNCAGCTTCCATGGTTAATTCCGCCAAATTCTTGCCAGCCATGTTGGGATCCCAGCTGTTTCGAGAAATAAANACGTTCTTTGGATCACCGCCTCCGCGGTCATACAANATCTTCGCTATCACTTCATTTTTTATAGTTGAATAGGTTTCAGGGCTGTTNATTCGGTTCAGCATTTCNTCCCGNCCGCCGGCCTGTGCCCATTGCGGGATCAGCGCATTAATGCTGGTTTGTGAGGCAGTATAAGGNTACTGATCAATCGTAACGTCGACACCGCGAGCACGTGCTTCATCAACTAATCGCAAACTTTCAANTGATGCGCCCCAGTTTTCNACNCCTATTACNTTATGNTGGGTAATTTGCACNGGAATCCCNGCTTCCTCTCCGATCCGAATTGTTTCTTGGACCGAGTCNATAAGCTGTGCGGCTTCCTCGCGAATGTGNGAGATATATATGCCGTTATATTCAGCCGCCACTTTGGATAGNTCTATAACTTCCTCCGTTGAAGTAAAGCTTCCTGGAACGTAAAACAACCCAGTGGAGATACCAAGCGCACCCTGCTCCATGGCGTCCCTCACCATTTGCTTCATGCGATCCATTTCTTGAGGCGAGGCCTTTCTGAGCCCGAAACCGATGACCCTCTGTCTTATGGTACCTTGACCGACGAAAACTGCCCAGTTAGGGCTTATTCGCAAATCTTGAATGTCAGCATAGTGTCTATCGATCGGGTAGGGTGAAGAGCCATCGTTCCCCTCGGTAAGGGTCGTAACTCCCTGTAATAGGGCGCTTTCGGCATTAGGGACATCGAAAATTCCTCTTAATGCGTGTGTGTGCGGATCTATGAACCCCGGTGCGACGATCAAGCCCGTTGCATCGATGACCTTGGGGGCAGTCGCCTCAGAAAGATTGCCAACGCGAGTGATCCGTTCTCCAACCATCCCAACGTCAGCTTCATACCAAGGCGTGCCTGTGCCATCAACGATGCGTCCATTTTTGATCAGTAGGTCAAAAGATTCCTGAGCGACGGCAAACAGGGGCAGCATCGCTGTCGAGATTGCCAGAAAAGTCAGAGAATGAAGTATCATTTTCATAGTGTTGGCATGTCCCTGAACAGCTTTGGTTTTTGAGTGCAGAAAAAAGGGTAGCTACAAGCTACCCTTTTCTTACCTATTGATCTACC
Organism: Gammaproteobacteria bacterium; assembly: GCA_002691885.1. GTDB lineage: Bacteria > Pseudomonadota > Gammaproteobacteria > Pseudomonadales > Pseudohongiellaceae > UBA9145. The sequence continues at coordinate 31,996 of NZJB01000052.1, forward strand.
AGATCCTGATCCGTTGCTCTGGCGGCAGGTATAGCGCTTCGTCAGCTTGTACGTTGAAAGCCTCATACCACTCATTGAAGTTGCGCACGACGCCGTTCACTCTGAACTCAGACGGAGAATGTGGATCGGTCGTCAGCCGCTGGATGAGTGCATCCTCGCGATACTTGCGCTGCCAGACTTGGGCCCACGCCAGAAAGAAACGCTGGTCGCCGGTTAATCCTTCGATCACCGGCGCTTCCTCGCCATTGAGCGCCATTCTGTAGGCTCGGTAGGCCAGTGACAGACCACCGACGTCACCGATGTTTTCGCCGAGGGTAAATCGACCGTCGATGAAGTAGCCGGGCACCGGTTCGAACTGGCTGTATTGCTCAGCGAGGGCATCGGCTTGTGATTCGAAGTTGGCGCGGTCCGCATCAGTCCACCAGTTACGCTGGATTCCACGCCAATCCGATTTAGAGCCCTGGTCATCGAACCCATGGCCCATTTCGTGGCCAATCACTGCGCCGATTCCGCCATAGTTGACTGCAAGGTCAGCAGCAGGATCGAAGAACGGTGGTTGTAGGATACCGGCCGGAAAGACAATCTCATTGAAAGAGGGATTGTAATAGGCGTTAACTGTTTGCGGCGTCATGCCCCATTCCTCGCGGTCAGTCGGCTGACCCAGCCGGCCAATTTCATCCTCATAGTTGAACAATCGGATGTTCTGCGCGTTCCGAAACAGATTGTCCCTGCTGATAGCAATGGACGAAAAATCCTTCCATTCATCTG
>NZJB01000053.1 GCA_002691885.1 Gammaproteobacteria bacterium
CTCGATGCGAAAGGTTTGTATTGCCCAGAGCCTGTCATGCTGCTTCATAACAAAGTCAGGGATCTGCCTGGAGGAGGCCTGCTCAAGGTGCTCGCAACTGACCCCTCTACAGAGAGGGATATCCCGAAGTTTTGCGTATTTCTTGGGCATGAACTGATTGAAGCGACACGGGATGACACCCTCTTTACCTATGTGATAAAGAAGAAGGCAGACGGGTAATTAATGGATGAGGCTCCCGAAGCGCGTCCGCTGTTTCTGATTGATGCGTCCATCTATATATTCCAGTCTCATTTCTCTGCGTATGTTCAGTGCACCAGTCGCCAAGATCAGGATCTCAGTGCGCTCTACGGGTTTATCCAATTCTTGTTGCAGTTTCTGCGTCGTGCTCAACCCGCTTTGGCAGCAATCGCGCATGATGAGAGTTTGTTCTGCGGATTTCGCCACGCTTTATGCAGTAATTACAAGTCTAATCGCGAGCTACCGGACGATAATCTGAGCATACAGCTTGAGGCCTGCCATTTACTTGGTGAGATTCTTGGCCTTTCTTCTTACCGAAGCCGGGTATACGAAGCGGACGATATTATCGGCACGATTGCGAGTCAGATTCGAAAAGCTAGGTCAGGGAGCAGCCTGGATGATGCTCCACAGATTCAAATCGTTTCCAGAGACAAGGACCTGGCGCAGTTGCTCTTAACTGACAAAGACTGTCTTTGGGATTTCAGTGCGAATAAACGGCGTTTCCGGTCGCAAATTAAGGCAGAGTTCGGCGTGTCGGCGGAACAACTTCCAGATTTTCTCGGATTGGCCGGAGATGCTGCCGACTGTATCTCGGGCGTCCCCGGGATCGGGGCAGTAAAGGCGGGTCAGCTGTTACGGGAGTTCGGCACACTTGATGAAATCTACCGCAATCTCGATGCGGTAGCGCAGATGAAGGTNNGAGGGGCAGAGCANCTGGCNACTGTGCTTGAAGAAAACCGGGATACCGCTGAGCTCAGCCGAAAGCTGGCGACAATTGTTTGCGAGGTTGGTGACAGGGACGAGTGCTTTGGAAAAGTATCGTTATCAGATCTCTCTGTGCTCACACCAGATCTGGATGAGCTGCGAAGCTTTTTGGTCGAGTACTCTTTTGGTTCCCGNGAAAGCAATGAAATTGTNAAACAGGNTGCGCAACTCATTAAAGACTCCTCAGCGCGAGCAGTTTAATATGGCGTTCTAAGTCNCCTTCTGCTCTTCAATCAGAATTCTACTCATGCGAATCATCGCCGACAGAAACATTCCGCTTTTGCCTAGCCTCTTAGCAGAGCAAGAATTGGTGCAGGTAGATGCGCGGGANATAAGCGCGGATTTGCTCAGTCAGGCAGATGCTCTGATCGTTCGCTCGGTGACTCAGGTCGACAGCCGGCTTCTGACAGGTTCGTCCGTTCGCTTTGTCGCAACCGCCACGTCNGGGGTCGACCACGTCGATTTATCGTGGCTTACCAAGTCCGATATCGCTTTCTCCTCAGCGGCGGGTGCGAATGCTACAGCGGTGGCAGATTATGTTATGGCTGCGTTTAGCTGGTATTTGCAGCGCGCCGGTAAACGTCCCGAACAGCTCCGCTGNGGAATAGTAGGGGTCGGCCATGTCGGGGCTGAAGTTTTAAGGNGGTTTCGTGCCCTGGGTTGTGTGACTCTTGCCTGTGACCCGCCGAGGCANGAAAGCGGTGATCCGCTGACATATGATTTTGAGTGCCTTTCTGCATTGAGTTCTTGCGATGTGGTGTCTCTTCATGTACCCCTGAATTCANCGGGACGTCATAAGACGGCAGGGCTTATTNATGGTGAATTCCTAAGGGCCCTGCCGGNCGGTGCTCTTTTGATCAATACCTCAAGAGGAGGGGTGCTNAACGAAAGGGATGCAACACACATNCTTACTCTACGCAAAGATATCCATCTGGTTCTCGACGTCTTTGAAGGAGAGCCCCGTGCGGATCCCGCTTTGGTGCGCGTCACCCATCTGATTACGCCCCACATAGCAGGCTACAGCCGAAGGGCAAAACACTTGGCTGCCAGACAAGTAGTGAAAGCGCTAATGGGGTTCTTTGATCTCGACATCCCGCAATCTAATGAAAGCGCTGATTNNATTGATCAGATGCGGCTTGAACTTGTCACTGGCAAGCCGGATGAAGTCTGGCAGGTCGCACTACAGTGTTTTGATTTGACAGCCATTAGCGATTCCTTNAAGANAGGGGTTTGNCGAGGGGATAGCGAGACGATTTTTGATAGTCTGCGAAAGCAATGCTCGGGACGGCCTGAATATGCAGAATACTCAGCCGGTGGTCAAATGACGGCTCAAGCGTCTGACTACCTGGCTGGATTAGGCTTTGCTATGGGTTGAGCATCAGNCAGANCTGAACTCGNTAGGCGNTCTTAACGAAGCCCTAAATTCGATACTGCTCTAAGACGCTGGCAAGCTTTTGCAGNGCATTCTCTAGTGCATCAATGCGGGGTAAAAACACAATNCTCAGATGATGCGTATCCCTGATATTAAACGCACTGCCCTGCACCAGAAGAACCTTTTCCTGTTCTAGNATGTCGAGCACCAGCTTCACATCATCGGCAACTTGAAAGTGTGCGGGATCGAGGCGTGGAAAGAGATAAATCGCTCCCTTTGGCATGACACAGNGAACACCTGGAATGGAGGTTAGCTGGCGNTGGGCAGCATTTCTTTGTTCCAATAATCGCCCACCGGGAAGAAGGAGCTCNTTGATGCTCTGGTAGCCGCCCAGGGCAGTTTGTATCGCAAACTGGGCGGGGACATTAGCGCATAATCTCATGTTACTCAGAATTTCCAGGCCGAGAATATAATCTCGAGCCGCGTGCTTTGCCCCGCTGATCACCATCCAGCCGGAGCGGAAACCCGCCAGCCGNTANGCCTTCGACAATCCGCTGAAGCTGACTNCGAGTAAATCATCACAAAGCGTTGCGATCGGAATGTGGCAGGCATCGTCATAGAGGATTTTGCTGTAAATCTCATCGGCAAAGACAATGAGTTGATGTCTGCGAGCCAGTTCAATGAGCTCTGTCAGGATCTCTTTGCTGTAGACGGCGCCAGTCGGATTATTCGGGTTGATAATAACGATTGCTTTGGTTCGAGGAGTAATTTTTGACGCAACATCCGTCACACAGGGAAACCAATCAGACTGTTCGTCACAAAGATAGTGAACCGGTGTCCCTCCGCTTAGGCTGACTGCTGCAGTCCAGAGCGGGTAGTCNGGAGCCGGGATCANAACTTGATCNCCNTCATTCAGTAGTGCCTGCACTGCNATTGTTATAAGTTCACTTACCCCATTACCTAGGTAAATGTCATCGATTTCCACATTCGCAATGCCCTGACGCTGACATTCCTGCATGACTGCTTTCCGAGCCGAGTACAGGCCCTTTGAGTCAGAATAACCCTGTGCGTCCGCTAAATTCTGAACAACATCGTAGAGTATCTCGTCCGGTGCATTGAACCCAAAAGGAGCCGGATTNCCGATATTCAGCTTCAGGATCTGCTGGCCTTCCTCTTCAAGCCGTGCCGCNNGCTCAAGTACCGGGCCCCGAATGTCGTAACAGACATTGATAAGTTTGTCTGACTGAGCAATGTTCGAGGCGTAGAGAGACGCTGGTATGTTCTTTGAATTCATGATCAACCTTACACGGAGCGATAACGTATCGCNCGCAGATATTTGGATAAGGCGCGGCTTTCCCTTAAACTTATTATACCCCAGCTTGCCTGATGTCGCTCTTCAAGATGCTTGCTCAAACGGTTGTCTAGGCAGGGTGAAGCGCTATGACAAACAGCAAACCAGTGAGTCGGAATTCACAGACACCGGCGCTGGTGTTCGGAGAACAGTAAATATGCATGATGAAACCAAGAAGACCGGAAAACGTGGTCTCACGAAAACCGACGCAGACTGGAGGGAAGAGCTTGATACGCATCAGTTTCATGTTCTGAGGGAAAAGGGAACTGAGCGGGCCTATTCGGGAAAATACTGGGACCTCAAAGATGAGGGAAGCTATCACTGTGCTGCCTGCGGTGAGACTCTGTTTCTTTCAGAAACCAAATACGACTCAGGTTCAGGGTGGCCTAGTTTCTTTCAGCCGGTTGGGTCAGAATGCGTCAAAGAGGTCGCAGATCATTCTCATGGCATGATTCGGACAGAAGTTATCTGCGGCAAGTGCGAGTCACATCTGGGGCATGTTTTTCCCGACGGGCCTCCCGAGACTGGACTNCGCTACTGCATTAACTCTGCCTCGCTAGANTTCGACGGTAAGGCCGGAAAAGAGTAANTTANGCGACACACCGGAGCCGGGTTTGGCTCACGATCTCGCTTTTGANNACCCATTGGTAACGCCATCNCGAAAATTTTGACGGTTTNCTAGTAGNGTNGAGAGTTTGTCAGGACTCGGTCGGCGTCAGTATCGAGTTATTCNGAGCNGANAAAGACTGCTATTGGAAGCATCTCCGACCATCGAGGGAAATCAATATNCCGCAGCANATAATGATTGAGCAGGATCAGTGCAGGGTTGCAGCGTTGTGCGGTAGCGAGTGGAACNATTTCAGTCGGAACGATCAGTTTCGATCTCAGATCCTGCCACATCTCTGTCTTAGCAAAGCTTGGCCCGTTGCCCATCGTGATTGATCTTCGAGTTTGCGCAACGGAATTCATAAGGCCCGGTCAGCGGCCGTTTCCTGCAATTGCGTAACGATTATCTCCGTAGAAACGCGACTATCACGTGGTTGATTGCCCGATGCGTGAGAACTGCCTATTTCGGGTCGGCGTCAAGGCGCTGTTTGAGTTCAGATAGAAATTTGTTCAGATTGCTCTGAGCTTCAGATTGATATCTGAAAGGACCGATTTCTTGACCTTTGTCGGTTTGGTAGTACCAGAGATTATCCTGAATGTAAATCTCGGTCTTCTGATCTTGAGTTCCTCCTTCGTTCATCTCTATCGATATCAGCTTCTTCATGTCATTCAGGCCTGTAAGTAAAGGTCCGTTATTCGCGAAAGCCAGCGCTCCAGGGTAAGACTATGTCGCAAATAAGTTTGAGAGCGTAATAGCCCTTATTTTATNACTACAGTTTAACTTGTTGATTCCGATGCACAGGGGTCTTACGGACCCCTATCGGCTATCGTGAGCAATAATACCAGACTGCGACTCTAGCTAGGCGCCCCAACTTTCAGCTTCTCAAAGTTTGCCGGCCAGCGCCAGCATATCTTGTTGGGTGTTCAGATTTGTGAAATCAAACTCTGAACTGCATGTAATTTTAACTACTACTGCGTCAAGTTCCGATAACATNGGCTTCGGGCCATGNATGCCCGCACGGAGCGCCTGATTGATGATTTCAGCTGAAGAGCAGCTCCACAACGAGAAGAGCGGCTGTAGCTGATTGGCTTTGAAGGCGACAGCGACCTGCTTGTTCTGGGCTAAAAGCGCATGTTTGAGTTGCAGAACGATCGTGTCCGGAAAAATTGGGACATCGACTGGGAAGCAGGCGATCAATGGCAAGGCCGTGTTCCTTGTTTGCTGGTCGACTATCCANTCCATAGCGCTAGCAATACCCAACAGTGGGCCGGCCTGGGAATCGTTTCGGTCTGGAACGATGGGGAATCCAAATTGCTTATAAAAAGTCGAGGAGGAATTACTCGACAGAATTAATTCATCGACCTGATGCTCGGCGCGTCTCACAACGTGCTCAAGCAGGCTCCTGCCGGCGAGAACTTGTTCGGGTTTACTCGCTCCCATTCGTCTTGAACGACCACCAGCCAGAATGACCCCGAATGTTCGGGANANCGTTGTTTGTGTTTCCATGGAAAAACGTATGGTCNCCGTCGCTATGAAACATCACACTTCAGTAACTGAATCATCAGACAGTAANTGTACGCTACTTCGCATCAGCTTCCCGATTAATCACCGTAATATTGCAAGCGCANGCAGACTTTTCAATCCCGTCTGNAAGTCAGTNGAAACAGCAAGCCCGACAGGCGTTGCAGTCCCCAAATCGATGTGGGAAAATCGCGCTCTTTGCTCNCCCGGTGTATCATTGTAAGTTATTGAAATATATCGAAAACAGGGTGCCTTCTGCANCCTGGATGAATNGTTGTGAACGATTTCAGCAACACGGGCTCAATGCGACCGGTCGCGGATGTCGTGCCGCAGCGACTAAGAATCGAACGAGGTTTAAACATGCAGGTTTCAGTAGAGACGACTGAGGGTCTAGAACGGAAGTTAACGATAGCGATACCAGGGGATCGTGTCGATACGGCAGTCAATGCCCGGCTTCAGGAAGCTGCGCAGACAATTCGCCTGAATGGGTTCCGTCAGGGCAAGGTGCCGCTTAAGGTGGTAAAAAATAAATTCGGCAAAGGTGTCCGTCAGGAGGTGGTTGGCGAGTTAATGAACCAGACCTATTTTGAGGCCATCGCACAGGAGAGCCTGAAGCCAGCAGGGCAACCTCAAATCGAACCGACGAGCATGGATGAAGGAAAGGACGTCGAATTTGTCGCCGTTTTTGAGGTGTATCCAGAGATTGAACTGCCCGATTTTGCGGCCATCAAAGCAGAGCGCCTGGTTGCCGAGGTTTCAGACAATGACATCGACGAAATGATCGAAACCCTTCGCAAACAGCGTCAGACCTGGATGCCTGTTGCACGGGCGGCTGCCGACGGGGATATGGTGAACATCGATTACGTGGGTAAAAAAGAGGGTGAGGAGTTTCAGGGTGGAAAGGCAGCTGGTCAGAACTTGGTTTTGGGCTCCGAGCGGATGATCCCCGGCTTCGAGAACGGCGTAATNGGTAAGGCCGCGGGTGATGAATTTACTCTTCAGTTGAAGTTTCCTGATGAATACCACGGTGAAGAGTTGGCGGGGGCGGAAGTTGAGTTTGAACTCAAGCTCAACACAGTGAGCGAGCAGAGCTTGCCTCNGGTTAACGANGACTTTTTTAAGAGCTTCGGCGTTGAAGAGGGTGGAATGGAAGCATTTCGCGAGGAANTCAGCAACAATATGCAGCGTGAAATGAAATCGGCTTCGCGTAACAAACTTAAAACGACGCTGACGGATGCCTTGATTTCAGGTTTGGAAGTAGCGATTCCAGTGGCATTGATGAGTAACGAAATTTATCAGCTGAAACATCAAACCGTGCAGCAGATGGGAGGGGGTCAGGGGTTTGATCCTCAAAACATGCCAGACGATCTTTTTAAGGAGCAGGCCAAACGACGGGTCACCCTGGGTCTCATTCTTGGTGAGGTGATCTCGCAACAAAGCATTCAGGCCGACGCGGGCAAAGTCAGGGCTGCCGTGGAGGAAATTGCTGCTACTTATGAATCACCAGAGGAAGTTGTTAAGTGGTATTACAGTAACGAAGAGCAGCTAAAGGGAATCGAGTCGTCAGTGATAGAAGATAAGGTCTTTGACTTTATTATTGAGCAGGCAGAGGTTTCCGACAAAGAGGTGTCGTATCAGGACGTTATTAAGCCCGAATCACAGGGGGGCGACGCTGACGAATCAGCTTAACTGCTGGCCTCGTCACTTCACTGACATATCAGTACGGCCCGCCGGATGACACATGATAAGAATCCGGTGCGGCGTCTCTCTCATAAATCGTAATTTAAGAAGGAATAGTTGCCATGCCGAGTCGCTCAATGGATCCTGCAGCCGCACTGGTGCCCGTAGTGGTGGAGCAAACTGCTCGTGGCGAGCGCTCTTATGATATTTATTCGCGTTTGCTTAATGACCGGGTGATCTTTATGACTGGCCCGGTTGAGGATCATATGGCCAACCTGATTGTCGCTCAGATGTTGTTCCTGGAGTCCGAAAACCCAGACAAAGACATACACCTGTACATCAATTCACCCGGGGGCTCAGTGACAGCGGGTCTTTCTATTTACGACACCATGCAGTTCATTCAGCCAGATGTGAGTACGATGTGCGTCGGCCAAGCCGCNAGCATGGGTGCCATGCTGCTGGCTGGCGGAGCGACAGGGAAGCGCCTTGCGCTGCCACATGCGCGAATGATGATACANCAACCCAGTGGTGGTGCTCAGGGTCAGGCGTCTGATATTGAAATACAAGCTAATGAAATCATAAAGATACGAAAGAAACTTAATGTCCTTTTGGCAGAGCACACCGGTCAAGATGAAGAACGGGTTGCCCGGGACACAGAGCGAGATAATTTCATGAGTGCGGGCGAAGCCGTAGAGTACGGCCTGATTGATAAAGTAATTGAGCGACGTGTAGATAAAGTAGATAAGGCGGAAAGCAAAGGATAACAGTCAGTTTTCGCTTGCAATCGCGCTCCAATGCCTTAGCTTAAGGCTCACAGCGGCAAATCACAGACGAATCGCCTCGCGGCGACCTCTGTGTGCGGCAGTCCAGCAGTAACGATCCNCGTGACCGGGACGTGTTTTGGGTAGTTAANATTTATGTCAGACGACAAATNCAGCAAAGGTGAAGACAACGGNAAGCTGTTGTACTGCTCGTTCTGCGGCAAAAGTCAGCACGAAGTCCGAAAACTCATCGCAGGTCCTTCCGTATTCGTNTGCGACGAATGCGTGGATCTCTGTAACGACATTATCCGGGAAGAAATTCAGGAGAAAGACTCTGATTCAGGNACGCGNAAGTTGCCAATCCCGCAGGAGATAAAAAGCACGCTGGACGAATACGTTATTGGTCAAGACAGNGCTAAAAAGGTGCTTGCGGTGGCAGTCTACAATCACTACAAGCGGCTNAATTACGANAAATCCAGTAATGACGTTGAACTTGGCAAAAGCAATATTCTGATGGTCGGCCCGACCGGGACCGGGAAAACCCTGCTGGCAGAAACCCTAGCCAGATTATTGGATGTACCGTTTACGATCGCGGATGCCACAACTCTGACCGAAGCAGGCTACGTAGGNGAAGATGTTGAGAACATTATTCAGAAACTACTGCAGAAATGNGACTATGACGTTGAGAAAGCGCAGATTGGCATCGTTTATATCGACGAAATCGANAAGATTTCGCGTAAGTCGGACAATCCCTCGATCACCAGAGACGTCTCGGGCGAGGGAGTCCAACAAGCGCTTTTGAAACTCATTGAAGGCACGGTGGCCTCTGTGCCGCCGCAGGGAGGGCGCAAGCATCCCCAACAGGAATTTTTGCAGGTTGATACCGCCAACATATTGTTTGTTTGTGGGGGAGCCTTTGCNGGTTTGGATAAGGTGATCCGTGATCGGTCCCANAAAAGTGGTATNGGATTCAGTGCAGAAGTACGCAGTAAGGACAATGAAGACAACCTGGGAGAAACCCTTAGTAACGTTGAACCTGAAGATCTGGTCAAGTACGGATTGATTCCGGAGTTTGTCGGTCGCCTGCCTATGATTGCGACCCTTGATGAGCTTGACCTTGATGCTTTGGTTCGTATCATCAAAGAGCCTAAAAACAGCCTTACCAAGCAGTACGGCAAGCTGTTTGAGATGGAGGGGGTCGAGATACAGTTCCGNGACGATGCGTTACGGGCTGTGGCGCGCAAAGCCAAAGAAAGAAAAACNGGGGCGAGAGGTCTNCGCTCTATCATGGAAGCCGTCTTGTTAGACTCGATGTATAAAATTCCCTCGCTCGACGCTGTCAGCAAGGTCATCATTGATGAGGCGGTCATACAGGGTGAGTCTGAGCCGCTATTGATGTANGAGAACGCTGAACCGGCCAGCAAATCCGCGGCCGACGAATAATCTCTGACANCGACTTGATTTCTGGCTCATCGCCTCTATGTCTTAGGTAGAAATCTGNCCCACGCCCNNNTAATGAGTACCCTATGAGCTTACCCNCTGATTCCGCGAGCAATTTCCAGTACCCCTTGCTCCCCCTCCGAGACGTAGTGGTCTATCCTCAAATCGTCCAGCCGCTCTTTGTGGGTCGGCCCAAATCGATCAAAGCGCTTGAAGTCGCGATGTCTAATGACAAGCAAGTACTGCTTGTTGCTCAAAAAAACGCCTCCGATGATGAGCCCGGCGCAGACGATCTTTTCAGTATAGGCACGATCGCAACCATTTTGCAGTTGATACGGTTGCCTGACGGTACCGTAAAGGTGCTGGTAGAAGGCATTGCGCGGGCGATGATCAAAACAGTGATGTATGATAATGANCACTTTAAGGCTGAAACTAAGCACCTTCAGACGGCTGAGGTACCAGACAAGGAGTGCGGCCTGCTTATCCGCTCGCTGCTGTCTCAGTTTGATCAGTATGTCCAGCTGAGCAAAAAAATCCCACCTGAGGTTATGACCTCCATTTCCAGCATCGATGACCCGGGNAGGCTGGTAGACACGATTGCCTCGCATATGTCCTTGCAGCTCGAAGAAAAACAGAATTTGCTTGAATTGCCGGCNTTACCGGCTCGAATTGAGCACCTTATGGCGCTGATCGAGTCAGAGATCGACCTGTTTCAGGTCGAGAAGCGCATACGCGGCCGGGTNAAAAAGCAAATGGAGAANAGTCAGCGCGAGTACTATCTGAATGAGCAGATGAAGGCGATCCAGAAGGAAATGGGAGAGCTGGAGGATNTCCCTAACGAAGCAGAAGAACTCAAACTTAAGATCGAAGAAGCGGGAATGCCGAAAGAGGCCAAGGATAAAGCCACATCTGAGCTGAATAAATTGAAGATGATGTCACCGATGTCATCAGAGGCTTCCGTGGTCCGGACTTATCTGGACTGGATGCTCAGCGTTCCTTGGAAAAAGCGAAGNAAGGTACGCCTTNACCTACCGAAGGCAGAAGAAATTCTGGAGGATGACCACTACGGGCTGCAGGATGTGAAAGAGAGAATCCTGGAGTANCTCGCGGTGCAGAAGCGGGTGAAGAAACTTAAGGGGCCGATACTGTGTCTCGTGGGGCCGCCGGGTGTCGGAAAAACGTCCCTGGGTGAGTCGATTGCCCGGTCTACCAACCGGAAATTTATCAGGATGGCCCTGGGCGGCGTGAGGGATGAGGCAGAGATCAGAGGGCATAGAAGAACGTATATCGGTTCGTTGCCGGGCAAGTTGCTGCAGAAATTATCGAAAGTGGGCGTCAAAAACCCACTGTTCCTTTTAGATGAAATCGACAAGATGGGAATGGATAACCGGGGAGACCCTGCTTCAGCGCTGCTTGAGGTGTTGGACCCCGAGCAAAATCATAACTTTAATGACCATTACCTGGAGGTAGATTACGACCTTTCTGAGGTCATGTTCGTGTGCACGTCTAATAGCATGAACATCCCGGAGCCTCTCCTCGATCGCATGGAGGTAATTCGCATCCCGGGTTACACCGAGGATGAGAAAGTCAACATCGCTGAGCGTTACCTTATCCCCAAGCAAAAGAAAAATAACGGATTACGCGAAGGTGAGCTCGAATTCACAGAGGAAGCAATTCGTGGGCTTATTCGCTATTACTCCCGAGAGGCGGGTGTAAGAGGCTTGGAGCGTGAAATCGCTAAAATATGCCGAAAGGTCGTCAAGGAAAATGTTGTTAGCAGTCAAGCTCATGACGGCAAGATCAGTCTTGAAGCGCTTGAGGTCTACTCAGGAGTGCGAAAGTACGACTATGGCAAGGCGGAAGAGCAGAACGTCGTCGGTCAGGTTAACGGCCTGGCGTGGACTTCAGTCGGTGGGGAGCTACTTACCATTGAGTCTAGTGCTGTGGAGGGTAAAGGCAAGACTATCAAAACCGGTTCGCTCGGGGACGTCATGCNAGAGTCTATNCAGGCGGCATTTACGGTGGTGAGAAGCCGAGCCAAATCCCTGGGCCTGGATGCCAATTTTCATGAAAAATTCGATCTCCACATACATGTCCCGGAAGGNGCGACCCCNAAGGACGGACCCAGTGCGGGAATTGGCATGTGTACTGCTCTTGTGTCAGTGCTGACNGATATTCCGGTTAAGTTTGACGTAGCGATGACAGGCGAAATTACCCTTCGGGGGCAGGTTTTGAAAATAGGGGGTCTCAAAGAGAAATTGCTCGCCGCACATCGTGGTAACATCAAGACCGTCTTGATTCCGGNAGATAATGAGCGGGANCTTGCGGATATTCCGGACAATATNAAATCTGACCTGCAGATNGTGCCTGTTCGCTGGATCGATGAGGTTCTCGAGTATGCGCTACAATATCAGCCGAGTCCCACAACCGTTGGCGCCGAATCGATCTCTGAGACTGAGTCGTCAGGCGAAGAGACAGACCAGAGTGGCGAAGAAAAGCTTGTTAATACACACTAATACCCGGTGTTTTGGTTGACACCGCTTTTCACCGCTTGGTTTAATTGAGAAACAGACAGTCTGAGAAGTACGCGGCTGTAGCTANGGCTGTTGCCACACTCGCACAGGCGGGTAGTTTGTCAGGCNAAACGTAACAACTCTGTCGGCGTGAAAGAAAGGCTGNGCACCACGTCNNGAAAAGAGAAGTCAGATTTTGCTCAAGAANAACTTCAACTCAGAAAAGGGGATAACGTGAATAAATCGGAATTGATAGATGCGGTCGCCGCTAGNGCAGACCTGCCCAAGGCAGCNGCAGGNCGNGCCATTGATGCCATGCTTGACACCATTACAGACTCTTTGAAAAAAGANGACCCTGTNGTTTTAGTNGGCTTTGGCACGTTTGCAACGAAAGATCGTGCAGCTCGGACTGGTCGCAACCCTCAAACGGGAGCTCCAATTGAAATCAAAGCAGCCAAGGTTCCCAGTTTCAAAGCAGGCAAAGCGCTGAAAGACTCGGTAAATTCCTAGCAAGAGAGACAATGATCAGCGGTCTGACACCAGCGAAGGCTGAGGCCGTAAAGGTCACTTTGGAGGCGCATCTTTGATGCGCCTTTTTAGTTTGGTTCGATAGACCCGTAAATTGGAGTGATGTGCCGGAGTTGAGCCGTCGCAGCGGCGTGAAATGTTGCCGGCGTCGTCAACTTCGCTGTCTCAACGGAATAGGCTGCTCAGTCTGAACGAGCAGTAACGGGTAAGTATGGCCTGACAACAATTTTTCGAGAACGTAGGGCGGGTTGACGGTAATTATGCTTCAAGATATTCGTGAAAACTCCCAAGGCATGATCGCGAAAGTGATCATCGGGTTTATTGTTGCTATTTTTGCGCTGACAGGCGTAGAGTGGTTGATTGGAGGATTTGTCGCTTCACCTCCAGTTGCTGAAGTGAATGGTGAAGAAATTACTGAAGTTCAGTTGCAAACTAATACGCAAAATCTGTTGGCATCTCTTGGCGGTGCGGANATCGATCAGCNGCTGCTGGAGCAAATTGCGCTNAATCAACTTATTGAAGAGACGGTCATGAAGCAATCAGTAGACAGAGCTGGCATGAATGTCTCTTCGAATCGGGTGGATCGGGCCATCCTTGAGAATCCAAGCTTCCAGATCAATGGTGTTTTCGACGGGGATCTGGCAGTTCGAACAATGGCGAGCCAGGGTTACAGCATCGCGCTNTATCGCGACGCCCTGAGCCAGAGCATTCTCCTCGGTCAATTGGCGAATGCTTATTCTGCTTCTAATTTTGTTACTGATTCTGAGCTTGAATCTATCGCTGCGCTAATGCAGCAGACACGTGACTTCAGATANTTGTCTGTTACGCTGGGTACCCGTACGCTGGGAACGCCCATACCACAGGATGAAATCCAAAATTACTATGCTTCAAATCCGGCTGAATTCACAGAAGAAGAAACAGTCGATCTTAGCTATGTGGTACTTGACAGAAATGTGATTTCGGGAGAAATCGCAGTGGCTGAGTCAGAGATACTCGCTCAGTACGAGGCTCAGCGGGCCGATTATGAGGGAGCATCTGAAAAACGTGCCTCACACATCCTTTTTGAATTGAGCAGTGATTTGTCTGAAGAGGCAGCTGTACAGCTTGCATCTGAAACACGGCAACGCTTATTGGATGGTGAGGATTTTGCGACTCTCGCGCTCGNNTTGTCGTCTGACACGGTATCGGCAGAAGAGGGTGGAGACATCGGGTATACCGACGGGACAGCGTTTCCAGAAACCCTGGAAGTCGCCCTCGAAACTCTGTCACTGGACGAGATCTCTGAGCCGGTGATTTCTGAATTTGGGGTTCATTTGCTCAAGCTCACCGAAGATGCTGAAAACGTATACCAGTCCTTTGATGAGGTGAGGNACAGCATTGAGCGAGAGCTTAAGAGCGCAGAGGTGGATCTGCTGTTTGCTGAGCGAATCGAAGACCTATCGAATTTGGCATTCGAGACAGGGGATTTATTGACTATNTCTGANCAGCTGAATCTGGAGNTCCAAAGCGCCAGTTCGGTGAGNCGTGCAAATGGTTCCGGTCTGTTTGCAAATTCCACAGTGCTGGATGCTGCGTTTTCTAATGAAGTTATTCTCGACGGTAACAACAGTGATGTTATTGAAATCGGTGACAGTCAGGCAATGGTGCTGCGCCTGGCGCATTTTAACGAATCGACGCTCTTGCCTTTAGAGGAGGTCGCAGCTGAAATTTCAGTTATATTGAGAACGGAAAAAGAGCGAGAGGCTGTTGCCGAGCTGGGGGAATTGCTGCTGGCTGCAAGGGAAATTGGCGCAGATATAGGCAGTCTTTTGCAGGAAAATGAGTTGGAATGGATAGACGCTGAGGGGGTTGATCGAAACGCGTTCACAGTTAATCGGGAAATACTTGAGCATGTATTCTCCATGCCGATTCCGGAGAGTTCCGCAAGCGTTTCAAAAATAAGTCTGTCCAATGGCACTTATGTGCTGATTGAGCTTAATAGGGTTAATGTCGGGGAGTTGAGTGCAATTCCAGAGCCCGATCGGGAGCGTTTGGTCAGCTCTCTGGAATCTGACCTCGGGGTCAGTGACTATCAGTCCTTTTTGAACAGCTTGANGGAAAATTCAGACATCACCGCTCCAATGCTTGAAGAGATNTTNTAGTNGTGCTCGCANGAGGAGNCCAAGGCAGAGGCNCGCGTGCTCAGACCCGGTTAGCCTGACCCTAAATCACCCATGGCGGTTGTGTTGAAGCCGCCATCGACGTACATAATCTCGCCTGATATACCTGACGCCAAATCTGAACTCAGGAAAGCGGCTGCATTTCCGACTTCATCAATGGTCACGTTTCGACGCAGTGGCGTTTGTCTCGCGTTGTAGTCGAGCATNTTCCGAAAACTTTTAATGCCCGAGGCTGCGAGAGTCCTTATCGGGCCAGCTGAAATGGCGTTGACACGGGTGCCCTCAGGGCCAAGGCTTGCTGCCATGTATCTTACATTGGCCTCAAGGCTGGCTTTCGCCAAGCCCATGACATTATAGTTTGGCAGACTCCGCATGGAACCGAGGTAGCTNAGTGTTAGCAGTGACCCTTGGCGTNCGGACATGAGCTCTTTGCCGGCCTTTGCGAGGGCAACGAAACTGTAGGAACTAACTTCATGTGCCAACAAGAACCCGGGGCGTGTCGTAATATCGACATAATTCCCGTCGAGTTCGCTGCCCGGCGCAAAGGCGAGGCAGTGGACGATGCCATCAAGGCCATCCCAGGCATCAGAAATTCCAGACATCAGATCTTCAATCTGCCTGTCTTCTGTTACATCGCAAGGATAAACAAGATCAGAGCCCCATTGCTCTGCAAATCCAATAACGCGATCCTTCAGCTTCTCGTTTTGATAGGTAAAAGCCAGTTCGGCTCCTTCCCGACGCATTGCAGCCGCGATTCCCGAGGCGATAGACAGTTTACTGGCTACCCCTAGAACGAGAATTTTTTTGTTTGTTAGAAAACCCATGTATTGGTCCCTTTCAGAAGTGTTATTTTCGCGATTACGTGCCTGCTTATGTCTTTGGAATGCGACAGGGTGGTTTGCCTGTTTAATTGGCCCATGGATTAGGCATTGGCTCTGTCTGAAGCGGACTCCCAGTGTCTTGTGCCAATGGTGCACAACGCAATAACTAGTCCCGCCGCGATAGAAAACATCGAGATCTGCAGATACAGATTTGGCATTTGCTGGATATTTTCTGGATCAAAATTTCCTGCGACCAGCCCAGCTACAACGCTGCCGATTGAGTAGGTTAGCGTGAACACCCCCATCATCTGGCCGGCAAAACGTTTCGGGGATAATTTGCTCACTGCGCTGAGAGCGACAGGACTCAGGCAGAGTTCGCCCACGGTGTGCAGGAAATAGGTTGCGATGAGCCAGTAGGGCGCGGCCTGCAATCCTGATGCTGCGATCTGAGCGGCGAAGAACATAACGATAAAGCCACTTGCCATAATAATCAGGCCAACTGCGCACTTGAGCCCATAGGAGGGGTTTATCATTCGCTTGGTGAGGTTGATCCACAGTGCCGCAAAAAAAGGCGACAGCAGTACAATAAAAAAGGAATTGGCGGATTGGAACCAGGCAGGTGGTATTTCGAAGCTGCCGATGAAGCGATCAGTATAGTCTCGCCCGAATAAGTTCAGAGAAGAGCCGGCCTGTTCAAAGCCTGCCCAGAAAAAAGTCGAAGCAACGCAAACTAGAAACAAAGCGCCAAGAGACTTTTTTTCAGCATCTGTCAAATCAGTGAACAGAAAAATAGCCGTATAATAGCCGAGAAAAACCACTGTGATGAGTAAAGCAATATATTGAGCCAATGAAACGGGGTCGATGGCGACACTGCCGCTCATAATCAGATACGTCAGACCTGTGGTCAGTGCCAGGGCAGTAACAAGCGCGAACTGGGTTCTCCTCATGCCGGGTGAGTTGAGTTTTACGGTCGGCTTTGCGCCGTGACCGTGTAACTTGCCGAGCGAGAGGCGGAATTGTATGAGGCCTGCTCCCATGCCGATGGCTGCTGCTCCGAATGCCCAGTGATAGCCGACGTTTACCTGGAGCCAGCCGCACACCAGATAGCCGATGATGGATCCAATATTGATACCCATGTAGTACAGCGTATATCCGGAGTCTCTTCGCTCATCGCCGGTCGGATATAGCTGTCCTACTAGCGCGCCGATATTCGGTTTGAGAAGACCTGTGCCGGCTACGACAAATATCAATCCGATAAAAAACGTGCTGTCATGCGGAATCGCAAGCAACAGATGACCGCACATGATGATGATGCCGCCGCACCAGATGGCATTCTGACTACCGATCATGCGGTCAGCGATCCATCCGCCGGGCAATCCCATGAAGTAGACAGCGCCTGTATAGAGGCCGTATATCGCGGTCGCGGAAGCAACAGTAATTCCCAACCCGCCTTCCTGAATATTGAGGGTCATGTAGAGCACCAGCAGCGCTCGCATTCCGTAGTAACTCATGCGCTCCCACATTTCGGTATAGAAGAGCGTAGAGAGGCCGGTAGGGTGGCCAAAAAAAGCCGTGTCATCGCCAGGAGAAGATCGGGTAGCGGTCATAGCTGCTTAACAGTCCTTATCGCGGTGAGATGATGAGTTCTTGTCCCGAATAGATTAGATCATTATTCGTCAGCCCATTCCAACGCAGTAAGTCTGCCGTATCCAGTTTGAAACGTTGCGCGATCTGACTTAGGGAATCTCCAGGACGGACCCGATAGAGATCGGGACTTGGTGCTGTCAACGGGCGATTAGCTGTCGCGTTTCGAGCGAACTGCAAGTCCAGCATCTGGCCGGGCTGCAGCAACGCATTAAGTTCAAGGTCATTGTTTGCAGCAATCTCAGCAGACCGCAGGTCGAACCGCCGCGCGATGCTCCACAAATTATCCCCGCGACGGACTGTGTAAGATTCCGGAATGTCCGGTTGTTGTCTGCGCTCATAAAAAGGGCGTCGATTTCTGAGTGCTTCCAGATTAGGCAAGGCGCTTCCCCGGGGTATCAGCAAGGACTCGCCTGCAATTATTCTGGAACCCTGGAGATTGTTGATGGCCCGAAGTGTTTCGGTGGACGTGCCAAGTTGTTGCGCAATTTGGCTCAGGGTATCGCCTGACTGAATCGCGTAATGCTCCCAGGTGACGAAGCGATTGGGTTGAAGCTCAGCCAGGCCTTTCTCAAGAAGCGTCCGTCGGTCCTTGGGGACTGCGATCAGCTGCGGAAATTCCGGATGCGTGGCCCATCTCAGATAACCCGGATTAAGTGTTTGAACGCTTTGTAAATCGAGTTTGGCAAGAGATGCGACTTGCTCCAGTTCAATCTGGCGGCCTATATCGACGTAGGAGAGTGGCTCGCTGTTAGACAATTCTGCGAGTTTTATGGAGAAAGCCTCCGGCTTGGCTATCACACTGGCCAGTGCAAGCAGGCGCGGTACATGCGCGCTTGTTTCTGCATTGAGGGGCAGCTTCCAGAATTCAGCTTCTTCGATTTGGACACCCTCGCGCCGCAGTGCGCGTCTGATGTTCCTACTGCCGGTGTTGTAAGCCGCTAGCGCAATNAGCCAATNNTGATCGAACTCGTTGCTGAGGGATTGTAAGTAGTCCAGCGCTGCCGTAGTTGAGGCCCTNGGGTCCCGCCTNCCGTCATACCACCAATCCTGATGNAAGCCATATGCGCGNGCGGTGCCGGGCATAAATTGCCANAGTCCCACCGCACCNTCGCGGGACCGTGCATCAGAGGAAAATGCACTCTCGATGAAGGGTAAAAGTGCTATTTCCATGGGAAGGCCGCGACTTTCTACTTCGCTGACGATCCCATGGAGAAATGGGGCGGCGCGATCAGCGATCAGATCAAAGTATTCCTGATTGCCAGTATAGCGTGCTGTTTGCTCTGNCACACGGGGGTGGGAATACGCCGGCTGGAGTGAAAGAGAGGCNCTGATTCGCTCCCAAAGGCTGAGATANGTGATTGCATGCTCCGAAGTGAGCTCGTCGCGGGGAGCAGCTTGAAATTTGGGCGCTGTTTCTGCCGATTTGACCGGCAAACGCTGGGTTGCTTGATGAGGGCTCTCCTCTTGAGTCTGGTTGACCTGGCATGACGCAACAATCATGCAAAAACACCAGCTGGCTAGGGCTCGCAGCCGAGCTGTCTGTAGTCTGCTATTCACGAATCTGAGGCGCGGCGCATATCAGAAATTGTCTTTCCAGCTGCGGAGTGCACCAAATACCCCGGCCGGTGTTTCGAGAGACGTTGCTGATCGCTGCCGTAGTACTTGGATAATGTTGGCATCTTCGCAGCGTAAGAAGGGGTTTGTCTCCCGCTCTAACTGAATCGTGGAAGGTAAGGTAGGTCGTCCGAGATCCCGCTTTTTCTGCTCTACTGTCAGGCGCGCCCGGAGCTTCTCATTGTCTGGATCAGCTGCTGTAGCGAAGGCCAGATTCGCCAGCGTATATTCATGGGTGCAGTAAACCTCAGTGTCTCCATCCAAGCTCGACAGCTTATTCAGCGATTCGCTCATCATCTGGGGGTTTCCTTCAAAGACACGGCCACAACCTCCGGCGAAAAGCGTGTCACCGCAGAACAGNAAGGGCCTGAGGCAGTTCACTGCAGCGAAAGCGATGTGATCCAGAGTGTGTCCTGGTACTTCAATTACCGTTAATTCAACCCGGAAAAGTTCGAACGTGTCTGCATCGGCGACGGGTTCAGTGATCCCCTGAATCTGGCTCGAACAAGGCCCGATCACTCTGGGGTTACTATAGCGTTGTAGTTCCGGCAGGCCTCCGGTGTGGTCTTTGTGATGATGTGTAATCAGGATATGGGTCAGNTTNAGTCCATGTTCCTCAGCATATTGGATGACAGGCGCCGNATCACCGGGGTCAACAACAGCCAGTTCGGTGCTCTGCTGATTGGTGATGGCCCATATGTAGTTGTCTAGAAAGGCGGGTATGGGATGAATCGAGTTGAACATGAGGCTGGCAATTCCTAAATTNTTANNCNNCCAATNCTAACTAAATGCTGTTCAATATCATAGATTTAGGATCATATGATTATACTGGTGCTTAGAGCTTCTCCAAGATAGAATCGNTTGNNTTCACGCGTGGTTNCCTTTATGAAAATNTTCTCNAAGCATGAGGCGCGGCGTCGTCTCATACATGGCTATCACGATACGGNTAATCTCACTGATCGAATCGGCGACTGGTTTCGCTCACCACTCGGGCAATCTGTATGGGCCGCTGAAAAGGCCATTACTGATCCACTGATCAGCAGGCTGTTTGGCTATCACATTCTCCAGATCGGCTGTCATGAGGAATTTTCTCTCATTGAAAATAGCCCGGTTGGACATAAAGTCATTTTCAGACCTGCCTGGCGTATAGGGAGTACGCATCCGGTTGCGCTCAGCGAGGAATTGCCTGTTGCCAGTGACAGCGTTGATGTTGTGGTGCTGCATCATGCGCTGGATTTCACTGAACAGACTCATCGCTTACTTAGAGAAGCGACCCGGGTGTTGAGGCCCGGTGGTCACATGCTTATCGTAGGGTTTAACCCAGCCAGTCTCTGGGGTCTGGCTAGGTTGCTCCGAAGTCGCAATAATGTTCCCTGGAGTGGCAAGTTTATCTCGAGAAGCCGCTTGGGTGACTGGCTCCAACTGCTGAATCTGCGGCTGNAATCTACCGAGCTCGGTTTGTATTCCCCTCCAGCTAAGCTACCAAGAGTNCTCACGCACGCCAGCAGGATTGAACGATTCGGAAGCAGAATGCAGTTGCCATTCGGTGGTGTTTACGTCCTGCAGTGCGTGAAGCAAATTGTGCCAATCACACCGATAGTGCCGCGCTGGCGACCCTTGCGCTCAAGCCCATTGGGAGTGCCTGCCGCTGAAAATGTCCGCGTGACTATCCATTAAGGGGACGGTTGACGGTGACAGAGGCAGTTGAAATGTTTACCGATGGCGCTTGCCGGGGTAATCCTGGCAAAGGCGGCTGGGGGGTACTTCTCCGTTTTGGCGAGGCCGAGAAGGNGCTCTATGGCAGCGAGGCGTTCACGACTAATAACCAGATGGAATTGATGGCGGTAATCATGGGGCTCGAGGCATTAAAGAAATCCTGTCGTGTCGCCATCACCACTGATTCCAAGTATGTCCTGTTAGGCATCACTGAATGGATGCCGAACTGGAAAAAGCGGAACTGGAAAACTGCAAGTAAAAAGCCGGTGCTCAACGCAGANCTCTGGCGTCGGCTCGACGCNNTGGTGTCTCATCATGATGTCAGTTGGAAATGGGTAAAGGGGCACAGTGGGCACCCGGAAAACGAAATAGCCGATCAACTGGCTAATCGAGGGATTGACGAGTTGATTGCAACGGAGTTTGGAGAGTGACAGCGAGGCGGTTACCGTTGGCCAGTTTGATGGGCAAGGAAACAGGAGTAATGCAGTAAGCATGCGACAGATTGTATTGGACACAGAAACCACTGGTCTCGATCCGAAACAAGGCCACCGAATTATCGAAATCGGCTGTGTAGAGATAGAGAACCGGCGGCNGACCGGCANAAATTTTCATTGCTANCTGAATCCCGATCGCGAAATCGATGAGGCAGCTATTGAGGTGCACGGACTGACTCGGCAGTTTTTATCCGATAAGCCGCGTTTTAAACAAATTGAGGATGAATTTCTTGAATTTGTGACGGGTACCGAGTTGATTATTCATAATGCCCCTTTTGACATCGGATTTTTAGATANTGAACTGACTCTCTCTTCTTCATCAAATCAGTCTATGGGTAGCGTTTGTGCCGTACTTGACACCCTTATTCTGGCAAGGGGAAAGCATCCAGGGCAGCGCAATAACCTCGATGCGCTGTGCAAACGCTACGGTATCGACAACACGCAGCGCGATTTGCACGGCGCCCTGTTAGATGCAGAGATATTGGCTGATGTATATCTGGTAATGACCAGTGGACAATCCAGTTTATCACTCCGGGAAGAGTCGACTGAGGCGGCGGTCAAATTCAGTAAATCCCGTAAGCTTGATCCTACAAGAACGCCACCCCGTGTTATTAGGGCGTCTGCGGCTGAGCTTCGTGCGCATGCAGCGCGATTGGATGAGATTGATAATAAATGTGACGAACGAAGTCTCTGGCGGCGTATTAGCAGCTAAAAAAATTAGGCGGTGTGTGCGCATTTTTGGGTTGCTATCCCGTGAGCCTGAATCCAATGCTCGCCGCCTCGACGGTGCAGGGTGTAAGCCTTATGTAGCCTGCGAAACTTCTTGAACTCACCCTCCGAGCCTTATAGTATTTCGAGTCGCTACGTGGCACGGAATTCAATTAACAAGACAAAAAGACCGACGCCTCATAGGCGGCACGCGTCTCGAAATTCCGGTGGTGACTGCCAAAAAAAGCCGACCTTTGATAAGAGATAAGCTGTTGACCCAAGAAGGCCTCTGGGCGTCGGCGATAAGAATTAAGCACTCGATGAGGAAATAGAACTATGGAAACCCTTGAATGGAACAGTGATATGATGATTTCGGCTGTTGTTCTCGCCGTAACCTTCATTGCAATTTTCACGGAAGAAATTCACAAAATACATCGGGTGAAGTGTGCCATGGGAGGCGCGGCTGCTATGATCGTAGTTGGTCAGCTCATGGGGTTCTATAACCCTGACGAAGCGGTAGAGGCAATCGACTGGAATGTTGTCTTTCTGCTCGGCGGCATGATGACCATTGTGGCGATCATGATCCCTACCGGCGGTTTTCAGCAACTTGCTTACTGGGCCGCAGATTTCAGTAAGGGCCGACTGTTCCTTCTACTCGCTCTGATCGGCTCTCTGGTTACCGGGCTGTCGCTGCTTCTGGACAATGTCACTACGGTGGTCATCTTTGGTCCATTGATAATTCTCATATGTCAGTCTCTGCGGGTTACACCGATTCCGTTTCTACTGGCTGCAGCACTGCTGTCTGACACCGGTGGCGTAGCCACGCTGGTAGGTGATCCACCTAACCTGATGATCGGCTCAGCCTTCGGAATCGACTTCAATACATTCCTTATCCACATGGGGGGCATGGTGCTGGTTGCATGGCTGGTGGTTCTGGCGATGCTGCGGGTTCTCTTCAAGGAAGAGTTGGCTGTCAAGCCGCATGAACTTGAACTGACTGACCGGGTGCCACTGTCTGATTCGAAGACTTGGTATGGCGCAATCGGCGTTCTTGGCATCATGGTGATCGGATTCATCATGCACAACGCCCTGCACTGGGAGCCCTGGTTCGTGACGGCGCTTGGGCTTACGGCTCTTGCGTTTATCGGAAAAGACCTGGATATGGAAGAGGCGTTTGCACATACAGAATTGGCGCTCCTGATGTTCTTTATCTCTCTGTTCATAATTGTAGGTGGGGTCGAGCACAGCCAGTTTCTTGAATATCTCGGCCAATTTATCATTCCATTCGTCGAGGCTGATCTGCTAACTGCGACATTGCTACTCATGTGGGTAGCCGCCATTCTGTCTGCGGCAATTGACAACATTCCGTTTACCGCTGCGATGATCCCGATCATTGCTGGAATGGAAACGCAGGGTATTAACGTCACGCCTTTGTTCTGGGGTTTGGCTGCTGGTGTGGGCATGGGTGGCAACGGGACTCATATTGGCTCGACCGCCAATGTGTTTATCGTGACTATCTCGGAAAAAATGGCGAAAGATGCAGGAGACCCTTCCCTAGCGATCACACCCGGCTTGTGGATGAGAAAAGGATTACCGGTGATGCTGGTTACGCTTATAACCTGCACCATTATCGTTTACGCGTTCTGGGGCTTTTTCTCAGCGCCCATNGAGACCGCTACAGTTGTGGGTGATGCGATGGGCGGACACTAATCTGAGTTTCAGCTGCTGCTACGTAAGGTGGGGCGTCCGGCTGATTCAGCCAGACGCCCCGTTTCTTTTGAATTTGCNAGCTGGCTTCGATCCGCTTGCGCATCAGATTAGTCAACCTTCATAATTTCAGCGATGAGCGGTTATTTCTTCAGCAAAGACTCCCTGGCCAAAGACGATCGCGTTCTCTTGTTTGTGGGNAATCGTATCCTTGTGCGCAACGGCGAATTTCTGTGGCGACGGGATCAGATTGCTGAAGAATTCATCGCGCAGGATACCATGATCAAAGTTTCTGACGGGCGGGAAGATTTTCTCGTCACCCGGGCACCTGCAGGTGTCGAAGCCTTCCTTGATGCTGAATTGAGTTCCTTGCGCAGTCTTTTGTTCGAGGGTGACGANCNAGCGATGTTAGTCGCCGGCAAAGCCAATCAGTTGCTCGACTGGCATGCCTCCCACCAGTTCTGTGGCTTCTGCGGTGAGAAAACCGTACCGGACCGTTCTGGTCAGGCATTATTTTGTAACGTTTGCCGACACGCTTTTTTTCCTCGTATAAACCCCTGNGCCATTATGCTCGTGGTGGACGGGCCTCGAATTCTTCTCGCGAGAAATGCGAGGTACCGTACCGGGTTTTACAGTTGCCTTGCGGGCTTCATCGAAGTGGGGGAGTCTGCTGAGGATACGGTCCGGCGTGAAGTNAAAGAAGAAGTAGATTTGGATGTGGGAGCCATTCGTTATTACAAAAGCCAGTCCTGGCCATTCCCATCGCAACTGATGCTCGGCTTCNATGCCGATTATGCCTCAGGCGAGATTCGGCCGGAGCCGGGAGAGATCGAAGAAGCTCACTGGTATGACATTCATGACTTGCCTGNGGTCCCGTCAGCAAAAGTCAGCGTCGCCGGTGAGCTGATCGAGCACTACGTTAAAACCATGAAGTCACCCCTATGACAATGTCAGTCAATCCCACTGACAGGGGCTGCTAGCACGATTTTATAACAATTAGAGGAGCTCTGAGTGGAGTTTTTGAGTGAATACGGCATGTTCGTCGCTAAAGTGGTGACTACAGTTATCGCTATCGTGGTAGTGATCAGCGCAGTCTCTGCGAGCGGGGGGCGGGGCAGAAGAGGCGGCAAAAAAGGGANTGTTCGTGTAAGCAAGCTNAATGANCATTTTGAAGAGCTGAGANATTCACTCAGAGAAGTGGTATTAGANAAGCAAAGTCTGAAGAGCCTNCGGAAAGAAGAAAAAAAACAGGCCAAAGCCGATAAAAAAGAGGCAAAAGCTGTTCGTAAGAATCANTCCGATGACGANTCGGGCGAAATTTCGACAGCAGGCAGCACCAAACGAGTNTATGTTATCAATTTCAAAGGAAATATTGCTGCTGANGCCGTTGTCTGTTTGCGCGAAGAGATCAGCGCAATTCTCTCTCTTGCCACCCCTGATGATGAGGTTCTGGTCAGATTAGAAAGTCCCGGGGGCATGGTTCACGCTTATGGCCTGGCTTCCTCTCAATTGGTCAGGCTGAAACATGCCCAGATTCCCTTGACGGTTTGCGTTGACAAAGTGGCAGCAAGCGGCGGTTATATGATGGCGTGTCTGGCTAATAAACTGGTGGCAGCTCCGTTCGCGATTATCGGGTCAATCGGTGTTCTCGTTCAGTTGCCGAACTTTCATCGTGTGCTGAAAAAACATGAAGTAGATTACGAAATCATTAGCGCGGGAGAGTTCAAGCGCACACTCACGACATTTGGTGAGATTACCGAGAAAGGCAGGGATAAGGTCCGTGAAGATGTAGAAACTATCCATGGTGTTTTTAAGCACTGGGTTAAAGAGCATCGACCAAGTGTCGATATCGACAAGATTGCGACCGGAGAAACCTGGTTAGGTACTCAGGCGAAAGAGCGCTATATGGTTGATGAAATTCGTACCAGCGACGAATGTATTCTGTCTGCCTGTGAGACTGCGGATGTCTTTGAGGTCGAGTATGAATTGCCGAAATCTATTCAGGAAAAACTGGGCACTGTATTCGAGAGCACGCTTGAAAAAGCGTTTTCCCAGATAGTCAATCAGCCAAATAATGATAAATTCCAGTAAACCTTATATCCGAGCGTTCTTTCAGTAAAGTAAGGAGGCGGCAAGTGTCCCANTATAAAGCCTACGAGGTAGTTGAAGTCGCAGATAAGCAGTATCAAGGATCTGTNGTGGAAAAAAGCGAAGATGGCTTGTCTGATGGCGAGCTCCTTATAGAGGTTCTGTATTCCTCTCTGAACTATAAAGATGCGCTATCGGCGAGTGGTAATAAAGGGGTTACTCGCCACTATCCTCATGTGCCGGGAATTGATGCAGTGGGTACCGTATTGGCTTCTGACAATTCTCAGTTTTCCAAAGGGCAGGCTGTGCTGGTAACAGGTTATGATCTTGGGATGAATACGTCTGGCGGNTTTGGCCAGCGCATCCGAGTGCCAGCATCTTGGGTCCTCCCACTGCCTTNCGGTATGGATCCGGCTACAAGCATGCGTCTGGGGACAGCGGGGCTTACCGCTGGTCTCTGTGTAGATGCCTTGCTCAAGAATGGTCTCCAAGTTGATCATGGAGAGGTGTTGGTTACGGGATCTACCGGTGGCGTTGGTATCATCGCCGTCGGTATTTTGGCCAAATTGGGCTTTCAGGTTGTTGCCAGCACTGGTAAGCCTGAAGCGGAACAGCTGTTGAAAANCATGGGTGCAAGCGAAATTATCGATCGAAATGAATTTGGCGAGCCATCTTCGAGGCCTTTGCTNGCTGAGAGGTGGGCAGCGGCTATAGACGTGGTTGGTGGTGATACTCTGTTTAACGTAATTAAAGGTTTGAAGTACGGAGGTAGTGTGNCAGCCTGNGGTCTGGTGCAGTCGCCGATGTTTCAGGCTTCCGTGTTGCCCTTTATTCTTCGGGGTGTCAACTTGTTAGGGGTTGATTCTGTTGAATTGCCGCTGATGCAAAAAGAACGAATCTGGAGCAAACTTGCCAGTGAGTGGAAAGTAGGGGCTTTGGATCAGGTTTGTACTGAAATAGGGCTGGATCAGTTGGAAGCCAGCCTGGCCACGATTCTGTCTGGCGGCGCTGTCGGACGCTTTCTGCTCAATTTGCAGCGATAATAAGCGGAGGCTGACGCTGCTGTTCAAGTTCTCGGGATACCCCAGCAAGACTCGTGTGGGGAATTGGAATCTGCTCGGCGGATCAAAATTCCCAACACCCATAGGATCCGGGACAGGTCCAACTNGTGAGTNTGCTCTTTANCTCGANCTCGGTGGGTTTAGCGGCATCGCTANTTTAAGTTAGGCGCCAATAGGCGGGCGAGTTCGTCGACCGAGAAGTTCTTTCGCTTTGCCAGGTCGCTGACTTGCTCTGCTGAAATTTTTCCAACCGGGAAGTATTTGCTCTCCGGATGGGCGAAATAAAANCCGCTCACAGTTGCGGCCGGAGTCATCGCATAGCTCTCTGTGAGTTCCACTCCAATATCCTGACGAGCGTTCAGCAATTCAAATAAGATTTCTTTTTCGGAATGATCGGGGCATGCTGGATAGCCGGGCGCCGGCCGGATACCGTGGTAGGCTTCCTTNATTAGCTCTTCANTGCCGAGGNCCTCCTCAGGCTGATAGCCCCAGAGTTCTTTTCGTACTTTTTCGTGCATGTGTTCAGCGAAAGCTTCAGCCAGCCGGTCTGCCAATGCTTTTATCATAAGCGCGCTATAGTCGTTCTGCTCTTTTTCATACTTTCTAGCCAGTTGATCCGCGCCGATCCCTGCTGTAACCACAAAGCCGCCAAGATAATCCTGCTTTCCTGTGGATTCGGGGGCGACAAAGTCTGCGAGGCAAAGGTGAGGCTGTTCTGCTTCTTTGACTGTCTGCTGCCTAAGGAAATGTAGAGTNGCAGCGGGTTGGTCTTCACTATGTTCATANCGGACGGAGATGTCATTGGCNCCGGANCGATTTGCCGGCCAGAATCCAACGACGGCCTTTGCTCTCAGACTGCCGGNAGTCATGATCTCATCCAGCATTGTCCTGGCATCGTTGAAGAGATCCTGGGCCGCCTTGCCTACCTTGTGGTCTTTCAGGATTGACGGGAATTTCCCTGCCAGAGACCAGGTAATGAAGAAGGGCGTCCAATCGATATATGGAATCAATGTTTCAAGTGAGTAATCTTCGTAAACTCTCGTGCCTAAAAAACTCGGTCGTATAGGATCGTAGTTTTGCCAGTCCGCTGAATAGGCATGCTTGTTGGCAAGCTCGTAGGACATCAGTTGCCTTGACGCAGCGCGATTGGCTGATCGAGCTCTGATCTCAGCATACTCGCTTCGGATCTGCTCGCAGTAGTTGGGCTTGCCTTCCCTATTTAGCAGGCGACTTACAACAGTGACGCTGCGTGAGGCGTCTGGTACGTAGANGGTGGCGTCGTTTGTGTAATTTTCCTCTATTTTCACTGCAGTATGGGCTTTGGAAGTTGTGGCTCCCCCGATCATTAACGGAATATCAAACTCAAGCCGCTGCATTTCTTTAGCTACGTGAACCATTTCATCCAGTGAAGGGGTGATCAGCCCGCTCAGCCCGATGATGTCGACTTGTTGTTCACGAGCGGCCGTAAGGATCTTTTCGCAGGGAACCATCACTCCTAGATCGATGACTTCATAGTTGTTACATCCAAGTACAACCCCAACAATATTTTTGCCGATGTCGTGNACGTCGCCTTTTACCGTTGCCAGCAGAATCTTTCCTTTGGTTTGGATGGNGTCCCCNGTCTTCTCAGCTTCGATATAAGGCAGTAGATACGCGACGGCCTGCTTCATTACTCGTGCNCTTTTGACCACCTGAGGAAGGAACATTTTCCCGGCCCCGAANAGATCGCCAACCTCACCCATTCCTTCCATTAGCGGGCCTTCAATAACTTCGATAGGGCGGTTCGCTTGTTGTCGTGCTGCTTCAGTGTCCTCCTCGATGAATTTTGTGATTCCCTTGACCAGAGAATAGCTGAGCCGTTTTTCGACGGGGCGATCACGCCAACTGAGATCCTCTGTAGCTGTCGTAGGTCCGGTGTCAGAATAAGTCTGGGCGATCTCCATCAACCGTTCAGTNGCATNGGGTCGTCGATTCAGAACAACATCTTCGACCGCGTCCTTGAGGTCTTTTGGGATCTCATCATAAACCGCAAGTTGCCCCGCGTTGACAATTCCCATGGTCAAGCCAGCTTTGATNGCGTGGTAGAGAAAGACTGAATGTATTGCTTCTCTGACGGCATTATTACCGCGAAATGAAAAGGAAACATTGCTGACGCCTCCGGAAATGAGCGCACCGGGAAGATTGGCCTTTATATAGCGGCAGCACTCGATGAAGTCGACAGCGTAATTGTTGTGTTCCTCAATGCCTGTGGCGATGGCAAAAATGTTGGGATCAAAAATAATGTCCTCTGGAGGAAAGCCCAGTCTCTGGGTGAGGAGCTCGTAGCTGCGCGTGCANATTTCGATTTTCCGTTCCAGGCTATCTGCCTGGCCATCTTCGTCNAAGGCCATCACGATGACTGCGGCACCATACTTTAAGCACAGTGCTGCCTTCTCCAGGAAGTCCTCCTCTCCTTCTTTTAAACTGATCGAGTTAACAATAGATTTGCCCTGAGTGCACTTGAGACCTGTTTCGATGATTTCCCATTTTGAAGAGTCGAGCATCATCGGAACTCTGCTGATGTCGGGCTCGCTTGCGACTAATTTCAGGAACTTGTCCATAANCGCTTGNGAATCGAGCATGCCTTCATCCATATTTATGTCGATGATTTGGGCGCCGGCTTCTACTTGTTGTCTGGCGACTTCCAGCGCTTCATTAAAATTTTCCTCTTTGATTAGTCGCGCAAAGCGGGCAGAGCCNGTNACATTGGTTCTCTCCCCGATATTCACGAACAGNGATTCCGGCGTCATCGAGAAGGCTTCCAGGCCGCTCAACCTGCAGGCAGGCTTTATCTTCGGGGCTTTGCGAGGCGTCACTCCTTTTATNACTNTGGCGAGCTCTGCGATGTGCGCCGGTGTCGTGCCGCAGCATCCTCCGACAATGTTGACGAATCCTGAGCGGGCAAATTCACCGACCAGCGAAGCCATTTCGGCTGGCGACTGGTCATACTCACCGAATTCATTNGGTAAGCCTGCATTGGGGTGAGCGGANACCAGAATAGGAACANTCGACGCCATTTCTTCGATATGGGGTCTAAGTTGCTCAGCACCCAACGCGCAGTTGAAACCGATGGATAGGGCGCCGGCGTGAGACATAGAATGACAAAATGCCCCAACGGTCTGACCAGACAAGGTTCTGCCGCTCGCATCCGTAATCGTGCCTGAAATCATGATTGGCAGCCACAGCTCCCTGTCGGAGAAGCATTTGTGCACCGCGAACACTGCGGCTTTGGCGTTAAGTGTGTCGAACGAGGTTTCGATCATAACGATGTCGGCGCCACCGTCGATCAGACCTTCGGTNGACGAATAATAGTCATCGACCAGTTCATCGAAACTGGTATTTCTGAAACCTGGATCATTTACATCCGGTGATATCGATGCACTGCGACTGGTGGGCCCGAGTATGCCCGCGACAAAACGAGGTTTATCTGTATCAAGCGCGTCATATTGGTCAGCGGCGGAACGCGCTATCCGCGCGGCTTCCAGATTGAGTTCGTAGGCGACATGCTCGAGGTGATAGTCCGCCTGCGCAGCGCGGGTTGAATTAAAGGTGTTGGTCTCGATGATGTCCGCGCCTGCTTCGAGGTTGGCGCAGTGAATTTCCCGGATTATATCTGGCTGAGTCAGGCTGAGCAGATCATTATTGCCAGCCAGATCGTGCGCGAAGTCGTCGAAGCGTTCGCCTCTGAATTCGGCGTCTGAAAGGCGGCGGGATTGAATCATGGTTCCCATTGCGCCATCGAGCAGTAAGATGCGTTCGGATAGTAGCTGCTGAAGTCGGGTCTTAGTGCTAGTCATTTCTTGAGTCTGCTGGATGGGAGATTCTGTCAGAAGCGCAAGCGCGGAGTCAGTTAGTGCGCCCTTAACATGATTGCATGAAGCTGAGTGTATTANTCGGGTNTTCTAAAGCTCAAAACGATCAGTTATCATGCGCCAGATCACTCAACGACGTCGGACATCTAATGGTTACCATCACTGAATCGGCACAAGAGTACTTGCTTGAGCTGCTGGAAAAGCAAAATGTGCCTGGGATAGCTGTCAGGGTGTTTATCCTTGATTCTGGAACGCCGCGAGCAGAAACCTGCATCTCGTTCTGCAGACCNGGCGAAGAAAAGGATAGTGATGAAATTCNGGAACTCAGCGGATTTAGGGCATTCATAGATCAACCCAGTGTGCCTTTTCTCGAGGATGCGGTGGTTGATTTCCAGAAGGATTCGATGGGCGGTCAGTTGACCATCAAGGCGCCGAATTCCAGGNTGCCCAAAATATCTGAAGACAGTTCTCTGGAAGATCGCGTGAACTATATTCTTTACAATGAGNTNAACCCCGGGCTTGCCGCCCATGGGGGCATGGTGTCCCTTGAAGAGATATTTGATNAGTCAGTTGCGGTCCTGCGNTTTGGCGGAGGCTGTCAGGGGTGTGGGATGGTCGACGTGACTCTGAAGGATGGTGTCGAGAAAACGTTGCTCGAGCAAATTCCCCAGCTGACTGAAGTGCGTGATGTNACCGATCATTCCGTNAAAGAAAACGCTTACTACCAATAAGGGANTATTCGACGGTTCTCATANTTCCGACTTCTTGTACGCGACTTGAAGAGATGCATAGATTNCGTGCTTAAAATCGGGCTGGCTGNCATCGAGCGAATGGATAATGTCTACCAGGACTTCATTGTCTTCCCGGCCGCCCCACATCTTTCGGTAGGTTCCATCCTTATAGCCGTTGTCCTGCCTGAAAAAGTTAAGCACATTTTTTCCGACATACTGACGAAACAGTTCGGTCCAGCTTAGCTGGCAATCTGTCATGATGCTTGCAAAAACCGCTACCTCAATTCGGCGTGCCGCTGACAAGCCAATCAGTAGCTCAATCTTATCAAGCAGAGATAAATCAGCGAGCCGGTAGGTGCTTCCGTCGAACTTTAGTTCGTGCGTTGTGGAGGTTTCGGAGATTGCCGTCTGGAAAGCTTCTCGTGCCTGTGTATCACCGCCATCGTCGTTTCGCAGGAGCATTTCTGACAATATAAAATGCCAGATATCAATGAGTTCCATTTGTAGTTGCGATAGATCAAGTTCTTGCTTCTTCCACCACTTCCAGCCGTGGTGTTCGATAGCCTCTGCTCCCTCAATGACAACGGCCCTCAGATAAGGGTAGCGCGCCTGTCTCCATCCTGGATCGACTTTGCGGTTCATGCTCTGTTGCATTCGCAGCATGATGTCGATCTGGTCAACAGAAAGCACGGAGTCTACAGGCTCGGTGTGGCTCAAGATTATTTAGTCACAACAGCCTGAAGCTTTGCTTGTTTGGCCAGGGCGCTGAGCATTTCTCTGCGGCTGCTCAGCATCTCATGGTAGGATTGTCTTGCTGCAGCAACCTCTGCGTCCTCATCTCCGGTGCTCTCTAATTCAGCCAGCCAATTTTCTAAAACCTGAATTTCGCTATTCAGTTGGGCGGTACCCTCGTCGATCAGTTTCTGGTCGATTGTGATGTCGGTATTATCTATCGCTGTGCGCTTATCGTCAGTCATTTCGCCCATCTAGCACCACACGGGAAAAAGGTTGTAAATCGTTTCTAGTGTCTAATACGGCCGGTCAGGTGGGCCGGCTGGCGCATCTTTCGCCATCATTGGTCACGGCATTGCGTAATTTCAGCGATCAGGTATCTCAATCAAACTTTTTGGGAAACTTAAATTCGCGCTTCCTCCATCAGAATGTCACAGAGCTCCCAACTGGTCAAGACTCGCCTGGTCGTTCCAGCGTCTGGCGAAGCAACAGCCTTGGAAGTGCTACATAAGGACACCTGGGCGACTAAGCCGGAACTGTGAGAGCAGTCCTGAATTACGATTTGTCCGCAGGTAGAATGTGGAAGTTCGGACTGTCAGCGGATGGCGAAGAAAGGCCTTTAAAAATCGGTGTTCTTATACGCTGAGCGATATTTCCGGGTTGCGTAAGGGTATGGTTGGTAATTGCGCCCGGGCCTTGACGGATGTGCTCAAGCTCACTAGAATCCGAGCCTGCTCGTGGACGCTCACCGCTGTCTTGAGCGTTCGCTCTTAGTCCCCTTCGTCTAGAGGCCTAGGACACCGGGTTTTCATCCCGGCAACAGGGGTTCGAAACCCCTAGGGGACGCCATACTTTTCCGAATGGAAACAATGGCTTACGTGTTTTTAATTGCGGCTCGTACCGGTTTTGTACCGGTTTCGTGTTTCACTTAACAACACGTAGGCCACGATTTGGCACCGCAACACCTTCCAAATGCGACGGATCTTTCTTGCCGCTAAAAGCTCTAATGAAGTGCGCGTAGGTGCTCTGGAAAACGCCTACACCGTGTTTTAATTCCATAGCGCATTCTGCTTGAGTGGAAGCATAACTTGCACGGTCAGCTTTTCTTTTGTTTGCTGCTGAGCTTGCTCCGATATTTTTTCTTGGCTTCGTACTCTTTACTAGTTTTCTCTCGCCCGACAGTATTGCTTGGTGTAAATTCCCGTTGGCATTTAAATTTTGAGAATCGTATAGGCGACCTCCATGAAAATATTTGAGAGTGTTCTTGCGAGTGTGTTTTTTGCACTCACTTCATTGAGCTACGCAATTGACGAGCCTGTGACGCTCTCGTCTGGTCAAGTGGCCGGTATCGATTTAGAGAGTGGTGCTCAGGCATTTCTCGGTATTCCCTTCGCGGCGCCACCAGTGGGTGATTTGCGGTGGAGGGCTCCTCAACCGCCTACTCCCTGGCAGGGTGTGAGACAAGCCACCAATCAGCCGCCTGCCTGTATGCAGCGAGGCACTCGCTTTATGAGCGAAGATTGTTTGTATCTAAACGTCTGGACTAAAGCGGAATCTGCCGAGGCAAACCTGCCAGTCATGGTATGGATTCACGGTGGGGGCTGGATAAGCGGTGCAAACAGCATCCCCATATACAATGGTGAACAATTTGCGCTGAATGGAGTTATTCTTGTTTCGGTTAACTATCGCATGGGTGCATTTGGTTGGATGGCTCATCCGGCACTCTCAGCTGAGTCATCGGAAGGGGTTTCTGGAAACTACGGTATCCTTGATCATATTGCTGCATTAGAGTGGGTTCGTGACAATGTCGCCAGATTTGGTGGTGACCCAAGCAATGTAACTATTTTTGGAGAGTCCGCTGGCGGCGGGAGTGTTTACTCATTGTTAGCCACTCCGCTAGCAAAAGGACTTTTTCACAAAGCAATATCACAGAGTACCTGGATTACCTCTTACAACGTTACCAATCTAAGTTCTCAAAACGGTATGACTACTAGCGCTGAAGCCCGCGGCGAGGAAGCTATCAACACAGTACTGACTGAACTCGGAGTAAATGGTACTGAACTGTTAGAAAATATGCGCGACCTCACTGCGGAACAACTCGTCGAAATGGATCTCGGTTTATATGGTGTTTCACTCATCGTTGATGGTCATGTTTTTCCAAAATCTCCGGCGGAGATTTTTGCTGAAGGGTCTCACAACGCAGTACCACTAATTGCAGGAATTAATGATGGAGAAGGATTATTCTTTATTCGTCCGAGTCGGACATTTGAAACTGTCGAACAACAGCATGCAGCCAGAGTCGAAGAATTCGGAGAGTATTCCGGAGGCCTGCTAGATATGTATGTTGCGGATAGCAATGAGGATATCTATAGAATTGAAGTCGATTACAACACTGATTCTTGGTTTGCTCGTCCGACTCGTGAAATTCTCAATGCGATGGCACGGACTAAGGAAGATAGCTACATGTATTTATTCACCAGGAATCTCAGTGATCCTGAAGAA
>NZJB01000054.1 GCA_002691885.1 Gammaproteobacteria bacterium
GCTATTTCGTCGACTCAACGGTTTTTCGTGACGGAGGAGATTATTCCCGCATCATCGAACCTGTGACGGATTAATCTGCCTAGCAGATAGCGGGCATTTCGACCTACCCGCAACCAAAGCCACAACGCAATGCATTACTGGCAAGCAGGGCCAATACCGCGCCCACCTGGCTGACTCTGGCCTCTGAGAGTCTCGATTAAAAAACTGCTCATCCGATTGCAACAAAAAGCCCGGTCAGGTGAAGCCTGACCGGGCTTTTTGTTAAGTCTAAGTAACCGGAATCGCTACTGTTCTGTAATGTCCGAACCGTCTCTCGGAGCGCCAGTACCTGAAGAACCCATGAATAGCTTACGGCCGTCTGGGAAGGTGATATCGCGGCCGTTCGCGCGGCAGGTAGGCTCACACAATCGGTCCTTACTCTGGTAGCCAGTCACCACTATATCGGTGCCCAACACAAGCGAGTTACGGTTAATCCCGCGACGTAGCAAGGTGTTCGGAGTACCTCCTTCAACCATCCATGCACCGGGATCCCGGGTAGATTCGGGATCGTTGTTGTCTAGGTGAATCCAGGTGTGCGGGTTAATCCACTCTACACGCGTGATCGGGCCACCGAGACGAACGGGCAAGTTTGCATCGAATTCGGCCGAGAACGCATGGTGCGCGGTCGCGGGCTGCTTAATTGCAAGTACACCCGCCGCTGTTACTGCGGCAAGAGCTAGTAGTTTTGCTTTCATAGATCTCCCCTTTCAACTTTGATTACGAATAATTCCTATACCGTAACCGCTACAAACAACTGACTGACTCACTATGAACGTATTCTAACGGATTATCGATGTATATTCCAAACCAGAAAGATAACCAATTTCAAATCAAGCGCGCGCTATTAGTTAGTTTGAGCTTCTTCCAACATCTCCTGACGCAACCTCTGCTCAAACTCCCCACCCTTTCTGTACTGCCCGTACATGAGCTCTTCGACGAACTCGACGCACTTGAATTGTGGCAGCTCATAGCCTTCTTCTAAACGGCGGTAGATCGGCATGCTGATCGTCCAGGGGCGCTCGAATATATCAGGATCCTCCATGGTCGCTGAGTACATGATGACGTTTTCACCCACCAGATCGTAACGCTCTGTCACTTTAAGCTGGTACGTGTGGTAGTTTCCAGACCTGTCAAACCATGTCCGATCGTCAAGACCCGTGACTTCAACCACCCAAGTGTCTTCGTCCCAATACCCATAAGACTGGCCCATCCAGGAATCCAGAGGCGCCGGGCCCGGATCCTCCAAGAAAACGTTGCGCACAGCGCCGGCAAAAGAGTAGGCGATAAAAAACGCGCTCTCACTCTGAAAAATCTGGAACGGGTGGGGCATATACGTAGCACGAGGCACACCTGGCATGTAGCACTTCACTTCAGGGTCACGCTCCAACCAGTTAGCTGCATTCTCTTCGCGGCGAGCCAGCGCTTCAACCTTATAGGGGATCGTGCCACCTTCCACCACACCGAAACTTGCGGGTACCGCACTGGCTGCTCCCATGGCCACAATGTCGGGGTGGGGCACTGGAACGAAGTCGCCAGGAACGAGCTGATACGCTGCCTTGGGCGCTGCCGGTTCAAGGTTATCATTCGCATTCATCATCACTTGCCAGATTCCATTGAAATCAGGCTTGCCACTTGGGGTGCGAGGAATAGCATTGGCGGGAGAGGATGCAGCTTGGACCGTCATGGAACCCGGCGACGGCCCTGAGGGTGAGCAACTCAGAATAAGCAAAGCCAGCAATGCAGGCAGCCATTTAATCTTCATAATTCGACCTTGTGTTATTATAAATTCTATCGATTACTCGAGAATATAAGCACCCGTAGTTTTAGGTGTCAAGCTAAAGACAGCGACTCCAAAGGGCTCAGAGAGATCTTCACTGAATTTTTCTTTGACCGGTTAACTGGGAGCTAGTCGGTGGAGTATGTGGCATTCACCTCACGTACTTACCTAGCAACGGCCCACGCACCCGTGCCGCTTGTCGAGCAGGCACTGGGGCACCATGCCAACAAACCTTCAAATGATCAACTGGTCTACTGCTCAGCAAAAGCCCTTTCGATAGTGTAGTGCGCCTGAATTCCATGCCTCGACTGCTCAAACCCTTTCTCTTCCAGTATCAGACACAACTGTTTCAACATACTTGGGCCGCCACAAATCATGAACCTATCTCTCTCAGTGGAAGCGTCACCTAGTCCAAGATCACGAAGTAATCTACCACTGGTAAGTAAATCAGAGATCCTACCTTCGTTTATAAAAGGTTCTCGGGTCACTGTTGGGTAATAGCGAAGTTGTTTTTTTACCTCGTCACCGAAATACTCGTTCTCTTGAATCTCCCTCTCCAAGAAATCTCTATATGCTAACTCAGACACATACCGTACCCCATGGACCAAGTAAACATTTTCGAAACGCTCATATATTTCAGGATCTTGAATAATGCTCAAGAATGGAGCCAACCCTGTGCCAGTGGCAAGCAGAAAGAGGTTTTTACCAGGGATTAGAAGATCGGCTACCAGCGTTCCAGTTGGCTTTTTGCTAACCAAAAGCTCATCACCAACTTTCACATTTTGCAGCACAGAAGTCAGGGGGCCATCCGGGACCTTTATACTGAGGAACTCAAGTTCTGGAGCATAGTTCGGGCTTACAATGCTGTAGGCCCTCATCAATGGCTTCCCATCTACTTCCAGTCCTATCATCACGAAGTGCCCATTTTCGAACTTCAGAGATGCGTCCCTCGTAGAAGTAAAACTAAATAAGGAATCGTTCCAATGTCTAACAGAAGTTATCGTTTCTTTGTTAATGCTGCCCATCTCTTCCCCAGGCATCCATGAGTGTAAGTGCTTCTCGACTGCGAATCGTGATCAGAAGCGTTTTATGCTGTAGTAAAGTGGGCTTTTTAAGTTAATGCACTAGCGATAGGCCCCAAAGAGTCTTTTTTGCCTTCACTTCTTCACGAATTTACGGATGATTTTCCCGTTACCGCCTTGGCCACCAGTTACTTCACTGGTATAAACATTACCCTCTAAATCCACGACAACTCCTTCAGGCTCCGAGCCTTCGATAAAGCCCAGCACTTCACCGCTCTCCGCATCACCGAAGGTCACCCCTCTCATTTTCTCATAGTCTGCGACGTACAGAACGTCATCATGATCAATAAACATGCCACTAGGGCGACCAAATTGGTCCCATTCGTCTAAGTATTCGCCTTCTGGAGTAAACAATTGGATTCTTTCATTTGATCGATCTCCCACAAAAACTCTGCCTCGTCGATCAATTAAGATAGTGTGAGGCAGGTTAAATTGACCAGGTTCACTTCCTTTGCCACCCCATTCCAAGAGATACCTGCCTTCCTTGTCGAATTTAACCACTCGATTATTCCAATGACCATCAGCCACGAAGAAGCTTCCATCGTCAGCCTGCGCAACGTCGGCAGGCCCGTTAAACGTATTGGGGCCGGCACCTGCAAAACCGCGGGCTCCTAGACGCAACAAGATATTGCCGTTGGTATCGATCTTCGTGATCGTATGACCTGATTGACGCTGATAGTCGGTGGCCCAAATATCGCCTTCAGGTGTCAGACGAAAGCCATGAGGACGGACCACCCATTGCGAGCTTCCGAAAGTATCAACCAAGTTACCATCCTTGTTGAACTTGAGCACCGGTGGATCCGAGCGATGGAAAGCATAAATAAAACCTTCCTTGTCGATAGTAACATTGGGCACTTGGCCCCACTCTATTCCCTCCGGCAACGGCTTGGGCCAATTCGGGTCCATGACATATTCCTGAGCATACAGAGAGAAAGTGAGGAGCGCAGCGCACACCACACCAATCGCCTGCGTAATTTGTTGCTTGCTATTAATTGAGATCATTGTGATTTGGGTATGCTCGTGAAAAGGCTTCCTAGCTTACACTTTCAACAGTAGTAATCAATCATTCCTGCTTCCATTGTGGAGTGTTTTTCATCCAGTCAAGTGTGAACTAACTATTGTTACCCTTGGCGAAACGGCCGAATCTGGACTAAGGTGGGCGAACTACTCCTTTGCCACTTGATGCTATAGCATTGCCTTCTCGATTCTGGGCTTTTAACTTGAAGTTAGAGGCCGTCCTTTTTAGAAGGGAAGACAAAAAAGCAGGAGCAGTGAGTTGCGCCTGCAAACGTGATTGAGAGAACACAAGATGTCAGAAACTTTACAACCAGCTCCGGGAAATTATCGTCACTACAAAGGCAAAGACTATGAAGTCCTGCACGTGGCACGTCATAGCGAAACCGAAGAGATGTTGGTGGTATATCGACCTCTTTATGGCGAATCTGGCGTCTGGGTTCGGCCGCTAGAAATGTTTATGGAGTCAATAACAGTGGACGGAAAAGTGGTCCCGAGATTTTGTTTCATGAAGGAATAACCAAAGCAATCCTATCCGAGAAACTCACTAATCTAAACCGAGACAAATCGCAAACCAGATCTTAGGTATTGACACTCTGAACCTGACGACACAGAGAAGTTTTCCCGCCCTGAAACAGCTAGTGGTGCTATCTACACTATTGGTTAACGCCTGTGGGACCTCGGAAACTGACGGCAAATTTCGTGAGATTACAATCCTGTACACCAATGATGAGCATGGCTGGATGGAGGGAATGGAGCCACATCAGTCAGCGGCCCATCTTTTTCAGCTATGGCGGCAGCAGGAAGGCTATTTCGAAGACGGCCCTTTTTTGATCCTGAGCGGAGGCGACAACTGGACCGGACCTGCAATTTCGACCTGGAACGAAGGCCGAAGCATGGTCGAGGTGATGAACGCGATGCAGTACGATGCCAGCGCCGTCGGCAATCACGAATTCGATTTCGGACTTGATGTCATCAAAGCCAGAACGGAACAAGCCCGCTTTCCTTATCTCAGCGCAAACACCCGTTGGCGGTCGAGCGGGTTAACCCCGATCGAGGTTGGCATCCTGCCATATACGGTGACCACCGTAAATGACATCAGAGTCGGAATTATTGGGCTGACAACACGCGATACACCCACAGCAACCAATCCGGACAATGTGCGCGAGCTGAATTTCCTGAGTTACGAGCGAGCCCTCAGAGAAACCTTGCCCGCACTCGAGGCGGAAGACACTGACATTAACCTGGTGATAGCGCATGTATGCGAGGAGCCGCTCGAGCAGCTAATCTACCGCACGCAGGATCTGGATATTGCCCTGTTCGGCGCCGGACACTGTAACGAGCTGATTGCGCGAGAGGTGCAGGGCACCGTTTTACTCGGCGGTGGATTTCACTTCACGGCCTACGCTACAGCGACATTTTCCATAGATCTGATTACATCAGAGATAAGAAACCTTTCTTACAGCGCGCGCAGCAACGCGCAATCAGTCCCTAATCGGTCAGTCGCATCCATCATTTCAAGCTGGGCAGAACAAACCGAAGCCATACTCTCAGAAGAAATTGCGTTCAGCGCTCGCACCATACCCCGGCAAGAGCCTGCTTTGGGACAGATCATTGTCGGCAGCTGGTTGCTGGCCGACTCCAGCGCAGATGTCGCCATCACCAACGCCGGAGGAATTCGCACGGATCTGCCCGCGGGAAAAATCGATATGGGCACACTCGTGTCCATGATGCCGTTTGATAATTCCATCATTGCTCTAGATCTGGATGGGCGCACCATTCGCCGCGCGCTGGAAACAGGCGCTCGCCCGATCGTTGGCGGCCTGCATCGCGTTGGGTCTGACTGGATATTAACCAGGCACAATGAACAGCTCGATGACGGTCAAATCTATCGAGTCCTAGTCAACAGCTTTATGTACGCCGGTGGCGATGGATATGACATGATTGCCGAAGCGGACCCCGATGGTTTTGACACCGGCATTAACTATCGACAGCCGTTTCAGGACTGGCTTAAATCGCGGGGATCCAGCATCGACAATCCTCTCCTGATTCAGCCCTGAGAAGACCGGCAGTCTCGCAGAAAACAACAGACGGAGGGGAGATGTCGGCAAATTACGGAACAGGCCCCAACCGAAAAAAACGGCTCTAGCAATCTTGAAACTCAATTCAAAGACAAACAGCCCATTACTGTCCAGCCCAAACCAGTCCTCAGTGCTGGAGCTTGGACTCAGGCATGGCACGATGGCAGAGTGGCTGGCGATTGACGATGATCTACCGATTTATCATGCCCACAAATTACAACAGATTGGCTTTCATCGCGGCGAAGTGATTGCTGTCCTGCCTGAATCCGAGTTGGCGCAAAAAGAATTCGGCAGACTTCTATTGACCCATTTGACGCAATATCATGGTCAGCGCTACACAACCAATGGCCATGACCTCTCGACCAGAGATGGCATACTGAAGTGGCCGCTGCCCGCCACTGATCTTCAAAGCTGCTGCCTCTGGATTCAGGAGGACATCTGTTTACTTCAGGCACTGAACAACGAGTACGTCCTGACTGCAGCTAGTGTCTGCTCGCCAAGCAACTGGCGATTATCTGAGAAAATCGGCAAGGCGCTCGGCGCGATCCATGATCCGGTGCCCGGCTATGAGGATACCTTGCACGCCAGAACAAACAGATTACTGCACAAACTCAGCAAGGATAAAGTGATTATCCGCTACAACTGGTCAGTGCAGGCTGGGAACGAACTTTGCTGGCGGCAAGAACTTTATCCCACCCAAGAACCCGCAGAGCCTTACTGGAGAGTTGAACGACAGACTCTAAGACGACTGCCGGAAACAGGAGCCATCGTCTTTGGAATCCGAATCTTTCTGGAAAGTTTCACCAAGCTGGAGTCGAGACAACCCGGCTTCACGGCCGCCCTGAGAGAGATTATTGAGCGTCTGCCAGAGGAGCAGCGACGGTACAAAGGATTGGACAGCCTGCTGGCAAGACCTGAGTTCGGCGCTCTGAAATCCTGAAGAACTCCGCTTGAGCGCCTTTCTGACGGCTTTTAGTCTTTCGCTTTTTTTTCGCCGTCTTCTCTAGCCTTCTTCCAGAGATTGCAGGCTAAACAGCAGGTTCACCGCATCAGTCAGCAAAAACGACAGATTGCGGTAGACAATCTGGCCGCCAATTTCGAGGCCGGGGATCAGCAGCTGCCCGGTGGTCTCGTCAAAAGTCGCAAAATCTTCTTCGCTTTCATCAAGAGCGGTGACACTCTCCGCTAGCGCTCTGACAATTACCTGGGGCGACTGACTTTCCACCGAAAAAGCCACCTGAACGAAGCCGGAGTCACCGGCGTCAATTTTAAGCACCAGCTGTTCCGTGGTTTCATCAAATCGATTACTGACAGGCGCGCGCTCGGCCGCAACTAGCTCCAGATCTACCAGCACAAGATTCTCTCGCGTCACCGAACCACTAAAATTGACGACTGGAAGTTCGTTGAGCGAGGCGGCTAATGCCACTCGCGGTAGCTGGTTGATGGCGTCAACAACCTGCATACCCTCCGCAAGGACGCGACCGAAAACAGTAAAACCACCATTTTGGCTGTCCAGGCTTACGTTATCGGCGACGTTTATGAACCACTGACTGGTGGCACTGTCAGGATCACCCGCAACCTTTGCCATAGCGACCGTGCCCCTGAGATTGGACTGATTGAACTCATTGGCGATCGTGCCATCAATCGCAATCTGGCTGAGCTGGGTGGTCCCGGCCGGGATCACATATTGTCCAGCCTGGATAACAAAATTGGGGACAGATCGGTGAACGACAGACTCATTGAAACGCCCACTCCTCACGTAATTGAGAAAATTCTCGACCGTACCGGGCGCCGCAGTGTCAAACAGCTCCAGCGTAAACTCTCCAAGCGTGGTGCTGACTTTAACTTGAGTCTGAGCCTGTCCCTTTGGAACTGATGCTAGCGAGATGAGAATCAGACCCAACAGCGTGTAGTTCTTAACATTCATCCCACAACCTCATTATGCTGACACCGCTACTCTATGTGACGGCAATCTTACGACTGCCGT
The DNA here is from genome assembly GCA_002691885.1 of Gammaproteobacteria bacterium. Lineage (GTDB taxonomy): Bacteria > Pseudomonadota > Gammaproteobacteria > Pseudomonadales > Pseudohongiellaceae > UBA9145. Next base: position 7,981 of record NZJB01000054.1, read on the forward strand.
CTGGCGGCCCGTGCCATCTCAGTATTCGGTACCTCTTTTTCGGCGAGCACAAAAAAGGCGAGGCGATGACGCCCCGCCTCTTCAATACGCTTAGAACTCTAGGGAATTAGACGTGGGACGAACCGAGTTATGCCCTGAATAGGACCCACTTCACCGGCGTAGACATTACCGGCACTGTCAACCGTCACCCCTTCGCCCATGGATCCCACGCCGCCCATACCTGATGAGCGAAAAGGAGAGACATGTTCAGGCACAAAGTACCAGACTTCTCCAGTTTTGGCGCTGCCTACACGCAAACCTTTTCGCCAACCGCCAGGGTTGTAGTTCGGATCAGACTCGGAATCGATGGCGTAGAGCCAATCATTGCTCTTATCGATAAAGATACCGCTGTTCCGGCTGAACTGATACCAGGTATCGATATGCTCGCCATCCTGGGAAAAAATCTGAATGCGATTATTCCCACGGTCAGCGACAAACAGTCTGCCCTGAGAATCCATTGCCAAAGAGTGAGGCGCCCGAAGCTGCCCATCTTCCTGACCCCACTCACCAAACGAACCAACGTAAGTGCCATCTGCTTCCCAGATGGTGATTCTACTCTTTGAATTCGGGCCGGATTCATCCTGAAACTGGGCGGAATGCGTTTCGCCGATATAAATCCGGCCATTGGGAGCGACCAGCACGTCATTAGGCTCAGTCAGGTGTGTCGGCGGATCGCCCATCTCACCCGGAGTACCGATGACCATCAGCAGTTCTCCTTCAGGGCTGAATTTCAGTACCGAGCTGCCGTGATTGCGCGCAGCCGGATTGGCCTGCAGTTCGCGCTCATTCGCCAGTCGCGTATCAGCAACCCAGATATTGCCATCAGCATCAACATCCATGCCATGCGGCCAGATAATCTGACCTGCTCCAAGAGAGGCGACGACGCGACCGCTCGGATCCAGTTTTACTATAGGATCGACTCCGCTGGTCGCACAGGAATTGGTGCCGCATCGATCCCCTGCCCAGACATGGACACCATCTATGTCGACATTAACGGCACTTACCGAACCCCATCGGCGTCCATCAGGCAGCGTGCCAAAATCGCGCTGAGTTTCATAGGGATTGGGTAAGTTGTTGATTGGCTCCTGACCCGCATGGGCTGCTGGGGATATAGCCCCGCGCTGAGCGTAAGCCGTGACTGTGGTGGCCATCAGCAGACCTGTCAGAGCTACCTTCCACGCTCCCTTGCCGGTGTTTCGTAGGCTCGTTTTTAACATGCTCTTCTCCTGCCTCGCCATGCTGCTTTTACTGTGGGCTTTGTTCGCCCGAAGACTAAGACGGGGTCAGAAAATGGACTTTCCTGAGCGGCTTGTCAAGACGGTAGAACCTATACCAGGCAGCTCAGCTCTCGCCCTGCAGGCACGTTTTCCTAGACTCTGCCGTGCCCCATGTTTATTCTCTGCCCGCAACCGAGCCTTCACCTGACCGTTTCGGGACGAGACTGAAACCATGACTAAACACGTGATTTACTACATCTTCGCTGTCTGCGTATCCATGGGACTACTTCTGCTCATGATTGTCATGGCAGACAGTGTACCGAATGCGGGTGGACAGCCGCACGCTGAACATCCCGGCATGGTCATCGGGGCTGATGGGGCAGCGCGGCTGGCTCATATCGGCTCTCTGGCCTTTGTGTTCAACAGCCTGCTGCTGACCCTTGTCGTTGGTTTGTGCGTTCTCGGGGTCAGCGAGCGCCACAGGAGCCAAAAATTTCTTGCAGGCATGGGGGGCTCATGGCTGTTCATGCTGGTGATCTGGTGGATGATGTTCAGTACACATCAGGAATTTCTCCTGACGGGCGAGACGGATTATTTCATGGGTTTTCCCGTACCAACAGCCTGGCAGATGTACGGGACCTGGCTTGGAGCTGTACCGCTTATCGTGATGTACAGCTATGGCTTCAGAACATTCATCTACACGTGTGAAGATGAAGCCGAATTCAACGCCCTTCTTGAGCAAGCCGCGCGTAACAGCCAGCAGAACTAAACCATGGAAGCTTATCGTCAGGAAATCATTGTCGGCTCCGTGGTCATTTACATGCTGTTCTGTGTTGCTACCGGTTTATGGGCCATGCGCCGGACGCGCAACAGCAGTGACTTTTTTGTTGCTGGCCGAGGGCTTGGTCCCATTGTGGTAGCCCTGGCACTTTTTTCTAGCACACTGAGCGGGTTCGGCTTCGTTGGCGGCCCCGGCCTAGTTTACTCGATCGGGGTCAGCTCTTTCTGGATGGTAGTGATTTCCTCAACGGGATATGCAGTCGGCTTTTTTCTGGTCGCCAAGCGCATTCGAATGATTGCCGAACTGCGGGACTGCCTCTCACTGCCCGATGTCGTGGCTGCGCGCTACGGGAGCGATGCCGTCAGATTTCTGATCGCGCTGACCATCGTCCTGGGCGTAATGGGGTATTTAGCCACTCAGATCTTGGCGATGGCGGTCGTGATGCAAGCCATCCTGTCGGGCACGGAAACCTTTGCCAACATTGGACTGGTGAGTTGCGTAGTCATTTCCTCTGCGGTGCTGATCTTTTACTGCGTCACCGGCGGCATTATCGCGAGCGTGTATACGGACGTGGTGCAGGGTTTCATCATGATGATTGCTGGCAGCCTGATACTGATGACAGCGGTTTCTGTGTTTGATGGCGGCATGCAGGAAGCCACTGCTATTATTCTGGCCGACGACTCAGAGGCCATCATGCCGTTCGGGTCCGCCGGCGCCATGGCCTCTCTTGGATGGTTCTTTGTATTCGGCCTAGGGCTTGCCGGCCAACCGCACCTGATTACGAAAATGATGATGAACAAACAAATGTCTGACAACCGCAGCATTCTGCCTATGTCGCTGTTCGGCTACGTCATGGCCGCTCTACTTTGGATTTCAATTGGCATCGTGATGCGCGCGGCAGTCATCGACGGCATTGTGGAACCTCTCGCCCTGCCAGACGACGCCGCCTCGACTTTCCTGTCGATTTTCGCAAATCCGTTGCTTGCGGGCGTCGTCTTCGCCGGCTTATTCGCCGCAATCATGTCGACCTCGGACGCGTTTCTCAACATCGGAACCGCCGCAATCATCCATGACATTCCTACGGCGCTGCGCGGACGTAGCGTCGAGAACGAGTTACTCTGGGCACGGGTCGTGACTGTTTTGCTTGCCATCGTCGCAGCCGGCTTTGCGCTCTATTCCCACTACGCCGATGCCACACTGGTGGCTCTGCTCGGCGCATTCGGCTGGGGCACGTTTGCAGCCTCAATATTTCCGGTCGTGGCAGTAGGACTGAACTGGCGGGGCGCGACAGTTGCCGGCGCAGTGACGGCAATCAGCGCCGCCCTGCTCATCAATTTTGTTGTTCAGCTATCCAGCATTGTGCTGCCTTACGGCATCAGTGGGCCATTGGTGGCATTCGTAACCTCAATGATTCTGTTCATCGGCGTCTCACTGATCACCAAACCGCCAGAACTCGCGCCGGACATCGAAGACGTCCTGCGTATCTGAGCAAGGCCGCTGACGCTGGACAGCCGAGGCTACTCAGTTGATCTTGACCAAGCCTACTTGATTAGAGCTGGACTGGTGGATCAGCAAATCACCAGCTTCAGTAACCCAGGTGTTGCGAATGATTCCGACACCGGAGGGTACCGCCCAACTCTGGAAGGTCTCCGTGGCGGGATTAAACCTTACCAGCGCATCAGGTCTCATGCCCGATTCGTTATACCAGATCACATCATCAATCACTGCAATGGAATAGGGGTGGGACTTAGGTCCGCTGGGTGAATCCCACTGAGTAATCTGACCAGTCTCCGGGTCAAGCTTCCCGATCTTGCCCAGCGTAGAATTGACGAACCAGACGATGTCGTTGCTGTCCAGATCCAGACGGCGGATCCGGGTCCTTTCATCAGGCACTTCGTAATAGCGCATGTCCATGCCGTCCGGATCAAGGGCACCGATCTTGTTGGTCCCGTTAAACGCGACCCAGACCGTTCCTTGACTGTCTACTTTGATTCCGTAGGGTCTTGGTTCAACCGGAATTTCAGTGAGATCACCGGTGTCCGGATTAAGCCGGCCCAGCATAGCGGCCCCTTGCGCAGTAAAGTACAAATTACCATTCGGATGAAAAATAGCTGAGTGGGGGTCCCTCGCTTCGGTCTTGTATACAGTAACCTCACCCGTGGCAGGGTCCAGCTTGCCTACTGTAGAGTTGCTGTTTCCCGTATACCAGATATTGCCCTGCGTATCCGGGACAACGGTATGCGGCCTGGATGACGGAGGCAGCCTGTACTCCTCCATAACGCCCGTCCTCGGATCAAGCCGCCCTGTCAGGCTAGCCCACATCCCGGTCCACCAGATAGAACCGTCTGGTGCCTCTACCGGATCTCTGGAGCGCTGGCCGAGAGTGGGTACGGTCCACTCAATAATCTCAATCTGTGTGTCACCCGCAATCAGGTTCGGGCGTCTGGAAGTGTCTTCAGGGAAATGCTGAGCGAGATACGCCGCTATCGTACCCGCTTGCGCGTCATTGAGCTCGACCATAGTCGAAAAAACACGCCGCCACTCTGCAGCAGTGTTGTAGCCTGCCGCTCTGGAGATCAGAGCCGTGCTGTGACAGGACGAGCAGACATTCATCACCAGTTCCCTGCCTGTCCCGTCGGGCAGTGGTGGAGGCGCACCCCGCTGAGCGTAAATCTCAGAACTCAGCAACGTCATAGCGGCGCCTAGAATCAGCAATCGAGCGATGAGTGACATAGACATTCCCCCGGCAACATCGTTCGTGTTGACAAAAGAGATCAGCTAGCGCCTGTCGCGGCACGCTGACTGATTCACACACAGAGTGTGCGTCAAGCTGGCCGCCAGGTCTAGAGATGATCTGTCTACTCCAGCAGCCTGTCAGGGAGAGGTCCGGCCGATCTGCCCTTGCGTTGACCTTTCAATCAGCCATTCACAGCTTCATAATCCCAAAAAACGTTAACAGGTGAGGACAACATGTTTCTGCAACAATGGCACCGGACCAGTAAAGCAACCCGTCACGTCATCCAGCTCAGTTTTATCAGATTAATCGCTACGCTGACCTGCATCGGTATTGTTCCGCATCAACTGGCAGCACAAAGCGATTTGGCCGGACAGTGGCCGCATTACCGCGGCAATTTCAGCGGGACCGGTTATTCAAAGCTATCAGCGATTTCACCTGAAAATATCGGAGAGCTCGAGATTGCCTGGTCATTCTCCCTGCGCAGCCGGGATCAGGCTGAGGATCTTAACCCGAACTCACAGGTGACTCCGATTGTGGTAAACAACGTGATGTACCTGTCCACAGTTGACTGCATCGTCGCGCTGGATCCGAAGAATGGCACGGAACTCTGGCGCCATCCTGTCGAGTCTGGCCGACCCTCGCGTCGGGGTGTCGCCTACTGGCAAGGCAATAACACGCTCGACCCGCGAATCATCTTCACCGCGGGCAGTCGATTAACCGCTCTGTCCGCTGAGAGCGGTGAGAAAGACACAAGCTTCGGAGACAACGGGGAGATAGATATGGGGATACCCTATATCTCCGTGCCGCTGGTTTATCAGGACCTTGTGATTGTGGGCGCCAACACGCCGCCCGGCACGCGCGGTGGCATCGGCAATCCTCGTGCATTCAGCGCCATTACCGGCAGAAAAATCTGGGAATTTAATTCAGTGCCACTGCCGGGAGAAAGCGGTCATGACAGCTGGCAATATGGAAGCTGGGAGAACCGCTTGGGGGCCAATGCCTGGCCATTCTATTTTACAGTCGACACTGGCACAGACTTACTCTACCTACCGCTGGCATCTCCCCTGCCGTTCGCATTCGGCGGAGACAGAGCAGGTGACAATCTGTTTGCCAATTCCATCGTCGCGGTAGATATCCACTCAGGTGAATACCGCTGGCATTTCCAGACGATCCATCACGATCTATGGGACCATGACCCTCCCGCTCCACCGACACTGTTTGACATTAAGTTGGAAGGCGAAACGCTGCCCGCGCTCGCCGTCACCACAAAATCCGGCTATTTATTTTTCCTGAATCGCCTAACTGGCGAAGCGATATTCGGTGTTGAAGAGCGCGCTGTTCCAGCAAGTAGCGTCGCCGGAGAGGCAGCCTCTCCGACACAGCCGATCCCGGTAAAGCCACCACCCATGGCCAGGGTCAGCTTCAGCCTTGACGATATGGTACGAGCAGAGCATACCAGCGCGGACCATGCTGACGCCTGCACCGACCTGCTGAGCCGGTCTGGAGAGTTCGTCAACGCCGGTCCTTACACGCCGTGGACGCTGCGCGATGACAACGGCGCAGGCGCAACCACCTTGCTATTCCCCGGTTTGGCAGGCGGGCCGAACTGGGGCGGCGTGGCGTTTGATCCTAACAGCAGTCTTGCGTTCGTGTTCGCCGCTGACTTGGGCACACTGGGGTGGCTGGAAGCGACCGGAGAAGACTTTCCGTATCGGCTATCGCTGCCACGCCCCTCAGCTTTCGCAGTCTCTATTGATGGTCAGACGCTACCCTGCCAGGAGCCACCCTGGAGCCACTTGACAGCTATCGACACCACCAACGGCGACATCGCCTGGCGAATCCCTCTGGGTGTCAGCGACTCGCTGCCGCCGGGCAAGCAGAATACGGGTCGGCCGGGGCGCGCTGCCGCGCTGATAACCGCCAGCGACCTGCTTTTTATCGCGTCAACCGACGACAATCGCTTTCGCGGAGTACGGGCCAGTACTGGGGAAATTCTCTGGGAGCAGCAGCTGAATCGGCGCGGGAATGCCAACCCAATGACGTATCTCGATGCCAGTGGCAGACAATTTGTCGCAATCGCCGCCACGGATGAATTGATCGTCTACGGCCTCAGTGATTGAGGCTTCACATACCGGGCTAAGAGGCAACCTGCCCTCTCAGCTCCTGCACATATTGCTGTCGGCTGGACCAATAAACGTAAGGCTAAGGCTTTTTCTCTCGGCAACTCCGATTCTACACTCCGGATTCAACAGGGCACCGGTCATGCTGCCTGCGCTCTGGAAGGGTTCAACAGAGCAGGCAGTTCAGCGAGGCTGTTGATGTTGTGAGCCGAGCGGAAAACATCAACATAGGGCAACATGGTGCGAACCCCTTGAGCCCTGGGTTCAAATTTCTCGTAGCGAAGCAGTGGATTCAGCCAAACGAGTTGACGGCAGGATTTAGACAGTCGCTCCATCTGCTTGCCGAGTTCTGGGCCTTCCCCCCGATCAAGCCCATCAGTCAAAAGAATAACCACTGCTCCCTGACCCAGCATTCGACGGGACCAGTGCCGGTTGAATTGCTTGAGACAGAAGCCGATCCGGGTACCTCCTGACCAGTCTTCCACCGCTTTCGCGGTCTCTTCGAGAGCAAGATCAACATCTTTGTTCCGCAAATACCGGCTGATATTCGTCAGGCGAGTTCCGAATAGAAAGCTGTGGACCCGGTCGCCGTTGTTGGTCATGGCGTGCATGAAATGTAAAAACATCCGCGAATACTGGGCCATCGAACCGGAGATGTCACACAACACTATAATTGCGGGTGGTCGGGTGATCTGGCGCTTAAACTGCAGTGGAATTAATTCGCTGTTGCGCAGCGAGTGCTGCATAGTACGACGCATATCGATGTGAGCACGGCTGACAGAAGCCTGGTGACGACGGGTCTGGATTGGCTTCATGGGCAACTTGAGATTCTTAAGCATCTTTTTCGCCACCTGAAGCTCCGACTCAGACATTTGTTCAAAGTCTCTACTTTGCAGTATTTCCGACTCTGAAGCAGACAGGTTGGCCTGCAGCTCGACTTGCTCCTCATCCTGACCGGATGACTGAGTGTTACCGCTGGACAGCGCCTCCCCCAGACGACGGATCAATGGCTGCTGATCCTGATCGGATTGCAGAGTAGGCAACATGGCGCCCATTAACTTTTCCATAAGTTTTGGGTTACGCCAGAACAGGGCAAATGTCTGATCAAAAACAGGCATCTGTTCCCGGCGGGTCACGAACTGGCAAAGCAACACGGTGTGTAAGTCCTGCTGCGACTCAATTCCGATGAGACTTACACCCCGAATCGCGTTCAAGACATTGCCCGTACCGACAGGCATTCCTGTGGCGCGCAGCAGTCTGGCAAAAAGCATAATGTTTTCGGCCAGGCTTCCCTGCAGCAAAGGCAGCTCACTTCTCCCTGACATTTTAGCCACGGCGGGGCTGAGAAACCGAAATCTGGAGCTTCACCTCCTCCAGGATGCGGGCAGCTTCACTGCCTCTGATCTTGGCAATGTCATCCTGATATTTAAGCAGGGTCCCGAGGGTACCATCGATGGTGGTCGGATCTAGTGCAATCTGGTCCAGCTGAACCAGAGCATCGGCCCAGTCCAGCGTCTCTGCAATCCCCGGCAGTTTAAACAAGTCTTCCTGGCGCAGACGTTGAACAAAATTCACCAGCAACTGACTGAGTTGCTTATCGATTTCGGGCATCTTTCTTTGCACAATATCCAGCTCACATTCAGCCGCTGGAAAATCGACCCAGTGATACAGGCATCGTCGCTTGAGGGCGTCGTGAATTTCTCTGGTCCGATTGGAGGTGATAATCACCAGCGGGGGTTCCGTTGCCCGCACCGTGCCGATCTCAGGAATCGAAATCTGGTTTTCGGATAGCAACTCCAGTAAAAAAGCCTCAAACGGTTCGTCTGTTCGGTCCAGCTCATCAATGAGCAGAACTGGCGCTCCCCTATCGTCCGCGCGAAGCGCCTGCAGAAGAGGACGCTCGATAAGAAACTCTTCCGAGAAGACGTCTCTGGCCAGCTTAGCTTTGTCAACGGTGCCCGCGGCTTCGGCCAGCCGGATTTCCAACATCTGTCTTGAGTAATTCCACTCATAGACGGCAGAGCCAATGTCCAGACCTTCGTAGCACTGCAAACGAACCAGACGACGATCAAGGGTCTGGGAGAGCACCTTGGCAATTTCAGTTTTTCCAACACCGGCCTCACCTTCGAGGAAGAGCGGCCGCTGCATCTTCAGCGCGAGAAAAAGAGTGGTGGATAAAGCACGGTCAGCGACATAGTTGGCCTGCTCCAGCAGTGCCTGCGTTTGCTCTATAGAGCCCGGTTCACGACTCATAGGAAGCCTTACTGGCAGGCCTCCACGGCGCGCTTAGTCATCACTTTAACCAGGTGTGCCCGGTATTCCGCACTGGCATGGATATCGCTGTTCATCTGCTCGACGGGCAGTTCAACCGAATCAATACCGCTTGCATCAAGCTCACCGCCCATAGCCTCTTCAAGTCGCAGCCCCCGGTGAGCACAAGCCGTGGCGCCCGTGACGCCGACGCGAACCTCACCGCCTGTCTTTGCTACAAAAACACCGACGATGGCGTAACGGGACGCCGGATTTTCAAACTTCATGTAGGCGGCCGCTTCGGGTAAGGGAAAACTCACGGAAGTGACGATTTCATCCTCTTCCAACGCGGTTTCGAACATCCCGGTAAAAAACTCCTCTGCCGGAATCGCTCGTTTGGATGTTTGCANCGTCGCGCCGAGAGCGATTACAGCCGCCGGATAATCGGCAGCCGGATCATGATTGGCGATAGAGCCACCAANGGTCCCCCGGTTCCGCACGGCTGGATCGCCAATATTGCCAGCAAGCCTGGCCAGCGCAGGAATGGCGCGTTGCACCTCAGCCGAAGCCGCNACCGCAGCATGGGTCGTCATGGCGCCCACAGTCAGATTCCCATCCTCCACATTGACCGCTGTCAGCTCTGCGACGCCGCCCAGATCAATCAGATCAGAAGGGCTAGCCAGGCGATGCTTCATTGTCGGCAGCATGGTCTGGCCACCCGCCACAAACTTGCCATCTTCTGCCTGCTGCATCGCCTCTACGGCTGCCGCAACGCTATCGACTTTCCTGTAGTTAAATTCGTACATACTCGTTTCTCCTAGGCNCTGANCGCAGCCGCTTGTTGGGCTGCACGCCATACGGTTTCTGGTGTTGCCGGCATATCTATGTGTCTCACACCAAGCGCATTCGAAATGGCGTTTATCACAGCCGGTGGCGCGCCGATCGCGCCTGCCTCACCGCAGCCTTTGACGCCCAGCGGATTGTCCGGNGGNNTGGTNGGCGCGTAGTCGATATCAAAACTGGGAAGATTGTCAGCGCGCGGCATCGCGTAGTCCATGTAAGAGGCAGTGACCAACTGACCTTCGCTGTCGTATGAACAGCCCTCCAACAGGGCCTGTCCCACTCCGTGCGCTATACCNCCGTGAACCTGACCCTCGACAATCATCGGATTGATCAATCTGCCGAAGTCATCAACGGCCGAATATTTCACAACTTCTACCACTCCGGTGTCTGGGTCGACTTCAACTTCACAGATATGTGTTCCTGCCGGAAAAGAGAAGTTTGTGGGATCAAAAAACGCGTTTTCATCGAAACCNGGCTCTACGCCTTCAGGATAAGAGTGAGGTACGTAAGCCGTAAACGCGACTTCCGCAATATTCATTGCCTTATCGGTACCAGCCACGCTGAAATTTCCATCGACAAATTCGATATCACCCTCGGCTGCCTCCAACGCATGCGCGGCGATTTTTTTGCCCTTGGCAATCAGCTTGTCACACGCCCGGGCTATTGCCACACCCCCAACTGCCAGCGAACGGGAGCCATATGTGCCCATACCGAACTGGGTTTTCGCGGTATCGCCATGAATCACTTCGATATTCTCGATAGGCACGCCTAGCTGATCGCAGACCAGCTGAGCAAATGTCGTCTCATGACCCTGTCCATGAGAGTGTGTGCCGGTGAAGACCTGCACATTACCTGTNGGGTTGAAGCGCACCTGCGCACTTTCCCACAGACCGACTCCGGCACCCAGCTGGCCCACCGCCGCAGAGGGAGCAATGCCGCAGGCTTCAACGTAGGAAGACAGGCCAATACCGCGTAGTTTACCTCGCGACTTNGCCTCTTCGGCCCTGGTTGAGAACCCAGGGTAGTCAGCCAGCTCCATGGCCTTGTCGAGCGCCGCGGGATAGTCTCCGCTGTCGTAGCACTGAACGACAGGAGTCTGATAGGGAAAAGCATCAACGGGTATAAAATTGCGCCGACGAATTTCCGCCGGGTCCAGCCCCATATCTGCCGCACAAATATCAACCAGACGCTCCACCAAATACGTTGCTTCTGGTCGGCCAGCACCGCGACAGGCATCGACCGGCGCTGTGTTGGTAAATACCGCTTTAACCTCAGAATAAATCAAAGGAGTTGAGTATTGCCCGGCCAGCAAGAAAGCATACAGATAGCTGGGCACCATGGTGCTGAAAGTCGAGAGGTACGCTCCCAGATTGGCCTGCGTCTGCACCCGCATCGCCAGAAATTTGCCGTTTTCATCCATCGCCATTTCGGCAGTTGACACGTGATCACGACCATGTGCGTCTGCCAGAAATGCCTCGGTTCGGTCGCCGTTCCATTTCACAGGACGTTTGATTTTTCTGCAGGCCCAGCCGACCACCAACTCCTCTGCGTAGACAAAGATTTTAGCGCCGAATCCCCCTCCCACATCTGGCCCGACCACACGCAGTTTGTGTTCAGGCGCCAGTTGATTGAACGCCGACAGCACCAGTCGGTGCACGTGCGGATTCTGGGTTGTCAGATGAAGGGTAATCTCGTCCGTACCCTGGTTGTACTCGCCCAGTGCCGCTCTGGGCTCCATGGGATTGGTGACCATGCGGTTNTTAACCAGATCTAGCTTGGACACCTTATGTGCGCCTGCGAATGCTGCTTCTACCCCTTCCTTATCCCCGAATGGCCAGTTGTAACAAACGTTATCAGCGGCTACCTCGTGGATTTGCGGCTGCCCCGCGTCTGCGGCACTGCTGGTATCGATCACCGCGGGCAGGACGCTGTAATCCACATCCACCAACTCAGCCGCGTCACGAGCTTGAGCGCGCGTTTCAGCGATGACAATCGCAACATGATCCCCGACATAATTGACTTTGCCCTGGGCCAGCGCAGGATGAGCAGGCGCCCGATGGGGCTCTCCATCATCACTGGTCACCGTCACACCGCAAATCAGAGGGCCAATTCCGTCAGCCGCCAGATCGTCACCAGTCAGCACCGCTACAACTCCGGGAGCGGCAAGCGCATCGCTGCAGTCGATCCCCTTAATCTCCGCGTGCGCATGGGGCGAGCGCACAAATACTGCATGGGTCTGACCTGCGACATTAATGTCATCGGTGTAGTTGCCTTTACCAATCAGGAAACGCTGATCCTCCTTTCGGCGCACACTTGCGCCAATGCCATTCTCATTCATTTCAGGATCCTCCCATCGCTTTTGCGCCGGCCTGTACGGATTTCACAATATTGTGATATCCGGTACATCGGCAAATGTTGCCTTCCAATTCCTTGCGCACGGTAGATTCATCGAGCTCATTACCATTGCGGTTCACAATATCCAGAGCGCTCATCACCATCCCCGGCGTGCAGAACCCACACTGCAATCCGTGATTGTCCATGAATGCCTGCTGCATCGGATGTAATCCAGCCTCATCCGCCAGCCCTTCTATTGTGGTGACTTCGGCACCATCGGCCTGAATGGCCAGCATCGTGCACGACTTGACGGATTTACCATTCACGTGAATCACACAGGCGCCGCACTGGCTGGTGTCACATCCGACATGGGTGCCAGTGAGGCCGAGGTTTTCTCTCAGAAATTGCACCAGCAGCGTGCGACTTTCGACCTCTCCGCACACGGCTTTCCCGTTAACTGTCATGCTGACTGTACTCATGATGTCCCCCTCCACCTACTCTGGCGCGTCCGAAGCCGATTCAGCTTCGGCGCCCACCAGTTGTTTAAAATTCTCAAAAAAATCATCGGCCATTTTTTTGGCAACCCCGTCGATCAACCGGGCCCCCAGCTGGGCCAGCTTTCCACCTACATTTGCCTGCACATGGTAGGCAAGCACTGTTGCCCCATCTTGTTCAGACAGAGTCACTGTAGCCGCTCCCTTGGCGAACCCTGCAGCACCACCCTGTCCTGCACCGCTGATGGTGTAACCCCTCGGTGGATCAAGATCGCTGAGCGTGACGTCAAATTTGAACCGGGCTTTGACCGGTCCGATCTTGGTAATCAGCTTGGCTTGAAACGTGTTTTCACCTGTTTCCTCAAAGCTTTCACAGCCGGGCATAGCTCGCTGCAGGATAACGGTGTTATTCAGAGCCAGCCACACCGAATCCCGCGAAGCTTCAATCAACTGCTCTGAGATCATCTCCATGCCGCGTCCCCGAGTTCAATAACCCTTTTTGATCTGCCAACTGGCAAGCACACTACCAGCCAACCGCCTGACCATCTTTACGGTGATCCGATCCGGCCCGGTAAATGCCGTTGACCGGGTGGTCCTCGCTGATGCTTTCCGGTGTCATTACAGGTAAAGGCAGCGAGGGATCACGGGTGAAAAGAATCCCCTGATAGCCGCCCACCCGGCCGCCATTCACCGATCGCACCTCGTGCCCTTTGGCCTCCAGCGATCTTCCCACCAGACTGTATAGATCATATTCCAGCGACAAAACGTTGCTACTCTGACTGTGAGTAAAACGAGCCGCGTCAGTTGTCATCTGCACGTTCATGCCATGATCTATCACGTTGACCATATGCTGAGCATGCGTCTCCGGCTGAACCGCTCCTCCCATATTCCCGAATGTCATAAGCGGCTGTCCGTCCTGCATCACCATCCCGGCAATGATTGAATGGAACGGCCTTTTGCGGGGTGCCACAACATTCGGATGCGCTTCATCGACCGAGAACGCAACGCCGCGATTGTGCAGTATCATGCCGTATGGCGGGATGGTGATACCGCTACCATAGACTGAAAAAATACTGTGAATGAAGCTCACCATATTGCCCCAGCGATCCGCTGTTGTCAGATAAATGGTACCGCCATCAAGCCCTCCCTTAACGGAAGGTTCAGAAGCAAGATCCATATCAATCCGGTCACACAGACCAAGGGCATACTCTTTTGACAGCAGGCGGTCCAGCGGCACCTCAGAAAACAGAGGATCAGCGTTATAGGCCTGCAGGTCAGAGTAAGCCAGCTTCTTTGCCTCGACCATGAAATGCCAGTAATCCGGATTTGAAGGGCCAAGCGCTGCCAGATTCAGATTGTGCAGAGGCGCGCACACTTCAAGGATATTCAGCATCTCCAGTGCCGCCCAACCCTGCCCGGGTGGAGGCAGCTGAAAAATGTCGTAACCGTGATAGCTGGTCGAAATAGGCTCAATCCATTCCGACTGGAAGGCGGCAAGATCCTCATGGGTCATGACACCGCCCTCTGACTGGATTTTCGCAATCAGGGCATCGGCAATGTCGCCAGAGTAAAACGCCTCCCGCCCTTCCCGCTGAATCAGACGCAGGGCATCAGCCAGACCCGGATTTCGGATGATGCTGTACAGCGCAGGCACTTCACCCTCATCCAAAAATACAGCGTCGGAATCGGCATCCTGAAGCAGCTTGTTTTGCTGACTGACCAAATCATCATGCCGACGTTCTGATTGCCCCCAGCCCTGCTCAGCGACGCGGGCAGCCCGCTCAAAGGTTTCCGCAAACCCCATCGTGCCAAACCGTTCCAGCAGCGCGTCGTAGCCAGAGACGGCACCCGGAACCGTTGCTGCGTTTACACCACGACCCGGCATCTGATTCAGTCCCAGCTCCTCCTTGAAAAACTCAGGTGTCCAGCCAGCTGGTGCAAACCCAGCAGAATTCAGCGCATAAAGCTTTTGATCCGCAGCACTCCAGACCAGCGCGAACAGGTCTCCCGCGAGCCCGGTGTCGTTCTGCGAGGTCACATCAAGCACGGCTGCAGCCGCGACCGCCGCATCAATCGCATTGCCTCCCTGCTGAAGAATTTCGAGACCGGCCTGTGCCGCCAGTGGATCGCTGGTTGCAACAATCCCGTGACGCGCAATCACTTCAGAACGGCCCTGGGCAAGCCAACCCTGACCTCTGGAACCGGGCGCCGCCACGATATTGGCCGCGGGATTGCGCACTTTTTCTGAGGGAATACCAAACGCGTTGTCAGATTGCCCGAAGACACCTGGCATGACAGCCCCGGCCGCAACCAGAACCAGCGATTTAATCAAGTGGTGGTTTAACATCATAGAAATCGTCTTTACTGTTCAGTGAGCTTGGGAGGCAAGGTGTTGCGCCAGCAAATCCTTGCCGTAATCGTTACCGTTCGGCGTTCGAACCACCGTATGAATATGGTCTCTGGTGGGGACGCCCCGCTCATTCAGCATCAGCGTGCCGACAGGATTTTGGTGATCGAACTCAATCATGATTACAGGACTGTGAATCCGGTAATAGAATACGGCGTCTTCCTCGGTGGCACCGATCCAGGCAAAAAAGGTGTTGTCTAGATGAGCCGCGATTTCCTCCATGGTGATGACTGCATGGGGATCCCGGAGATTGCCAATGTAGGCACGAATCACTTCTAACAGAGCGAGGCGCTGGGAGCTCGTCAGATCAGCACCGGAAACCCCTTCGTAATCCTGGACTTTGTTGTCCGCATTGGAAGCCGCCATCGGATAATTGCGGGTCTTCTCCGAGCTCAGTGTTGCGCGGCCCTGCTGATCCCTGTCCAGTGACTGCATCAGCGCCAGACCAAGGTTCTGCTCGGGCTGCATGATGGTGTTGCCGGCATACTTGCCTGACTGCGCAGTCACCGGCTCGCCGCCCCAGAAGGCAGGAGTCATGACCACCTGATCACCCAGCACGAAAAAATTAATCACCAGATGATGCCCGTCCAACTGCCATCCCCATGGACCGTCGGCCGCAGGAATCCCCATCATGGTTAGGTAGTACTTTTCCTCGCCGTACCGAATGGGTTCGCCGTTCAGTTCGAACAGCGTTTGTTCCGTCCGCATGATCGCGCGCGTCTGCTCAAGCCCCTTGGCACTGAGCGATTGTTCGAGCAGATTCCAGGCAGCAGCTTTCTGCTCGGGATTCATCTCTTCGAGACTTACGCCTCGGCGGGGAAAAATTCCCACATCCACATTTGACCAATCCCGCCATTCGGGATCATCAATGGCAAAGTGGGTACGACTCAGATCAATGGTATTCAGGGTTGCCAAAAAGACTTCCGCTGCAGAACGGATTGCTTCGGTGCTCACTCCTGTACTGCGAACGGGAAAGAGCCCGCCAATCTTGCCCGCGGAGGTCGTGACACCGACAAAGGGCTCGCCCATGGCCGCAGCCGCACCGCGGGAAAAATTGCCTTTCTGGTTCAGCAGATTGGCCGGATACTTGGACTGACTTAAACCAACCCCGGCACTCAAGGCAGTGGCGGCAACAACGGTCAGTCCCAAAAGATGAGAAAGGAATATTCGCATGGGCAACTCTCTTGATGGAGCGTTTACTACGCAGTACTTACGAGGCTAACTGCTAATCCTGTTAGCTGCAAGTCAAGTGGAGTCGCCGGCCGCGAGCTGAACCCGCTATTCGGCCATCACCCGCGCCAGCGCTTCTTCATCCCGCCAGCGCTCGCCTCGCAGGCGCATGATGAACACAACCGCGATGGCGAAAATCAGCGCAACAAACGCCAGCCAGGCCACTTTCGGACCCAGTTCGAATACCCTGATGATGAAGTATTGCGCCACCAGCATAGCCCAGTGGAGACTGACCGAGGCCACCATTAACCANCGCGTATCGCCGGCGCCGCGCAGGACTCCCCCGGTGACCTGAATGACTGCATCCGCCATCGCGTAGCTCGACAGTCCCACCATCATAAAGCCGGCCAGATTTCGAATCTCAGTAAAATCGCCTTCCGGTGGCGCAAAGATTTCAACCAGAGGAAAGCGGAAGGCAATATAAAGACCAGCCAGCACGGCGGAGTAAGTCAGTCCGATGACAAACCCNGCCGTAACGACCTCGTCAGCGCGCTGCAAATCGCGTGCACCGACAAA
This sequence comes from Gammaproteobacteria bacterium, assembly GCA_002691885.1. GTDB lineage: Bacteria > Pseudomonadota > Gammaproteobacteria > Pseudomonadales > Pseudohongiellaceae > UBA9145. The sequence goes on from NZJB01000054.1 coordinate 24,949, forward strand.
CCGGCCAATCAGGCTTATCATACCAATATTGAGTCCAATCAACGGCACAAAGGAAAGAAGATCCCAGTTGAACACAATCGCAGCTGAAGCACCCTCTACCACGCCATAAGACTGAAACATCAACAGGAATAAATTGAAGGCGGCAACATTAAGAAACAGCTCGAAACCCGACGGAAACCCCAGTCGCAGAAACCGTTTGAGAATCCCCGTCTCCAGCGAAAAGGCTTCGAAAACCGCAAACTCCTCGCGGTGAGTTCGCTCGAAGAAAAAGCCCAGGAACAAAAGAAATGAGAAAATCGTGGCAACCATGGTGCTGATGCCAGCCCCGACAATGCCCAGGGCNGGAAAGCCGANATNGCCGAACACCATTACATAGGCAAGGGGCACATTGAGAANCAGACCGCAGACGTCGCAGATCATGACCACTTTAGATTTGCCGATGCCCGCAAAATAGGACGACAAGCAGATTTTGGCCAGAGTCACGACGATTCCCAACATTAGAATCTGGTAGTAGATTCTTTCCAGTTCCACCTGCACCGGGTCGTGATCCATGGCAGAGAAGATATCTGAAACCAGAAAAGTGATAGCAGCAAGAATAGGGATGCAGGCGACCGTCATGATCCAACCCTGGGTGACAACACGTGTGCACTTATGTTTTTCTTCCGCACCCAGGTACTGAGCGGCCAGCGCGTTGGCGTAAGAAAAGAGCCCGGAAAAGAAACAGAACGAAAAAAAACAGGCCACACCACCGCCAAGCGCTGCCGCCATATGGACTGGGTCGATCTGCGACATGAAATAACGNTCGGTAAAGATCATCACCGCGAAAGCGCCCTGAGAAATCACCATAGGCAAGGCGATTTCAAGTAACTCTCGCAGTGTGTCTGCGTTGAAATTAAGGCGCNCTNACATACGGGATGCAATTGCCTCGCGTGAGTATCGATTTAGATTGGACTTTTGACGATCACACACCCGGTAACCGATCGGCGGACGGCCCTGATCGCGCTGTCAAAGGAGANTATGCAGCATGACCTCAGGGAGATGAGCCCGACGGGCCTGACTCAGAGGCCTCGAGNGCAGCGCATGGTACGCCAATCTATACAGTATGACAAATGCCTGCGGTAAGCCCTGGTGGCGTTTTCCTGCACGCGCTCGGCGGCACACCAACGAACTGACACGGCTTTTGCGCTTGAGCCCATTCGTTGGCAGAATCTCGTACTTATACCCACCCGAGGAACAAATCCATGCAATCCATTGTCCGAGTGCTAGCCGGGATCGCGATGATTTTGGCAGCAGACGTTGCTTTTGCGCAGAGCGAAGTTCCCGTTCGGAACGAAACGCNGCGCGCAGACGGCCGCGAAGTNATTATGATGCGACACGCCTACCTCGACGAGGGCAANTATGACTACTGGTATCAGCAAAGCGCTGCCGGGGTCTGGCCATGGTTTGAACGGCTAGGTACCCGCATCCTCGGTGATTTCGAAATCATTTACCCGCTTGGCGAAGACCGGACTCCNGGTCAGGATGAGGCTCTGCGTTTCGCNCGCTACGCCAGCTACGAACACTGGCAGGCAACCCGGAGTGGTCCGAGTGCCGAAGGTACCGGCGGATCCCTGCGTCTGGCCGGTAATGGCGGACTCAGCGACGCCAGCTCAAGCGCTCTGCGCAATCGTCGTGGGGTTCAGCAGGGCTCACGCGGCGGCTTATTCCTGCAGGGTTATATGGCTCAGACACGCCCGATATACCTGCCCGGCACTAGCGAGCGCTTTGAAGCAGTTTCTCCCGCGACAGCCGACAGAGTCAGAGCAGTGCGTTCGGCCGCCGCGCTGCCGGGCGAACCAATTCTGGGGCTCGAATACCGACGGATTCAGAAAGGAAGTTTTGCGCAGTACCATCAGATCACCCGGGACCAGCTGTATCCCTACCTTGAGAAAATCGGCGTCAGACCGGTCGGGCAGTGGCAGGTGCTTTACCTGCCGAACAGCAATGCAGAAGAGCATTCGGATTATGACGAGGTGTACACGCTGACACATTACGCGAGCCTTGAGCATTATCAGGCGGTCCGATCTGATCCTGCCGCGCTGGGTGGGGATGGCCCGGATTTTCAGGCCATGGCGTCCGGGGTAGACGGTCTGGAAAGTCTGAGCCTGCAAAGCAGTACCGAATTCCTTCGGGGGCCGCTGTTCGGCAATCCACCGGTCCATGCGCCGCCCGAGCCTGGCACCTACCGTCTCGCAGATTGAGGTCGGCCCGCCCATCGTGACCCTTNTACAATCCCATCCGTCGCCATGGGCGCAATTTTCCCCGCAATTTGACCTTCTATGAGGATTTCATAATCTGAGCCATCGCCTATAATGGGGCTAATCTNGNGTCTCGGAACCCTAACAATGATGAAAACATTCTTCTCCAGAATGGTCGGCCTGCCCGGCATACAGCACAACCTCTTGGGCCTGTTCGCTTTCTCCTGCGTGCTTGTTGCCAATGCGGGCGCACAGTCGATTGAAGACATTACCCTGAACGTCTACAAAGAGCCCACCTGCGGCTGCTGCGTCGGCTGGGTTGAACATATGGACGCACGAGGCTATTCCTCTNTCGTTCACCACCCCCGGAATATCAGNNTCGTCAAAGCGGAGCTGGGCCTGAAGCCTGAATGGACTTCCTGCCACACTGCAGTTACCCNTGAAGGTTTTATCTTTGAAGGTCACATCCCAGAGAAGTTTATTGCGCAGTTTCTGGCGGCTCCGCCCAAAGGCGCGATGGGTCTTGCGGTTCCGGGGATGCCGATCGGCGGTCCGGGGATGGAAATGGGCAATCGCTTCACGCCCTACGACATACTGCTCATTAATAAAGACGGCACCCATTCCGTTTTCGCGAGTGTCAAAAGCGCTGCTGAGCAACACTGAAAACTGACCGACCGGAAATTCTTTCGATCACGCCTCGGCCGTCGGCTNAGAGTCGTAACAAACGCCAAAGGCGGAACTGCCGGTCCTCAGATTTCGTTGCGGCGTGCGGCCTGACTGATCAACTCTCCGGCACGAAATGCNAGCGCCATAATGGTCATGGTGGGTTGACCNCGACCTGANGTCACAAGCGAACTTCCGTCACACANAAAGAGATTCCGCACGTCGTGCGCCCGGTTCATGGCGTCAACCACTGATGATTCACGATCATTGCCCATTCGGCAGGTCCCGAGCAGATGAACATTGCCTTCCTGCCCGTCACGCTCGTAGTGACCGACTATGTTGTTGGCGCCGGCTACCTCCATCATTTCAACCGTCTTCTCATAGAACCAGCGCATCGTTTCAATNTCGTCAGGATGGTCCATGTAGGTTGTCCGAATCGCCGGGCGCCCGAATTTGTCCTTTACCGTGGGGTCCAGGGTGATGTTGTTGGTACTGAGTGGCAAGGACGTCGTATGACCGTCGAAGGCNGCAACATGGGCGAACTGGTATGCAAGTTCCGCCTTGAACTCACTGCCCCAGGTGGGCGTGCCGAACGCGGGAGCCGCCGTGAGCGCAAAGCCCATAGGAGCCCCGCGAGAAGGATGTCGCCCGTCAATACCACCGCCGCCATAAAACCCAAGAGATGGATCGAGCTCGTAGAAATCNTGGACTACGCGAGTCGCCGGCACGCTCTTGTAGGCATTGACCGGTTCGTCAAACAGACCCATCACGGTACTGTATCCGTTAAACATCAGGTTCTTACCCACCATACCCGAGGAGTTGGCCAAGCCATCCGGATGTTGGGCTGATTCTGACATCAGCAATAAACGAGGCGTTTCCGATCCGTTGGCGCAGAGCACAACCGCTTTTGCGCGCTGCGCCTGCTCTACTCCATCTGCATCCCAGTAAACAACCTCAGTCGCCCGCCCCTGCTCATTGGTATTCACACGGTGTACGGTGCAGTGNGTTCGTAACTCGCANTTTCCTGTAGCAAGAGCCACAGGGATCACAGTGACCAGCGAGGAGGACTTTGCGTTTACCTCACAACCATAACCATTACAAAAGCCGCAGTGAATACAGCCGGGACGACCATTGTGAGGCTGGGACAAAATGGCCACAGGGGCCGGATAGGGATTAAGGCCCATCGCCTTCGCAGCCCGCTCGAGTAGGACATCTGAGCCTTTGATTGGCATGGGCGGACAGGGATACTCGCGAGTACGAGGCGGGTCCCAGGGCCCCTGCAATCCGGANACNCCGACNTCCCAGTCCACTTTCGTATAGTAAGGCTCCAGATCNGAATAGGTGATTGGCCAATCGCTGAAGTTGGTACCGGCAATCGGGCCGCGCACGCCGGCTTCGACAAAGTCAATCGGTCGGAACCGCCAGAAATTGCCGGAGTAATGCATACTGCTGCCACCCACATTGTGCGCATAACCACAAACCATTTCACGCTCTTCGGCCACGTCGCTCTCGAACTTTCTAAAGGTTTGGGGGTAACCCTGACTGCGACCCCAGGTCAGCTCATTGTTGTGGTCATACCCCCACTCATCATGGTGGAAATCTGCGGCCTTGAGGTGAGGACCCTGCTCCAGCAGAACGACAGAATGGCCAGCAACAGAAAGCTCCTTGGCCATAACACCGCCTGCCGCACCGGTTCCGACAATCACAAAATCAACTTCCTCTCTGGTGGGAAAACTGGGGAAAACGGCTTCAGCCACAGCTATTCACCCCGCTCTGCGTAATCTGCATCGTAAAATCCATAGGGCGCGGACCAGGCCCCGCGATCCTCGTATCCTATGAGCTGGTATCCGACTTTATCCCGGTTACCCCCGTACCGTGGCAGCGAAAATGTGCCGGCAATGGTGAGATATCGCATGGTGGCAAAAAAAGGCGTCTGCTCATTGTCACGCAGCAGCTGATCCTGCTGAGCATCGGNGAGCTTGTGGAAATAGCGCCCGCCAATTGGTAACTGCCCGCGCAGCGCAACGAGCCCCTCCCTGAGTAAGGCCAGCTGCGAGGCCCGCNTGGGCTCAGCAAAAATGGTGTCGAGAAAGTAAATAACGCCGGCTTCAGTGGCCCCGGGCGTGTCATCGGTCGGTATGATGCGGGCCGCTATCGCAATCAGATCAGCCGCCTCTTCCGCATCGAACACGCGAAAGTCGGCGCCTAGCTCGAGAGCTCGCTGCGATCGCTGGCAGGCACTGAGGATGACAGGCAGAGACAGCGCCAGAAAGGATCCTTTCGCAACTACGGCTGAATCCATGAGAAAACTTCTTCGGGAACGGGAAACAGACAAAACGACTCACTCCGTGCAACNGATTCGGCGCAACTCTTGCCGTGGCAATCAATTATGGTACCACGTCGCCCAATGAGCTGGCGACATTGCATTGATGTCCCGACTCAGCGCAGCNAGGTCTAACGTCCGCCCTGTCGTCATAAGCGTGCTGTCACTGCTCTCAATCCCCCAACACGGGCATCCTGAGCGCCATTCGCAATACCTCCGGTTCACTCCTTTGCTGCACTTACAGCGTATTGCCTGGAAAGCGCGATTCNAGCGCCTGTCTGGGGTCAACGTATTCATACCCCTGTNGGTTGGCAACTGGCTGGAGGGTAACCAACCCATTGTGCACATTGAGGCCCGCNAGTAGATGCCGGTCATTTATCAGCGCTTGGTATACACCCTGATTGGCAAGGGCGNTTATGAACGGCTGTGTCACNTTAGTCAANGCCAGTGTGGAGGTTCTTGCGACTGCTCCGGGCATATTGGCCACGCAATAATGGACAATACTATTGATCTGAAAGGTCGGGTCCTGATGCGTCGTGGGCATACTGGTCTCAAAGCAGCCCCCCTGATCAATAGCCACATCAACCAGTATACTGCCCGGCTGCATCAGCTCGAGCATCTCCCGGGTGATGAGCTTCGGCGCAGCGGCACCCGGCACCAGTACCGCTCCGATTACGGCATCGGTTCGCGGCAGCAGGCTTTCGATATTGGCCCGGCTTGAGTAGACGGTTTGCAGTCTGTCGCCATACCAGGTGTCGANGTCCTGCAGACGCTGTACCGACCGGTCNGCAAGCGTGACCTGCGCACCCATCCCCATCGCCATGCGTGCGGCATTGATTCCTACAACCCCGCCACCAATAACCAGAATATTGGCTGCAGGAACGCCGGGCACCCCACCTGGAAGAATGCCCTTGCCTCCTTGTGCCTTTTCTAGGCAATGCGCAACTTCCTGTGCAGCCATGCGTCCGGCGACTTCACTCATGGGAGTCAGGAGGGGCAGAGAACCGCCGGCGCTGGTCACTGTCTCGTAAGCGATGCATGTGGCTCGAGACGCCATCAACTGCTTTGTCTGTTCCGGGTCCGGCGCCAGATGCAGATAGGTAAACAGGGTCTGATGCGGTCGCAACATTCTGCATTCTTGGGGTTGCGGCTCTTTGACTTTCACGATCATCTCCGACCGTTCGAAAATCTCCCCGGCGGTGCTGACTACTTCAGCACCCGCTGAAAGATAGTCTTCGTTATGGAANCCGACAGCGGTTCCCCCATCNNTTTCNACCAGAACNANATGACCATCAGCCACTAATTCGGCTACACCGGATGGGGTCATTCCGATCCGATATTCATGGTTTTTAATCTCTTTTGGCACTCCAATCAACACGAAAATCTCTCCTGGAAAAATAGGCTCTCTCGCGCACCGCTGCTGCGAATTCAGGCTCCGAGAATAAACTGTTGTTTCCAGTATTTTTTATTTATATCTTTGAGTAAAATTGCCTAATCGGCATATTTTTTTGTTATCGACTAAAAACGCAGTAATTTCATCTGATGAAACATGAGAAAACATTAGACAGGATCGACAGAAGAATCTTGCGGGCACTGCAGCAGGATGGGCGCATCACCTTTTCAGAACTGGCGAAACGCGTTGGATTATCAACCAGCCCATGCCTGGAACGGGTTAGGCGAATGGAACGGGAAGGGGTAATTGCGGGCTACACCACTTTGCTCAATCCCAAATTCCTGAACGCCGAACTGATAGTCTTCGTACAGATTCGGCTAACCAGGACGTCTCAGGANATTTTCGAGCGATTTAAACAAGCTGCGATAGAAATCGAAGAAGTNCAGGAATGCTATCTAATTTCCGGAAATTTTGATTACCTGATCAAAGCACGCGTTTCAGATATGGACGCCTACCGACATTTCCTCGGCACTACCCTGCTAAAACTTCCGGACGTTCAAGAGAGCACAAGCTACGCGGTAATGGAACTGGTAAAGGAGACTCTGAGTCTCCCGATGCCCGGCTGAACCATTTTCAGCGAGCGTACCCTTCCGCCCGGAGCTCCTCGAGACGTTTGCCTCGCAGCATATTCGTCAGGGCATAGTTGCCTTCATGGCAGGCAAACTCATAGATGGGCGCATTCAATCGGGAAAAATGAACAATCCCCCGGATCTGATCAGTGAAGGTCGACGGATCATCAAGAATGAACTCATACTCCATCGCCTGTTCGCCAACTCGGGTAAAGCGCTCGGTAAGCACCATGTTTTCCGCACTGCCATAGGCAGTAGCGCGCATAAAAATACTNGCCATTCTCACGTTGAAGTGACGCGTCTCGATCACCAGAGTGTCTNCCTCCCAGAAACCACGGGAACTGCCNGTCCAGGTCTCAGTGCGTTTATCCANAAAAGGCCGGTTGTCCAGCGGCACAATTCGAGGAACATTCCCTAACTCGGTGTTCAGTACTACGTGATCCCCGGTCACCACAATCAGCACGTTATTGTTGTACGAATTGGCTTTGATATANGGGCCNGTAGACTGAGGAAACANGAGGCAACGCGAAGCGAGCCCNAAATCTTCCGGNCNGTCACAGGAAATGGCNCCNAACGANATNCGGCTGGGACGGTCAGCAATCACNACTAANCCGTCATTGCAGGGGTTAGACGGTGGCGGNGANNGCTGGGTNATCACACCGTTTTGNGTAACCGGCAGGCGCCCGTCCTTCGGATACACGATTATAGACGTTCTCTGATTGGGAAATAACTCCTCGTAGAAAGACCAAAAACTGTTGTAGGCGCCCGTGTCGTTAGTCGGCTCCTCCAGTATGCGCTGCGATAACGCCTCCTCCCGCAGTTCTCGGCGCTCCTGACCTGTGCCAAGCCGGGCAAACTTGGCGGCCAACTCCTCGGCATTCAGAAACTCCCGCTCGCCAAATCTCAGCGGCCGCTCAAAGGGTGTGGAATCATTGAAATTCCAGACTCCGTTAAAATCAGGGTACCCAAATTCATCTTTCGGAACCGAGTATTCCTGTGCCAGAAGCAGGCAGGGAAAGAACAGACCGCAGAGCAACAGGTGCGACGCCGGATGTTTCAAGCGCTGATACACAAACATGGGGTAATGACCTCTAGGCTGCGGGAACCAGTTCAGGGCGTCTGTCGAGGAAGTCTGTGAGCCCTTCATAGGCAAGGGCAAATTCAAGAACTTTCTTATCTGCACCATAAGGACCCATCACCTGCATACCCATGGGCCGCCCCTGAGCATCAAAACCCACCGGCACATTGACAATGGGCAGACCGCCTAAACTGCCGTAAATCACCACTTCCATCCAGCGATGGTAGGTATCCATCCTGCGATCAGCAATCCGTCGTGGCCACGACAGATTTTTGTCGTAAGGAAACACCTGAGCAGTAGGCAAAACCAGAAAGTCATACTGTTTGAACAAGCGGTCCAGTTCCCGATACCAGGCGCGACGAATGCGATTGGCATTCGCTGTATCTCCTGCAGTGATGCTGAAAGAATCTTCAATCTCATACGCCAGTTCGGGCTTCAGCATTTCCCGGGTATCGGGATCTTCCCAGTAGCGACGCATACTCGCGCGACCGCCGTGGCGCAGAGTTGTCCAGCAGAGCCACAGATCGCTTAATGTAAATAGCGGAGCGGCTGTTTCAACTACCGCGCCATTAGAATTCAACAGATTCAGACTGTCTTCGCACAAGTCTGTAATACCCTCTTCCATGGCCAGATAGCCACCGAGATTACCCATCCAGGCCAACTTGACTGAATCGAGCTCAAGAGCCTGAAGCGTTCAGGATAAGGGGCTCCCCGCGATCGTATTGAGGAGGGCAAAAGTATCCGCAGTGTTTCTGCCCATCGGCCCGGAGGTAGAAAGCGGCATTGGCTCGGTTTCAACACCGCTAATCACATTCACGCTGGGTCTGAATCCGATCACGTTATTAAAGGCTCCAGGGTTTCGCAGCGAGCCCATCATATCGCTGCCATCGGCAACCGGCAGCATGTGCGTCCCGAGACCACTGGCAGCGCCTCCACTGGAGCCTCCGGAAGTCAAATCAGGATTCCAGGCGCTGGCGGTAGGCCCGAACACCTGATTGTAGGACTGCGACCCCAGACCGAACTCCGGGACGTTGGTCTTGCCGATAAAGATTGCGCCGGCTGCGCGCAATTTTGCCGCCATCGCGCTGTCTCCCTCAGCCACGCGGTCAGCAAACATCGGCGACCCGCTGGTGAAGCGCAGTCCAGCAACTGGCTGCAGATCCTTGACCGCATGGGGCATGCCATGCATCCAGCCCCGATACCCACCACGAGCAAGCGCCGCATCAGCCTCCTGAGCCTGAGAGAGCAATGTGTCCTCTTCGGGCATACTGACTATGGCGTTGTACACGGGATTGTGTCGCT
>NZJB01000055.1 GCA_002691885.1 Gammaproteobacteria bacterium
ATGTCACCGGTACCCAAGATAAGATCCGGAGGGCTGTCATGCATCCGGACCAGCTCAAGCACCTGTTTGAAACTGTGCTTGGTGTTCATTTTCAACAGCGTACCCGACCCCCCACTGTACAGATGAGTGTCTGTAATTTGAACGATTCGAATCGGACTGTGTTGACCTTTTGCCATCTGTTATTTCAATGGCTCACTCAATAATGTATGAGCTCTGGCGCTTTCTCACTGATACCTGATCTCAGGCAGTGCGTCAGCCACTCGCCCAAAAACTGATTCACCTGCATTTTTTCATCCGAGTGAAACATCTCGGGGTTTGGCTTGGCATAACGAGGCTTGAGCTTACGATGGCCCTGATAGGAGACCACTTCTGCAGTGCTGGCGTCATGGTAAACGCGCACCAGCATGGACGGGTTGGTAATCCATTGCGTTAACTCAGGCTTCTGCACAATTTCCAGAGTGCTGGTGTATTTGAATGCCTCGAGGATCTTGATCTCTACTGTGACCGGCCCATTCACTCTGTCCATGTAATCATAGTCTGCAAGACAAAAGCGGGTGACCCGGCCTTCCAGCGCCTTCTCAGGCTCTTCGTCTGAAATCGCTCGACCCGGACCCTCATCGGTCAAGGCAATATCCGAAAAGGAACGGTCAAGGTAGGCGCTCATCTCGGGGACCAACTTGAGCAAGCGAATGTAGTTGGCGTCGCATTCGGCCATCTGCTTGATCAGGTCGATACTGTAATCGGATTTTGGCATTGGTTCTCTGTAATACGTTTTTACAATTTTGCTGGCTGCCCAGCAGGCATGCGCGACGTTAGCCGGCTCTCAGAATTTAGCAGGGAGACCTACAGGACGGGATAATACGACTCCGCTCTGCCAAAACACTCAAAGTCTTAAGTAACTCACCGCCTTGGGGCGGCAGCCCTAAGCTTTCATGCGGCTTTGGCAGCGACTCTCGACAACTGCCATTTTAACTAATCAGCCGGGATTGTCATGGGAATTTTCCCGGATCGCCCTGGCCCGTGCGCGACTAGGCCCATGATTTATTGAGGGTTCTCTGATTGAGTTCCAGCCACTGCAGCGCAATCACAGACATGGCATTATTGAACTCGCCTGATCTTACCCCTTCAAGCGCCTGTCCACGCGGTATCACAACGACTTTAATGTCCTCATGCTCGTGTTTGAGACCGTGGATGCCACCGGCAGCATTAGCGTCTACTTTCGCACAGAACAGAGTGACCTTTTCGGTCGAGGCACCCGGGCTATTGAAGTATTCACAGATTTTGACCAGCCCACTGGCCGTCAGACCGGTTTCCTCCCGAGTTTCTCTCAAGGCAACGGCCTCCGGCGTCTCTTCTTTGTCTACAATTCCCGCCACGAGTTCCAGCGGCCAGGGCGATTCGCGCTGCCACAGCATCCCCACTCTGAACTGGCGCACCATCACGAGCTGGTCAGTATCAGGATCAAGCAATAAAACTCCAACGGCCTGCTCCTTGATCAGGAGCTCGCGCTCAAGACGCTCACTCCAGCCGCCCTCGAACAACTGATGCTTTAGGTACAATCGGTCGACTTTCAGAAAGCCTTGGTAAACCGAAGATCGGCTCTGGACCTCCACGTCACTCTGTTGGAATAAATGATCACCTGAATTCTGCCTGACAGACAGCGGCTGATTCACGCTGAGTTCCTTAATTAGGGCAATCATGGCATCGCGAATCTCACCACATACCGATTGGAAGCAAGCGCTGATATCGGTTTCCATTCCTGTTGCCCCTGCCGGATCGGTAAAAGGCAAATGACGCTTCACGGTCCCTGCTGGCAGCAAAGGGCAGTTGGTATCCGCATTGGAACACACCGACACGACAAGATCGGCAGCTGCCAGCATCTCGTCTGTTAGGGCGTCAGAAGTGTGTGTGCTGATATCGACGTCGTTCTGTGCCATAACGGCAATAGCGCGGGGATTCAGCTCGTGCGCTTCTAGCCCGGCCGAGGAAAAGGAAAATTCACCGGGCTCCGAAAGCTGCGACGCTAAGGCACGTGCCCAGCCTTCTGCCATTTGTGATCGACAAGAATTACCCGTACAGAGAAACAAGATGTGCATGGCGCACTAGCTGCGACTGGTCACTTCCAGCAGGTGAAAGCCGAATTGGGTTTTGACCGGGCCCTGAAGGGAATTCACTTCCGCGTTGAAAACCACTTCGTCGAATTCTTTGACCATCATGCCGGGCCCAAACTGACCCAGGTCTCCGCCCTGCGCTTTAGAAGGACAGCTGGAGAACTGTCTGGCAATGTCTGCAAAGTCCTCACCGTTTTCAATCTTCGCTTTTAGCTCGAGGCACTGAGCTTCTGTGTCCACCAGAATGTGGCGCGCTGTTGCAGTAGTCATACGTATTCCTTGCATTGTGAAGTCGTGGCTGGCAGTCAGTAGGTCCTCAAATCGGACCGGAGCGGGCATTATGCCCGATTGACAGAAAGAGATCACACAATGCGTTATAATGCGTCTCCGCTCAGGCCCCTCCGTGGGCCGGTAGTAGGTAAAGCGAACACTTCAGCGCCGATTAACACTACAGCAGTTGCCAACGCCGTTAGGTACTAACATGCCCTTTCCAGACGCTTCACCCCGCAAACATGCTCACACCCGCGCCATCGATTACCGCGGCTACGAACGGGAAGACGGTCTTTGGGATATCGAAGCACACATGACCGATACCAAGACCCACGAGTTTAGTAACAAATGGCGCGGTACCGTGCCGGTCGGTGAACCTATGCACGAAATGCTGCTGCGTGTCACGATCGATGACAGCTTCGTGATCCAGGACATTTTCGCCGCCACGGAGCACAGCCCATTCGAAATGTGTCCGGCAATTGCGCCCAATTACAAAAAGCTGATCGGCATCAAAATGGGACCTGGCTGGCGCAAGGCGATTCGCATGAAGGTTGGCGGCACGGAAGGCTGCACACACTTAACTGAGCTGCTGTTTCCCATGGCAACCGTCGCCATGCAGACCATCTGGCCTAGCAAAAGCAAACGAAAGCAGGAATCCGATGCAGAAGAGAAGCAGCCACACGGTAAGCGTCCGATCGTTTTGGATACCTGCCATGCCTGGGCATCTGATTCGCCCGTTGTCAGGGAGAATGCGCCCAGATATTTTAACGGGGGGGCCGCGCAGAACGAGAAAAGCTGAACGACTTACTTGTAAAACAGCGGAACCACCACCGTAATGGTGACCCCTTCCTGATCCTGCCGGTTCTCGGCGCGAATCTGGCCGCCATGAAAATCTGAAATCAACCGGGCAATGTGCAGCCCCATACCGAGATGCGGCTGGCGCTGCTTTTCCTGCGGGCGCACCGAGATCATCGAATCAAATAAGCGGCCTTTCATTTCTTCCGGCAGTAAAGGGCCCGCGTTGCTTACCCTGATTACCGCGTGATCCCGAAGCGAACGACAGTCAATCAGAATCGGCTGATCCGGATAGGTGAATTCGACCGCATTGGCGATGAGCTTATCCAGAAGCTGGGCAATATATTCAGGCACGCCGGCTACATGGATAACGCTGTCGGGCGCGTCAAGCTCAAAGGCTGAGTCCGGATACGCCAGTTTATATCCCTCAACACAGCCACTGATGACCTTCCCCAGATCAATCTTTTCTTTTTCTGATGTCTGCAGCATCTGCTCGAGTCGTGTGGCCTCACTCATATTCGTAAGGATCAGATTCAGGCGGTTAATACCTTCTTCGGCGCGTTCTATGTAAACAGCAGACTCCGCGCTCTTTTCTGACAGGCCAAGATTTTCGATGGATGAGCGCACTACGGTGACTGGCGTGCGAAGCTCGTGGGACAGCCTTGACGACATGTTTTCCAGATAATTGGTGTATTGCGTAAGACGCTCAACAATGCTGGAAAAGCTGCGGGAAAGGTCACCAATCTCATCAGAATTCTGCGACGGTATAATCGTATTCTTAACCCGACCGGCGTCGTCAATGATTGCCTCAGCCTGATTTCTGAGACCGAGAATCCGCGTCGAGATACGTGATGCAAAGACAAACAGCCCCAGCACCACGATGAGCATCACGGTGATAAGCGTATTGAACAACTGTTCCAAGGCTTCATTGCGAAAGGTACGCAGCCCGTTCATATTCTGATCAACGACCACCGCGCCCATGACTTCATTGTTTGCCATGATCGGATGAGCCGCCTCGAGCAACCTGGTCTGAGAGTCAGACAGATTGCGGAACTGAGTCAGGGGGGCGCCTCTCAAGGCGGAGCTGATGTGCGCACCTTCCCGTGTAACTTCTGAATACAGCTCATCAATAAAATCATTACTTGGCTTAGTCAGGATCTGATAATACAGCGGGTCAAGAATCTTATTCTGCAGAAACAGCCAGTACTTACTCACCTTCTCACCGCCTGCTACCGACGCCAGCTTAATGCCCGTGGCGGACTGAATATCTCCGGCCGTGAGCAAGACCCGGCCGGAACGGTCGACAATCTGAATCCGGGAGTTGTTGTAACCCATGCCTGCCACAATGCGATCAATCTCCGGTGTCGGTAGACGCAGAGAGCCAAGTCGCTCCGCGTCATCCGCTCGGTAGGTTGCAACAACAGTGCTCACCGCGCGCGACTTGGGGTCATCGACGTCAAATACGGCAAAGCCCAGGCGATCACCGAGCATTTCCATCGGTATCCGAAGTTCAACTATATAGCCGTCACTGGTGTCGTACCACTGGCCAATGATCCGCTCTTCGTAAACGGGGTTTGAGTAGTCTTCCTCGACCCGAAAGGGATACACCGGCTCCGCCTGATAGGGCGCAATGACATAGCGAGTCACGTCATTGCCCTCCTTGGAGAGCATGGAGATTTGCAGAAAATCAGACCGGTAAACAGTCAGGGCATCCTGATCGCGATAGATTACTGCATCATCGGTCACCTTGAAGTAGGCATATAGATTACCGTTGTACTCACCCAGCATACTTTTAAACCGCAACGACTCATCATCCACGTACAGACGGGCCGGGGTCAATTCGGTTGCCAGAAAGTCACGGTTATCATGAAGCACCTCATACTGCTGATAGGCGCCCCAGTCATTCAAAGAAGAATCCACCAGGGACAATGGAGAATAGATGGGATAAACGTACAGATCTTCGCTACGTGTTGCCGGGCTGTAGCTGCCCTCGTTGAACAGTTCCGGTCGTTCGTTCAGCGCGGTAGCGAGCGCCTGAGCAGTTCCCAGGACAGTTTGCTCCTGGCCGCGACGGAGGTAATCCTCCATGCCAAGAATGTACTGGTAGCCGAGCCAGGGAATGACCAGCAAAAAACTGGACAGGAAGACCAGCTTTGAGCGGATGCCGAACGGACTTTTCAGGTGGAGGGACATGGGCTCGCTACCGGTGACTGGCGCAGGCTGAGTGCGCTCAGGCACACTGCTCCGACGGGGCCTTTTCTGTGTTCCAGCGATAACCCATACCGTACACCGTTTCAATACAGTCGAATGCGCCGTCCAGCTGGACAAATTTTTTACGGATCCGTTTGATGTGAGATGTAATGGTGCTGCCATCCACAAAAATCTTGGATTCCTGCATCAGTACCTGCCGGCTTTTCACATGCCCGGGAAATTTAGCCAGCGCATGGACCATCCAGAATTCTGTCACAGTTAACGGCACTGGCTGCTCTTCCCACTGCACGGTGAGCCGGCCAATGTCGAGAGACAACTTCCCCCTTTGCAGCAAATTCTCCGGAGACGTTGGCTGATCGATCACATCAAGCCGGCGAAACAGCGCCGCAATTCGTGCAGTCAGATGCGGCAGACTGATATCTTTGGTGAGGTAGTCGTCCGCGCCCATGCGCAGCCCGGAGACAGTGTCGAAATCGTTGTCACGAGCGGTCAGGAAGATGATCGGCAACGTGTCGGACATCGAGCGCAAGGCCTGACACAGCATAAAGCCCCCGTCGATTTCATTTTCCAGCCCAATATCAATGATCGCCAGGTTGGGCAGGCGAATGTTGAACGCCGCCATGGCGTCTTTCCGGTTGGCGTAGGTCTGGACTTCATAACCCTGCTTGCGCAGCACGTCAGCATAATTTTCGCGGATCGCCGCTTCATCTTCAACGATAGCTATTCTCCGGCTCATTTTTATTCCAAAACCTTCTGGCTTGTAAGTTGCCCCGACCGATACTGGCTGATTTTTATACCAAATATCATTCGCTTCGGCAGCGACTATACTGTATTCAACCCCAGAAACAGAGCGCCGGTTCTGCCTTCGATTGCTTTGCCATCATTCTGCCATATTTAATCACCACATGGCCTCAAAACGTCCCTCGGCTAGTAATAAAGCTTTTGTTTAATATCCTCACCTAACTAATCAGCGTCCTGCAACGCCTGCTTGTTGTAGACCGTTCTGACACGCTGTAACACTCGTTTTTGTTCCCGGTTCGCAGCACTAACCACTAACAATTGAGGATTTCTACCATGAAGCATCACCCAACACCCCTTGCCGCCGTCCTTGCCGTGACCGTGCTTGCCGGCACCCTGTCATCCGCCGCCAATGCAGACTCCGACTATCGTCTAATACCGGAGAAAGAGGAAACCGCCGGTCTGGTGAGCGGAGCACTCATCGGGGCTGCAGCAGGCGGCCCGCCCGGCGCAGTGATCGGTGCCGCCCTCGGCATTTTCGTCGGCGACGGCTGGATTACCAAGCGCGAATACCAGGACATCGAGGTGGCGTTGATCTCACTCCAGCTTGAAGCCGATGAGGCACAGGCTGAACTGGCGAGACTCCGGAATGCTCCGGCGCAAGTCCTGCCCGCTTTTCTGAGCAGCTCGCCTGATGCCGACCTCTTTAACGATTCGTCCATTTCGCTGCATTTCCGCACCGGATCCAGCACCGTAGAAGCGCACTATCAGGCACAGCTCACCACGCTTGCCGCTATTGCTGAGCAACTGCCAACAGGCGCCTTAGAAATTAGCGGGTACGCTGATCGTAACGGAAATGCCGATGCCAACCTGAGACTGTCGGAATCCAGAACCGCCAGCGTCAAGTCATTTATTGAAGGCTTGGGCCTGGACAGTGAAGTAATCACCGCCGTTGCGTACGGCGAATCCAGACCTCTGCATGACATCCAGAGCGTGGAAACCGATTTCTTTGATCGACGGGTAATTGTTCGTCTGGTTGATACCAGTCAGAAATGGCTCACCGACTCCAGTGAAGACTGAGCGGAACAAATCCGGTATGCAATTGGAGATACACTGATGAAAGATGTCCGACTCATCATTGGCAATAAAAACTACTCCTCCTGGTCTCTTTGCCCGTGGCTGCTACTGAAGATGTTCGATATCGAATTTGAAGAAATTCAGATCGCCCTGTACCAGAATAATACTGCCGAAAAACTCGGCCCTTATTCGCCTTCTTTGAAAGTGCCAGTTCTACTTCATAAAGATATTACAGTCTGGGACTCTCTGGCTATCTGCGAATACATCTCCGAACAGTTCCTCGGCGGCTCTGGTTGGCCGATCAGCCCGAAGCGTAAAGCCAGCGCGCGCGCTATCAGCGCAGAGATGCATTCCGAATTTCCCCAGCTGAAAGAAGAGTGGCCATTGAACTGTAAGGCCAGCTATCGGCTGAGCCCCTCCGATAAACTGATCAATGAGATTGCGCGCATTGACGCTATCTGGAGCTGCATCCGTCGCCGCTACGGAGAAAATGGCAACTACCTGTTCGGCCGGTTTTCTATAGCCGACTGCATGTTTGCTCCGGTGGCCATCAGCTTCGAGGCTTACGGCGCTGAGCTGAGCGCAGATGCTCACATCTACATGCAGACCCTGCTTGACAACCCCTTCGTTCAGAAATGGAAGACTCTGGGNCGGCGTGAGAAAGAACNGCTTACCGTAGCCTACGCGAGCTCGGCATAAANCCGTTCAGCCANATCGATATCCTGTTAAGTGTGTTGGGGCCCGAGGGTCCCGTTTTTTATGCNCGATCAGACAATACCGGTCTCAGGCTGTCCGCCATCCCAATCAGNGCGGCTTCTGTCTTCTCCCAGTCCATACAGGCATCAGTGATGGACACTCCGTACTTCAGCTCGCCGAGGTCGGCCGGAATGGACTGATTGCCATGATGTATATTGCTTTCNAGCATGGCACCGATAATCGAGCGATTCCCGTCCAATANCTGCTGCGTCATNTCNTTTAACACCGCCGGCTGTTGATCNGGGTTCTTGCTGGAGTTGGCATGGCTGCAGTCGATCATGATGTTCTGGCTTACGCCTCCCTGCGCCAGCGCCTGCTCACACTGNGCTACGTGAGCCCGATCAAAATTGGGCCCCTGACTGCCACCGCGCAGCACCACGTGNGCGTAAGGGTTACCNCGNGTCGTCACCACCGACACTTGACCTTCACCGTTAATGCCNAGAAAGCGATGAGGACTNGAAACGGACTGCATCGCATTGATCGCCACCATAAGACCACCGTCTGTGCCATTCTTGAAACCAACCGGAGAAGACAGACCGGAGGACATCTCCCGATGGGTCTGCGATTCAGTGGTGCGCGCACCAATCGCCGACCAGGCAATCAGATCCTGCAGATACTGCGGTGAAATTGGATCGAGCGCTTCGGTAGAGGTAGGCAAACCCATGCCGGCAATATCCAACAGCAGCTTGCGACCGATTCGCAGTCCCTCTTCGATTTGAAACGAGTCATCTAGGTGAGGGTCGTTGATCAGCCCTTTCCATCCGATTGACGTTCTTGGTTTTTCGAAATAGACACGCATAACCAGAAAGAGGGTGTCGGCCAGCTTCAATGCCAGCTCCTTTAATCGGTGCGCATAATCGATTGCAGCCTGCGGATCATGAATGGAACATGGGCCGACCACGACAAACAGACGATGGTCTTTTCGGTCGAGGATATCAAAGATGGTTTGGCGCGCCTGCTGCACGGTGTTCAGTGCAGGCCCCACTAGCGGCAGCTCGAATTTGAGCATTTGCGGCGTAATTAGTGGATTGTTGGACTGTACGTTTAAATTGTCTGTCATTGCAGTCATNACCGGTCTCGTTACGCTTTAGTTTGTGTCTGTTGCCCCGGCCAGCGACACGCTTNACTCCGGCACACCGGTAGTTGAAAACTGTTCCAGCTAACGCTTTTCGCATGCCTGCGGGCGGGCGNATCAAAAAAGGCGGCAATGATAGCAGAATGTGAATTACGAAGTCATTTCGCGGATAATGCGATTGCAGGTAAAGACAACCAGCTAGGAGCGGATAATCCGATGCAGATCACCCAAGAGTTTGATGGCGGCAACATCGTTGTCCTGGGAGGNGGCAATTCTGATGAGATCTGTCTAGAAATTCGATCAGATCAGTCTTCTGACTTTTATCAATGGTTCTATTTCCGGCTCAGCGGCGCAAAAGACTCGCGCTGTCAAATCAGGATTCTGAATGCCGCCGGCGCTGCCTACCCCGATGGCTTCCGGGATTATCGCGTCTGCTACTCTTATGATCGCGAAAACTGGCTGCGCCACGAGACTGATCTGACGGATAGCGTTCTGTCCTTTGATTTTGTCTCCGAGCACGACAGTGTGTACTTCGCCTACTTCGCTCCCTACTCCATAGAGCGGCATCACCGACTGATCGCAGAGGCCCAGACAGCGGCACACTGTTCACATCGACTGCTTGGACAAACGCTGGACGGGCAGGACCTTGATCTCCTCCGATTCAGTCTGGAGCAGGATACCGGCAAGCCAGGTGNCCGAAAACAGTGCTGGTTCATCGCGCGTCAGCACCCCGGTGAAACCATGGCAGAGTGGTGGATGGAAGGTGCGATAAGAAGACTGCTGAATGCGCGGGACGCACTTACCCGGACAATACTGCAATCCTGCGATCTTTATCTAATTCCCAATATGAATCCGGACGGCAGTCGACGCGGGCATCTTCGCACCAACGCCGCCGGCCGGAACCTNAATCGGGAATGGGTGAATCCCGCCATGGAGTCAGCGCCCGAAGTGTTTCTCGCCAAACAGGCGATGGCGGATACCGGCGTAGACTTTTTTATGGACGTCCATGGCGATGAATCGCTNCCTTTCTGCTTTATAGCCGGNACCGAAGGTCTGGCCGGATGGACTGAAGCCGACCAGGCACAGCTCGATTATTACCGGGAGCATCTGGCTGCGCTCAATCCGGATTTTCAGACGGAGTATGGGTATCCGGCAAAAGATCCGGGTGAAGCCAATATGAGCATGAGCACCGCCCAGACGGCNGGGCTATATAACTGTCTGGCGATGACGCTGGAAATGCCGTTCAAAGACACGAGCGCAACGCCCGACCCAGTTTATGGCTGGTCGCCGGAACGCTCAGCAAAGCTGGCAGAGTCTTGCCTGCAGGCCATGATCGATTATCTNTGCTGGAAGGCTTAATCCCGCGGACGACATCGTGCCGCCCNCATTCGTCAGACTTTGTGGTAAAGCTTGCGCCCTTGCTCGTTGTACTCCTGCGCCATCGCGGCCATCCCCTTGTCAATGGCCTGATCCACATCTCCCGCAGTATTCGAGTTTGCATACTCGCGCACCTCCTGGGAGATTTTCATGGAACAAAATTTTGGCCCACACATGGAGCAAAAATGGGCAACCTTACCTGATTCCTTGGGCAGCGTTTCATCGTGATAGGCGCGGGCCGTAGTCGGATCCAGGCCAAGATTGAACTGATCCTCCCAGCGAAACTCGAAACGCGCCTTAGACAGGGCATTGTCTCTGAGCTGGGCACCCGGATGACCTTTCGCGAGGTCTGCAGCATGGGCTGCGATTTTGTAGGCCATCAGACCTTCTTTCACATCCTGCTTGTTTGGCAAGCCGAGATGCTCTTTCGGCGTCACGTAGCAGAGCATGGCACAGCCAAACCAACCAATCATTGCTGCCCCGATTCCCGATGTGATGTGATCATAACCGGGCGCAATATCAGTCGTCAGCGGACCAAGGGTATAAAAAGGCGCCTCATCACATACTTCCAGCTGCTTCTCCATGTTCTCTTTTACCATGTGCATTGGNACATGCCCNGGCCCTTCAATCATGGTTTGCACGTCGTGCTTCCAGGCCAATTTCGTCAGCTCTCCCAGCGTCTCCAGCTCGCCGAACTGCGCGGCATCATTGGCATCGGCCACGGACCCGGGGCGCAGGCCATCCCCGAGCGAGAAAGACACATCATAAGCCTTCATGATCTCGCAGATATCCTCAAAGTGTGCGTACAGGAAGTTTTCCTGATGATGGGCGAGACACCATTTGGCCATGATAGAACCACCACGAGAAACAATGCCGGTAACCCGCTTGGCCGTCAGCGGCACATAGCGCAGCAGCACGCCGGCGTGAATCGTGAAGTAATCCACCCCCTGTTCGGCCTGCTCGATCAGTGTGTCGCGGTAAATCTCCCAGGTCAGCTCTTCGGCAACACCATCAACTTTCTCCAGAGCTTGATAGATAGGCACTGTGCCAATAGGCACCATGGAATTGCGAATAATCCATTCGCGGGTCTCATGGATATTCTTGCCGGTAGACAGGTCCATGACGGTGTCTGCCCCCCACAATGCCGACCAGGTCAGCTTTTCGACCTCTTCCTCAATCGAGGAACTGACCGCGGAATTTCCGATATTCGCGTTCACTTTAACCAGAAAGTTGCGGCCGATGATCATCGGCTCGATTTCCGGATGGTTGATGTTGGCAGGAATGATGGCGCGACCCCGCGCGACCTCAGAGCGGACAAACTCTGCGGTGATTTCATCAGGAATCTGCGCGCCGAACGCCTCTCCCGGGTGAAGCTGGCTCGGCTGAAAGGCGCCATGCAGCTGAGCACGTGCCGTGTTTTCGCGAATGGCGATATACTCCATCTCGGGCGTGATAATGCCCTGGCGCGCGTAGTGCAGCTGGGTAACGTTACGATCTGTCAGGGCTCGCCGTGGCTGACGGATATGCTCAAAACGCAGATGCGATGTTTTCACATCTTGCTGACGCGCCTGGCCATATGNGGAACTCGCGCCCGCAAGCAGTTCAGTGTCTTGTCGCTCTTCGATCCACGGCTGCCGGATCACAGGCAGCCCCGCGCGCAAATCAATGGTGGCGCCAGTATCAGAGTAGATGCCCGACGTGTCATAGACCCGGATAGGTGGGTTCTCTTCAATACCGGACTCGGTCTGGGTGGCCGTCAGGCTAATCTCGCGCATCGGCACCTTGAGATCGGCCCTGCTGCCTTCAACGTATACCTTGCGGGAATTGGGATAGTGCTGTTGACCGCTGGTGTCCAGACGGCTGATTTTTTCCAATAGGTGTTCAGATTTTGCGTTCATGGGAGCGTCCTGTGCGCCAGTGAAAACNGGGTTGTGCGCCNTTTAAGACTGTGCGGGTCCGATNGTCGGACACAGAGCAAGTCAGACCGTACCCGCCAGCGGCGTAATGAGANTACATTATGCCCCAAATCCCGGACAAAGTAATACGCGGCAGTCGGAGACACGCCTGATGCCCCGGAGACCGGGATGTGATTAAGGCAATTCACAGTGTAAACCCCTCCGTCTACCGCATTAGCAAAACCAAAGCTGTCACTTGTGGTTACACTGTTTAGAATCCAGCGCCGCTGTGAAACCAGTTTGAATCACACCACGACTATCAGGCCCGACTGACTCCGGGCGTCTACGCTAATGCATCAAGGCCAATAATATGAAACACCTTATCCGGAACCTTGGACTGACTTTTTTCAGCTGCCTGCTCTGCTCTGGGGCTCACCCTCAGGATCTGTATACGATCCTCGAGCTGGCGATAGAGAATGATCCTACTCTGAAACAAGCTGAGGCTCAGTATCGCGCGAATCGCGAGAACCTCAGCCAAAGTCGTTCCGCGCTGTTGCCGAGCTTTGGCGCCAGCGGCAATACCTCCCGGGTGACATCAGGCCCGACCGACGACGTCTTCCGAACTTTTCCAGACCCGCTGACCGGCGCACCTATCAGCGTTCTGGTGCAGCCACGCCACAGCTACGGCAATGGCCTGAATAACCACGGCTGGGGATTAAACCTCAGCCAGAGTGTGCTGAATCTCGCAAGCTGGTATACCTTCCAGAGCGCCAAAGCCAGCGACCGCGCGGCAGCGGTCAATCTTGCCGCGCAAGAGCAGGATCTGATCATGCGTGTNGCCATGGCCTACTTCGATGTGCTACGGGCTCAGGAACTGCTGACCACCAACGTGCAGGAAGAAGAAGCCGCTATGCGATCACTGGAACAGACGAGGCAGCGGGAAGAGGTTGGCCTGGTAGCTATCACTGATGTTTTCGACAGCCAAGCCGCCTACGATCTAGCCCGGAACACCACGATTCTGCAGCGAGACCTGCTGCGGGCCCGGTTTGAGGCTTTAGAGGCCATAACNGGGCAGCCTCACGGCGACNTCGACGAATTACGCGCGGACTTTCCCATTCTTGAGGTCGACGGCAGCCTGATCGAATGGGAGGATCAGGCCGAAGACAACAGCTTGGCCATCGCCGCCGCCAGATACAATCTCGAAGCCTCGCGCAAAAATTTACGTGCCCGCAAAGCTGACCGGCTGCCAACAGTAGATCTCCTAGGGCAGTATGGTCACATCGTAACCGCGCCGATTCTCAGTCAGGGCATTCAGATTGGTGGCGGCGCGTTCGATAGAACCTCACTGGCTCTGAGCATCAATATTCCAATCTACACCGGTGGCGCCGTCAGCTCACGCCGCCGTCAGGCCGAACAGAATCTCGTTGCGGCGCAGGAATCGCTCGAACTGACAAAACGCCAACTGACCCAGAATGTTCGAAACGCCTATCGGCGTGTCAACACCGACGTACTGGTCATCGCACAACGGCAGCAATCCATTGATTCCGCGCAGCTGGCTCTGGATGCTACGGAGCTCGGCGCTGAGGTTGGCACCCGCAACATTGTTGAGGTGCTAAGAGCCCGAGAAAATCTGTTCCGGGCACTNCGACAATATGCCGATGCCCGATTCAACTATGTGCTTGACATACTAGTGCTTAAGCAGGTTGCCGGCATTCTCACCCCGGAAGACATTATTGCCTTGAATGAGTGGTTACAGTCAGAAGGCTAACAATACGTAGCTTTTCCTNTGCCTGTGATCNGCATAAAAAAAGNCCCCCGTATGGCCCTTTTTTTATGCTCGCCGTCACCCGGCAAACCGGACCGACTCACTCAGGTTCGCGCTACCGTTTTTGCCATACCGAAACCTGCGCGACGATGTACTCGTACTTTCTTCGGTGCTCTCGGATCATGAAAGGCAAATCCTCTTCATGCAGCAATTCGAATCCGGGCAGGCTCTCGCCGAGTGCAGCAAGCGTTTCAGCACTGTCTGCACCATCCAGAAAATTCGCCGGATCGGTGTATTGGGCCATCCAGGTATTCGGAGAACTGATGATAAGAATGCCACCGGACTTCAGAAAGCGGTCAGATTCAGTGAACTGCTGCAGGCACTTCGCCGGTGCCGAAAGACGGCACATCAGATTGCTGAGCAAAATGGCATCGTATTGCTCATTGTTCTGTACCATGGGCGCACCAGCCAGGTTGGCTGCATCACCCTGCACGAACCCGATTCGCTTTCGATCAATGTGCTCATCGATGCTCGCTACAAGGATCGTGAAATGCGCACCGGTGTCCCAGCGCCGGTATTGAAGAGACCGCTGCTGCCGCAAATGCTCCGCGGCATGAATAAACGCTTCGCTGTAATCGAGCCCGACCACNGAGTCGAANGTTCTTGCNAANTCAAAAGTGGANCGGCCNACCGCGCANCCAAGATCCAGTGCCTTGNTCCGCCTNGGNGCNAACTGNTTCATCANTTCNACCGTNCGNTCGATGAGGTTAACCACCGANGGAAATTCGATTCGCGTCGCCAGCGCCTCATCCTGCTGNTCTGCCTGCGAGCCAAAATGGAACAGCAGATACTGNTTGACGAGTTCATCAGTATCGTACTTGTCCCCCNTCTTGCCNTCGGCAGCNGTGTCGAGGACAACCCTGAAACCGGCATGCTGAAAGAAATGGGGTCGGAAATGAAACCGTGACCAGATGCTGGCCTCGTCACCTGTGCTGATAAAAGAGCCGCCTAAAATCATCTGGTGCTCACCGTCAAAGCAGGGTGTGCTGAAGTCGGTGTAAAAAGGATGAATTTTAAACTCCGGCAGAGGGTGAAACGGATCCTCACACCATTGCCAAACATTGCCGAACGTGTCGTGAAACCCCCGTTCGTTAGCATGGAGCGCGTCAACCGCGCCCTCACTGCCATAACGCAGATTGTGGTTGATTGCGGGAGCCGTGCCAGGGGCCATTACGCTGTCGAGATCAATCTGTTCCGTTGCGCCGGGCTCGAAATCGATCGCAGTACTCAGTGCCGGATCCCGGATCGCCAGATGCTCACTCTCCTGCAACAGGCGATAAGGCATTTTCGCCTCGTCCTGTTCGGTGAGCCAGGCACAATAGGCCTTTGCCTCGTAGTAATTGACCACGGCCGGCCAGCTCCACTGCATGGGTATCTCGCTGAAGGTTGTACGGAGTTTATAGCGATGAGATCCTGCCGGGCCATCTTGCACCCAGAAAGTTGGCCACTTCACATTTCTGAACTGACGCCATCCCCAACCGGATTCAGACCAGTAGCGGCGCTGCTCATAACCCCCGGCCCTGACGAACTGAAAATACTCCCCGTTGCTGATGAGAAACTTACTGGCCTGAAAAGAATTAACTTCACGCTGATCATGCCCGTACTCATTGTCCCAGCCGAAACTTGGCCAGCTATTCGGCTTGCCGAGACTGACGCGGGTAGGTTCTACCTCCAGCAATTCGTTGGAGGGGCAATCTGCACCATCCTCAGGCTCATAGTTCAGCGCTGTCGGTGCAGTTAACCAGTCTGGCCAGACATCTGGTTCCTTGACGTATTCCAGCGGCAGCTCCCGAATCAGCACTGACGAGGTTTCCAGATGAATGCGCTCATGTTCGAAGCACATGGCCAGTGACCATGCGGGCGAAGCCATGGTGATCGGTTTGTACAGCGAGGGATGGGTCCGGATGACCTGTCGCACCAGTTCATAAACCGCAGCACGATAATGTCTCACCTGGTCCAGATCCGGCCAGACATCCTGCTCACCGTCATGCAGATCATCCCAGTTCATTTCATCGACACCGGTTTCAAACAGCAGCTCGAACTCCTGATTTACCGGCTTGTCGATCAGGCCGCTTACCAGCATTTTGTTCACGTAAAAACATACCGGGTGGGCGTAATAAAAAACTAGTGGATGGCGCGTCTTGTGATACGGTCTGACGTAGTAGGCTTCGTCGCTCGCCAGACTTGAAAACAGCTGTTCGGTCAGTGCCCAGGTATTTTCAAAATA